>JBGUNL010000151.1:0-19827 GCA_045117295.1 Candidatus Limivicinus sp.
GCCCCCGGCCATGCCGGAAGACGGCTCCATGCAGCCCATGGGCGGCCGGCCCGGGGGCAGGCAGGAGCAGGAAAGCCAGTCTGCCCAGCAGACTGTGCAGGAGGAAACAGCGGAAGAAACAGCGAGCGCCGTCACCGGGGAGACCTGGCTGCTGGTGGCTCTGTCCGCCGCAGCTCTGATCGCCGGTCTGATCCTGGCCATTAAGTACAAGCAGGAATAAAGCAGAAGAAAAACCTCCGTCGATCGTTTCGGTCGACGGAGGTTTTGATATGCGGATGCAGGATCAGCGCTTGAAGCTGTCCTTGAGGGCCACGGCCCGGTTGAAGACCAGGCGGCCGGGGGCGGCGTCACGGTTATCCAGGCAGAAGTAGCCCTGGCGCATAAACTGGAAGCTCTCGGAGTTCTTGCCCTTTTCCGGCATGGGGATCTCGGAAAGGCACTTCTCCACCTTGCAGCCGGTGAGGACGGTAAGACTCTCGGGGTTGAGGTTGTCCAGGAAGTTCTTGTCCGGGCCGTCGGGCTCGGGATCGGAGAACAGATAGTCGTATACGCGCACCTCGGCGTCGGCGGCGGTGGCGGCGTCCACCCAGTGGATGGTGGCGCCCTTGACCTTGCGCCCGTCGGCGGGATCGCCGCCGCGGCTCTGGGGGTCATACTCGCAGAGAATCTCGGTCACATTGCCCTGACTGTCTTTGACGCAGCCGGTGCAGGTGACCAGATACGCGCCCTTGAGGCGCACCTCGTTGCCGGGGTAGAGACGCTTGTACTTGGGGGCGGGCACTTCCATGAAGTCGTCCCGCTCCACCCAGAGGTGGCGGGAGAAGCTGACCTTGCGCATGCCGGCCTCGGGATCCAGGGGATTGTTTTCCACCTCCAGCAGCTCGCTCTGGCCCTCGGGGTAGTTGGTGACGGTGAGCTTCACGGGGCGCAGCACCGCCATCACGCGGCGGGCGTGGGCGTTCAGATCGTCCCGCAGGCAGCTCTCCAGCAGCGCCCAGTCCACGGTGGAGTCCACCTTGGAGACGCCGATCTTCTCGCAGAAGGTACGGATGGAAGCGGAGGTGTAGCCGCGTCTGCGCAGGCCGCAGAGGGTGGGCATGCGGGGATCGTCCCAGCCGGAGACGTAACCCTCCTCCACCAGCTTGCGCAGCTTGCGCTTGCTCATCACGGTATAATTGATGCCGAGACGGGCAAACTCAATCTGACGGGGCTTGTGGTAGGGAATGGACACATTGGAGACCACCCAGTCGTACAGGGGCCGGTGGGCCTCATATTCCAGGGAGCACAGGGAGTGGGTGATGCCCTCCAGCGCGTCCTGGATGGGGTGGGCAAAGTCATACATCGGGAAGATGCACCACTTGGTGCCCTGGCGGTGGTGCTCGATGTAGCGGATGCGGTAGAGCACGGGATCGCGCATGTTGAAGTTGCCGCTGGCCAGATCGATCTTGGCCCGCAGGGTGTACTGCCCCTCGGCAAACTCGCCGTTCTTCATCCGCTCAAAGAGATCCAGGCTCTCCTCCACGGGCCGGTCGCGCCAGGGGCTGACGGCGGGATGGGTGGTGTCGCCCCGGTACTCCTTGAACTGCTCAGGCGTCAGCTCGCAGACATAGGCCAGCCCCTTCTTGATCAGCTCAATGGCGTACTCGTAGGTCTTTTCAAAATAGTCCGATCCGTAGTAGAAGCGGTCGCCCCAGTCAAAGCCCAGCCAATGGATGTCCTCCTGGATGGCGTCGACAAACTCGGTATCCTCCTTGGCGGGATTGGTGTCGTCCATGCGCAGGTTGCAGAGACCGCCGAAGTGCTCGGCCGTGCCGAAGTCGATGGTCAGGGCCTTGCAGTGGCCGATGTGCAGATAGCCGTTGGGCTCCGGCGGAAAGCGGGTGTGCACCTTCATGCCGGCAAACTGCCCGCCCTCGGCGATATCCTCCTGTATAAAAGCGTCAATAAAGTTTCTGGCGTTTTCGTCCATTGTCTCTCTCCATTCTGCTCCGACCGGGGACGGAGACTGTTGCTGAATTAACCATTATATTATAAACGATCGCTCTTGTCATTTCAATAAAAATATGGTAGATTGAATGCAAATTCAAAAGAAAAAGGAGAAACGATATGGCAATCACGCATCTCAATAAAGACAACTTCGACGCCGTCACCGGCCAGGGCCTGGTGCTGGTGGACTTCTGGGCCACCTGGTGCGGCCCCTGCAAGATGCAGGCCCCCGTGCTGGACGCCCTGGACGCCGAAATGGGCGACAAGGTGAAGATCTGCAAGGTGGACGTGGACGCCGAGATGCAGATCGCGCGGAAGTTCCGCGTCATGAGCATCCCCACCCTGGTGGTGCTGCAGGACGGCGCGGTCAAGGCCACCCGCGTGGGCTACACGGATCTGGACGGTCTGAAAGACATGCTGGCGTAAAAAGACACCGAATCTGAAAAAGCCGGGCTTCTGCCCGGCTTTTTCATGGCGGAATCTATTGACAAAAAAATCCGACTGTTGTAAGATTCATGTAATTGCTGTGACAGGCAGGAGTACGCGGAGAGCGTTTCGCAGAGAGGGCGCGGTTGGTGCAAGCGCCTGTGACGCGCCGCGGAAGGTCGGCCTTGAGCGTTCCGGGGGAAGGGGAAACCTGTGTAGTCCGGGCGGACGGCCCCCGTTATCGGGCCGGGAGTGCCGCAGAGTCTCTGCGGAATTCAGGTGGTACCGCGGTAGTTTATCGCCCTGAAGCCAGGCGCTTCGGGGCGTTTTTATTGCCGGGGCATGCGGAGGACAGAAAGATGCGCTTTGAAATCCAGGCCGACTATACCGAACAGGAATACCGCCGCTTTTATCGCACCGGCCTCAAGAAAAACTACGTGGGCGTGCGGCGGATGCTGCTGGCCGTATGGGTCGTCGCGCTGCTGCTGTTTGCGCTCACGCTGGTGTCAGCCCTGCGGAACCCGGACCCCATGCGCATGCCCGTCAACCTCATGTTCATGCTGGTGATGCTGGTCTATCCTCTCTGGATGACAAGCTCCACAAGAAAGCGGACCTGGCTCTCCTATGAGAGCAGCGTGGGCCACCCGACGCTTTCCTTTGAGGAGGACGGCATCCGACGGCCGGGAGGGGAGCGCCTTCCGTATGAGGATGTGACCGGTGTTTTCCACAGCGGGGACGCCTGGTTTCTGACGCTGAAAAACAGCCGCGGCTACATCTTTACAGAGCGCGGCTTTATCGAGGGGAGTCCCGACGCCTTCGGCGCGTTTGCCGCGGAAAAGACGGGACTTGCCATGAAAGAAATCTAGTGACAATAAAAGGAGAGAGGACATGAAAGAACTGCCGAAAGCCTACGACCCCAAACAGGTCGAGAGCAAGATTTACGATCTCTGGATGAAGGGCGGCTGCTTCGAGGGCAAGATCGACCCTGAGAAGAAGCCCTTCTCCATCGTCATGCCGCCCCCAAACGTGACGGGGCAGCTTCACATGGGCCACGCCCTGGACGCCACCCTTCAGGACATTCTGACCCGTTACAAGCGCATGCAGGGCTATGCCGCCCTTTGGCTTCCCGGCGTGGACCACGCGGGCATCGCCACCCAGATCAAGGTGGAGGAGGTGCTGCGCAAGGAAGAGGGCAAGACCCGCTACGACCTGGGCCGCGACAAGTTCCTGGAGCGCGTCTGGGCCTGGAAGCAGCAGTACGGCGACCGCATCGTCGAACAGCAGAAGAGCATGGGTGTCTCCTGCGACTGGAGCCGCAGCCGCTTCACCATGGACGACACCTGCGCCAAGGCCGTGCGGGAGACCTTCTGCGAGCTGTACGAAAAGGGCCTCATTTACAAGGGCAAGCGCATCATCAACTGGTGCCCCCATTGCCGCACCGCGCTCTCTGACGCGGAGGTGGAGTACAAGGACATCCCCGGTTCCTTCTGGTATATCCGCTATCCCATTGAGGATTCCGACGAGGAGTTCATCATCGCCACCACCCGGCCCGAGACCATGCTGGGCGACACGGGCGTGGCCGTCAACCCCCAGGACGAGAGATATCAGCACCTGGTGGGCAAGAACGCCATCCTGCCGCTGGTGGGCCGGAAGCTGCCCATCGTGGCCGACGACTATGTGGAGCTGGGCTTCGGTACCGGCGCCGTGAAGATGACCCCCTGCCATGACCCCAACGACTATGAGGTCGGCCTGCGCCACAACCTGGAGCAGGTTCAGTGCATCGACGAGGACGCGAAGATCATCAACGGCGGCAAGTACAACGGTATGGACCGCTACGAGTGCCGCAAGGAAATCGTTGCCGACCTGGAGTCCGAGGGCTATCTCGTCAAGGTGGAGCCCTACAGCCACAACGTGGGCTGCTGCTACCGCTGCGGCTCCGTGGTGGAACCTCTCACCAGCCCCCAGTGGTTCGTGAAGATGAAGCCCCTGGCCAAGCCCGCCATCGACGTGGTCAAGGACGGCCGCATCAAGTTCGTGCCCGAGCGCTTCACCAAGACCTACCTCAACTGGATGGAGAACGTGCACGACTGGTGCATCTCCCGTCAGCTCTGGTGGGGCCATCAGATCCCCGCCTGGTACTGCGACGACTGCGGCCACATTACCGTCTCGCGCACCGACGTCTGCGCTTGCGGGAAGTGCGGCAGCAAGAACATCCACCGGGATGAGGACGTGCTGGACACCTGGTTTTCCTCCGCCCTCTGGCCCTTCTCCACCATGGGCTGGCCTGAGAAGACCGCGGATCTGAACTACTGGTATCCCACCACCGTCATGGTCACCGGCTATGACATCATCTTCTTCTGGGTGGCCCGCATGATCTTCTCCGGCATGGAGCAGATGAAGGAGGAACCCTTCAAGACCGTCTTCATCCACGGTATCGTGCGCGACAGCCAGGGCCGCAAGATGTCCAAGTCCCTGGGCAACGGCATCGACCCCCTGGACATGGTGGACCAGTACGGCGCCGACGCCCTGCGCTTTAACCTCATTACCGGCAACTCCCCCGGCAACGACATGCGCTTCTATGAAGAAAAGTGCGAGGCCATGCGCAACTTCTGCAACAAGCTCTGGAACGCCAGCCGCTTTGTGATGATGAATCTCACCATCGACAAAAATGAGCTGCCCGAGAAGCTGGAGATCGAGGACAAGTGGATCCTCTCCAAGCTCAACGACCTGATCCGCGAGGTCATCGACAACATGGACAGCTTCGAGCTGGGCGTGGCCGCGGGCAAGATCTACGACTTTATCTGGGACAGTTACTGCGACTGGTACATCGAGCTGACCAAGCCCCGCCTCAACGGCGCGGACGAGGAATCCAAGATCGCGGCCCAGAAGGTGCTGCTGTATGTGCTGACGGAAATCCTCAAGCTCATCCACCCCTTCATCCCCTTCATCACCGAGGAGATCTGGCAGGCCCTGCCCCACGAGGGTGAGGCGCTGATGACTCAGGCCTATCCCGTGTACAAGGCGGAGCTGAGCTTCCCCGAGGACGAGCTGAACTTTGAGATGGTCATGAACGCCATCAAGGCCGTCCGCGCCCGCCGCAGCGAGATGAACGTGCCCCCGTCCCGGAAGGCGCATCTCATTATCGTCACCGACAGGAAGGACGCCTTCGAGGCCGGCATGAGCTATATCTGCAAGCTGGCCTACTCAAGCGGGGTGAGCGTGCAGGCCGCCGCTCCGGAGAAGACCGAGGGCATGGTCTCCGTCATCACCGACAACGCCCGCATGTTTATCCCCATGGCGGAGCTGGTGGATCTGGAGAAGGAGAAGGCCCGCATCGCCAAGGAGCTTGCCAACGCCGAAAAGATGCTGGCGGGCCAGGAGGCCAAGCTCTCCAACCAGAACTTCGTCACGCGCGCCCCCGAGGCCGTGGTGAACGTGGAGCGGGACAAGAAGGCGAAGCTGGAGGCGCTGATCGAGAATCTCAAGATCAGTCTGGAGAATCTCGGAAAGTAAGCGGCCCGTTTCGGCAGCATCCGCGCACACAATTCGATACAATAAAACCGCACCCGCCGGGTGCGGTTTTATGTTTTTAAAAGGAGCTGTCTGCGATGGAGATCCAAACAAGCTATGAGGCGGGTCGTCTGACCATCTATCTGAGCGGGGAACTGGACCACCACGAGGCCCGCTGTGCCATGAACAGGATTGAGGAACTGCTGGACGAGTTTATCCCCCGGGAATGCGCCCTGAACCTCTCGGGACTGAGCTTTATGGATTCGTCAGGCATTGCCGTAATCATCAAGGTCAGCCGCCGCATGACCGCCCTGGGCGGCAGGGCCTGGGTGGAAAACCCCGCGCGTCAGCCGCAGCGGGTGCTGGACGCCGCCGGGATCGAGCGGCTGGTGCCCGTGGCCATGGGCCGATAAAAGGAGGAGAATATGAAAGCGAGCAACTACATAAAAATCGAATTTCCCAGCCGCAGCTGCAATGAGGCCTTCGCCCGCTCCGCGGCCTCGGCCTTTGCCTCCCAGCTGGACCCGACCATGGAGGAGCTGGGGGATCTGCGCACGGCGGTGTCGGAGGCCGTGACCAACGCCATCGTCCACGCCTACCCGGACAGCATCGGAAAAATCAGCATGCGCATGCGGATCCCGGAGGAAAACACGGTGGAGATCACGGTGCGGGACTGGGGCCGCGGGATGGAGGACGTGGAAAAAGCCATGCAGCCCCTGTATACCACCGGCGGGGAGGAGCGCAGCGGCATGGGCTTCACCATTATGGGCAGCTTTACCGACAAGCTGCGCGTGCGCTCCAATCCCGGCAAGGGGACAAGCGTCACCCTGCGGAAACAGTTTTGCTCCCGGGCAAGGGCGCGATGAGCGCGGAGAGGAAGGCGCTCATCCGGCAGGCGCAGGCGGGGGACCGGGAGGCGGCAGAGCTGCTGGTCCGGGAAAACGCCGGCCTGATTTGGAGCGTGGCCCGGCGCTTTTTCGGCCGCGGCACAGAGCCGGACGATCTGTTTCAGCTGGGCTGCGTGGGTTTTCTCAAGGCCATCGAGGGCTTTGACGAGAGCTACGGCACGCAGTTTTCCACCTACGCGGTGCCAAAGATCTCCGGTGAGATCCGGCGCTTCCTGCGGGATGACGGCGCCGTCAAGGTCAGCCGCGGGGTCAAGGAGCAGGCGGCGAAAATCAAAAAGGCCCGCCTGCAGCTGGAACAGCGCCTGGGCCGGGAGCCGCGGATTTCGGAGATTTCCGAGGAGACGGGCATGAGCCCGGAGGATATCGCCTTTGCCGAGACCGCCGCCGGTCCCGCCGACAGCATTCAGCGGGAGAGCGGGGAGGACGGCTTCCGGCTGGAGATGATCCTGGGAGATTACGCCGCGGAGGAGCGCATGGTGGAGCAGGTGGCGCTGCGTGCCGCCATCGAGCAGCTCCCCGAACGGGAGAGGCAGGTCATTGCCCTGCGCTATTACCACGGGATGACCCAGCAGAGTTGCGCCAGGGTGCTGGGAGTCTCCCAGGTGCAGATCTCCCGCCTGGAGCGCCGGGCGGTGGAGCTGCTGCGCAGAAAACTGGAATGAAAAAGGAGTGTCCAGAATCGGACACTCCTTTTGACGTTTCAGAAGTTGAAGTAGAGAAAGGGGTGGAAGGACTGGCTGATCAAAAACAGGATACAGACAGCCAGCAGTCCCAGATAAAAACCGTTTACTGCCAGGGCGGAGAGCAGCCCGTCTTCCTTGACGCGCAGCTTGTCAAACAGCGGGAAGGAGAAGAGCAGAGCCGGCAGCAGAGCGGGAAGCTTGGAGACCATGGAAGTATCCATACAAAGCAGGGCTTTCCAGTCGGTGGGAGCGAAGACAAACATGCCCCGCAGCACACGGGAGAGAACCGAGAAGTCCGGCAGAGAGAAGATGACCCAGCCCACCAGCACCAGCAGGAAGGTGATCAGATTCTGCAGCGGCGCGGGCAGACGGTCACGATGCTTGAACACCAGTTTTTCCAGCAGCAGAAGCGCCCCGTTGTAAACGCCCCAGAGGACAAAGTTCCAGGAGGCGCCGTGCCAGAGACCGGTGAGCGCCCAGACAGCGAGGATGTTCAGCAGAAAGCGGGGCCGGGAAACCCGGTTGCCGCCCAGGGGGATGTACACATAATCCCGGAACCAGCGGGAGAGCGTCATGTGCCAGCGCCGCCAGAACTCCGTGACGGAGCGCGCGGCGTAGGGGTAGGAGAAGTTTTCCGGCAGGTGAAAGCCGAAGAGAAGGCCGAGGCCCAGGGCCATGTCGCTGTAGCCGGAGAAATCAAAGTAGATCTGCAGCGTGTAGCAGAGCCCGGCAAGCCACAGGGCATAGGTGCCCGCAAGGGAGGGGGCGGCATAGATCCGGGAGGCGATGACCGCCACCGTGTCCGCCAGCAGCACCTTCTTGGCAAGCCCCAGAACAAAGCGGCGCGAGCCGGAGAGGACGTCATCCCGCCTGATGTAGCGGACGGAGAGCTCCGAGGCCATTTCCCCGTTGCGGACGATGGGGCCCTGCAGCAGCTGCGGGAAGAAGCAGACGAACAGAAGGAAGCGGAAGAGGTTCTTTTCAGGCCGGATCTGTCCGCGTTTGAGATCGATCACATAGGACAGAAGCTGGAAGGTGGTAAAGCTGATGGCGGCGGGCAGAGCAATCTGCCGCAGGCTCCAGCTTTGCCCGGCAAGCGCGGACAGAGTGGAGGCGAAGAAGTTCAGATACTTGAAGAGAAAGAGCGTCCCAATCAGCAAGAGCAGAGAGAGGGCAAAGCAGCCCCGCCGGATTGCCGGGCGCTTTCCCCCAGCGATGCCCAGCCCGCAGGCCCAGACGGCCAGCGCGGTGCCGAGCAGAAGCGGCAGAGAGCGCGGATCGCCCCAGGCGTAAAACAGCAGGGAGGCCGCCAGCAGCACGCCGTTTTGCCACCGGACGTCCCGCCGGAGAAAGGCGAGCAGCAGCACCGGCGGCAGAAAGGCATATAAAAATGTCAGGCTGGAAAACAGCATGCCGACACCTCAGAAAACGGAAATCAGGAGAGCAGAAGATTGGCGCTGTAAAAATCAATGCCGCCGATGAGCAGCACCAGATCAATATTGTGCTCCTCCACATAGGCGGGGAGGTCAAAGACCCGGCCGGTATCGGCTCCATACGCGCGCAGATCGACGCTCCAGGTGTTCCGGAAGCCCGCGGCCAGCGCCTTCAGGATGGCGTTGTCGTACGAGTCGCCGAGAATCAGCGCGTTCCCGCGGCCGGTGCCGCAGGTGAAATGGATCTCGCCGCCGTCGCCGCCGTAAACCGTCCCGTAGGAAAAGCCGGGTAACTCGCCGGCGATGAAACGCTCCTGCTGACCATAATCGGGATGGGAAACGCCCCCGGAGCTGACGGTGAGCGGGGGATAGCGATAGCGCACCACAGAGAAATCCCCGGGCGTCAGCCCCTCCACCCCGGCGGCGCGGGTGCCCAGATAGTGGCCGTGATCGGTATAGATCCCGTCAGTCTCCAAAGGGACAAGACCCAGCATGGAGCAGATGTCCAGATAGGCCCGGTAGGCGCCTTGGGCGTTCCAGTGGTGATCGGTGGCGAGAAAGTCCCGGCTGTACTCGGCATAGCTGTTGACGGCGAGCTTACGGGCGTGTCCCGCGGGGAGGAAGGGCGCTCGCGTCAGATACTCGAAGATCCCGGTCTTCTCCCCGGTTTCCAGGTTGAGATCCCGGTCGGTTTCAATGTAATAGAGATAAAAGTCGGTCTCCGGCAGCGCCGCGGTCCAGGAGGCGATCAGCTCCCGGGAGCTGTCATAGAGCTCCGCCCGCGCCTCCGGCATTTCGGGGCGCAGCACCAGCATGTCCCGGAAAAAGGCGATATCGCGGTAGCCCGCGTACCGACCCTCTGCGGCCAGAGCGCGGGCAGCCGGAAGGGAAAGGGCCGCGTCCAGGATGTTGTAGAGCTTCTTCATCTTGATGGCGAGGGGCGTCTGATCCGCCAGCGCGCTCTCCACAGAGGTCTGAAACTCCCCGCTTCGGAAAGAACCGGGCGTGAGCGTACCGATTTGATTTGCGGGGCGGTTTTCATAGTAGATCTCCGTCACCGGGTGCAGGAGGGTGCGCACAAATCCCGCCAGCAGCAAGACCAGACAGAGACACAGGGACAGAGCCCGGACAGCCTTGACCTTCATGGACGCACCTCCTTTGCTGCAGATAAGGAATTATATCACAGATGAACGCAGATTGGAAAGACAGGGATGAAAAAACTCCCCGGGCGGGGAGTTTTTCAAAAGACCACATTCAGATCCGCCACGCCGCGGATGCCGTTGACCACGCCGCCCGCGGTAAACTGCCACATGTCGTAGGGACGGTCAAAGCTGGGCAGGCGGTTGTCCCGGGTGTAGCTGGCAAGCCAGGTGGTGTAGGGACCGTAGCAGGAATAAGGAATGTGATTGTTCAAAAAGTTCAGATTGGAGTAGACCCCCGGCGTGTAACCGGCGGCGCGGATGGTCTCGCAGAAGGCGGGGATCACCTGCTGGCGGACGGCCTTGCCCAGGTAGTCATGCCGCCCGGGCGGGATATCCTCGGAGAGCTCGGTGTCAAAATACACGGGATACTCCAGCTCCGTTCCGCCCAGCAGGCCGATCACAAAGCTGGCCTCCTGCACGGCTTCGGCGGGGTTGACGGCGGAGGAGTAGAAGTAGACGCCCACGTCCAGCCCCACGGCCTTCGCGCCCTTGAGATACTGGACAAAG
This sequence comes from Candidatus Limivicinus sp., assembly GCA_045117295.1. GTDB lineage: Bacteria > Bacillota > Clostridia > Oscillospirales > Oscillospiraceae > Limivicinus. The sequence continues at coordinate 10,656 of JBGUNL010000151.1, forward strand.
CGCTGGTCCTCCCAGAGCAGACCCGTGCTGTAGCCCCGGTAGCCGGCCCGGAGGATGACAAAATCGATGCCCTGGGCCTTTACCGCGGGCCAGTTGATGCCCTTGTTGTGATAGGACACGTCGAGCCCCAGAGCGGAGGCCTTGACGCCGTACTGGTCAAAATAGCGGAGCTTCCCGTCGATCTGGTGCATGCCGGTGACGGCGTTGCCTCTTGCATTGACATAGTAGAGCTTCCCGTCCGACTCCCGCCAGCCGGGATCGGAGGAGGGAAAGACGGACATATCCGTGGAAACAGCCGGGACGGAGATGGCGGCGGGCAGGGCGCTGATGTGCGCGGGTGCCAGCAGGCGGACCGTGTAGAGCCCCGGCTCCATGCCGCCCAGGTAGAGCGTTCCGTCGCCGTCCGCCGGATAGCTGGAGACGGTGCCGTCGGGGAAGACGATCTCGAAAGAGAGCTTGTCCTCTTTGACCGGGTTGCCCTCGGCATCCCGCAGCACGGCATACAGGTCGCCCCCGGAGGAAAAGGCCCGCAACTCGCAGACTACGGGCGCCGGCGCCGCGGGCACTTCCGCCTCTACGGCAGCGGGAGACGGGGATGCGGCAGGCAGAGCGGCCTGCTTCGGCGCCCGGAGAAGATGGGGCAGCAGGAAGGCGGCGCAGGCAATCAGCACCAGGCAGCAGAGCACGAGCAGCAAAACGGCCCCCAGGCGGCGCTTGCCCGAAGCCGGGCCGGTATTCGATTGTTTGGCGCGCATACGGCTTTCATCCCCAGACTGCACAAGCGGAATATGTTTACATAATAATAGGCAGAGCGAAAAAAGTCAATTGAGATTTACCGGTCTGTGAATTTTTTGGATGCGCCTTGTCCAAAAAGGGGGAATGTGTTACAATATCCACTATGATGAACGACTTTGAAAAACGATATCAACAGGCGTGCCGGGAGCTGATCCTGCGCGATTTCCAAAACCTCAATCCCATGCAGCAGGAGGCTGTGCTGGCGACGGAGGGACCCCTGCTGATCCTGGCCGGGGCCGGGAGCGGGAAGACCACCGTGCTCATCAACCGGATCGCAAAGCTCCTGAAATTCGGCCGGGCCGGGGACTGTGAAGACATTCCCGCGGACGCTGGCGAGCAGAGCATCGCCCTTTTGCAGGCGGGCGGGGAGGAGGCCCGGCGCCTTGCGGCGGTGGACCCCGTGGCGCCCTGGCGCATCCTCGCCATCACCTTTACCAACAAGGCGGCGGGGGAACTCAAGGAGCGGCTCGCCGCCATGCTGGGGGAGCAGGCGGAGGACATCTGGGCCTGCACCTTCCACTCGGCCTGTGTGCGCATTCTGCGCCGGGACGCGGAGCGCCTGGGCTATACCGGCAGCTTCACCATTTACGACACCTCCGACAGCCAGAGCCTGATGAAGCATATTCTCCGGGATCTGGAGCTGGATGAGAAGACCTACCCGCCCCGGGCTCTGCTGGGGGAGATCAGCCGCGCCAAGGACGCGGGCGTTTCCGCCGCGGAGTACCGGCAGCAGGCCGCCGCCTCCGGCGATCTGCGCCGCAGAAAGTATGCCCAGGTGTACGAGGAATACGCCCGGCGCAGCTTTGCCGCCAACGCAATGGATTTTGACGATCTGATCTACAACACCGTCAGGCTCCTGGAGGAAAACGCCGACGTGCTCGAGCACTGGCAGCGGAGGTTCCAGTACGTGCTGATCGACGAGTACCAGGACACCAACCGCCTGCAGTATCGGCTGTCTTCCCTCCTGGCGGGCGGATGGGGCAACATCTGCGTGGTGGGAGACGACGACCAGAGCATCTATAAATTCCGCGGCGCGACCATTGAGAACATCCTGGAATTTGAGAGCCAGTACAAGGGCTGCAGGGTCATCCGCCTGGAGCAGAACTACCGCAGCACGGGCCACATCCTGGACGCGGCCAACGCGGTGATCGCCAACAACTATCAGCGCAAGGGCAAAAACCTCTGGACCCAAAAGGACGGGGGCGAGCTGCTGACCCACTACTTCGCCGACAGCGAGCGGGACGAAGCGGAATACGTCGCCTCCGTCATCCTCGGCGATTACGGCCGCGGCGCCAACTGGCGGGACCACGCGGTGCTCTACCGCATGAACGCCCAGTCCAACCAGTTTGAATATGCCTTCAAGCGCAGTGGCATCCCGTACCGCATCATCGGCGGCACCCGTTTCTTTGACCGTGCAGAGGTCAAGGACGTGCTGGCGTATCTGAGCGTCATCTCCTCGCCGACGGACGATCTGCGTTTGACGCGGATCATCAACAGCCCGCCCCGGGGCATCGGCGCGAAGACCGTGGAGACGGTGGGGGAGCTGGCCCGGGAAAACGCCTGCTCCATGTTTGAGATTCTCGACAGGGCGGACGCCTATCCCGCCCTGCAGCGCGCCTCCCTCAAACTGCGGCTCTTTGCCAATATGCTCAAGGAGCTGTGGGACCTTGCCGCCAAAGAGACGCCGGATGCCCTGCTGGACGATCTGCTGGACAAGACCGGCTATGTCCGGGTCCTGGAGGAAAAGAACACCACCGAGGACACGGCCCGCGCCGAAAACGTGCGCGAGGTCAAGACCAGCATCCTCACCTATATGAAGGAGTCCGGGGACAACACGTTGGAGGGGTATCTGGCCAACGTGGCCTTATACACGGACATGGACAACTACGACCCGGACGCGGACGCGGTGATCCTCATGACCATCCACAGCGCCAAGGGTCTGGAATTTCCCGTTGTTTTTATGGTGGGCATGGAGGAGACCATCTTTCCCGGCATGAAGGCCATCGGCGAGCCGGAGGAGATGGAGGAGGAGCGGCGGCTTTGCTACGTGGCCATCACGCGGGCCAAGGAAAAGCTGATTCTGACCTCCGCCCACAACCGCATGATCTTCGGCCGCACCACGGCCAACCGGGTTTCCCGCTTCGTGTTTGAAATCCCGGAGGAACATATCAGGAAGAGCATCCCCAGAAACTACGGCTTCCAGGAGCGGACACGGGAGGAGGGCTTCTTTGCTCCCCGGCCCCAGCGCACATACGGCGTACCCCGGAAGACGCCGGCGGCAAGGCCCGCCGCCGCGCCCGCCCCGGCGGAGAAGAAGCCGCCCGTCAGCTATGCGGTGGGCGACCGTGTCAGCCACAAGGCCTTCGGACTCGGGGAGATCATCAAGATGACCCCCATGGGCGGGGACTTTTTGGTGGAGATCCGCTTCGATACCGCGGGCGGCAAGAAGCTGATGCTCCGGGCGGCGGCGCAGCACATGGAGAAGGTATGAAAGTGAGCCGCGCTCTTCTCGGAAGACTGGCGCTGTTTGCAACGGCCCTGATCTGGGGAACCTCCTTTGTGGTGCTGAAAAACGCGCTGGACAGCATCGGCACGCTGTGGATCCTCGCCATTCGCTTTACGGTGGCGGCGGCGCTGATGCTGGCGCTGATCCGCGGAAAGCTGCGGAGCATTTCGCCACGCTGCATACTTGGCAGCGCGCTTATGGGCGCGTCCCTGGCCGCGGCCTATATCATCCAGACCTATGGTCTGTATTACACCACCCCCGGCAAGAACGCCTTTTTAACGGCGACCTACTGCGTGCTGACGCCCTTTCTCGCCTGGCTGTTCTACCGCCGCAGACCGGCTCTTTCCAACGCCCTGGCGGCGGTGCTGTGCCTGGTGGGCGTCGGCCTCGTCTCCCTGGGGACGGACTTTGGGCGTCTCAATCTCGGCGACGTGCTGTCCCTGTGCTCCGGCCTGTTCTACTCGCTGCAGATCATTTTGATGGAGCAGTACGTGGACAGCGGGGACGCGGCCGGCATCTCCGCCGTGCAGTTTCTGACAGCGGCGGCGATCTGCTGGGCGGGCGCCCTGCTCTTTGAGACGGCGCCTGTGGGCGTCGGCAGCCGGGCCTGGCTGGAGATCGGCTATCTCAGCGTCATGTGCACTGGCGTCTGCTTTTTCCTTCAGGCCTGGGGCATGCGCTATACCCCGTCCTCCAGCGCCGCCATCATCATGACCCTGGAGGCGGTCTTCGGCGCCGTTGTGTCCGTCCTGTTCTACCATGAGGTGGTGACCGGAAAGATCGCCCTGGGCTTTGTGTTGATCTTTTCGTCCGTTTTGATGAGCGAGCTGCGCCCCTTCCGGGGCAAAAAGCTCGCCTGAAAGGAGCGTGCGTCTGTGCGTGAATTGAAGCTCAAGCGTGTCTACCGGCATTTCAAGGGGGACTGCTACCTGGTGGAGGACGTGGCGCGGCACTCGGAAACCGGGGAGGAATTTGTGGTCTACCGCAAGCTCTACGGGGACGGTTCCCTCTGGATCCGGCCCAAGGAGATGTTCCTGGGCGAGGTGGACCGGGCGAAATACCCCGACTGCGAGCAGCGTTACCGCTTTGAATTGCTGGATATCCCCAGCCGCGCGGGCCACGGGGATTGAGGAGGATGTGCGATGAATATCGGCGGATTTGAAATCGAACGGAAATTCCTGATCTCCATGCCCGGGGAGGATGTCCTCTCCCGCGGCGAGATGTCGGAGATCACCCAGACCTATCTGCTGGGCGAGCCAGGCACCACCGAGCGGGTGCGCTGCCGCAGGTGGGCCGACCGCTGCGAATACACCCACACCGTCAAACGCAAACTCAGCAATATGCGCCGGAGGGAGGATGAAAGCTCCATCGGCGAGGAAGAATATAAGGAGCTTCTCCGACGGGCGGACCCCGACAGGAGAAGCATTGAAAAAAAGCGCTGCTGTCTGACCATTGACGGTCTGCTCTGGGAACTGGACGTCTTTCCCTTCTGGTCCGACCGGGCCATTCTGGAACTGGAACTGACGGGGGAGGAGCAGCGCTTTGCTCTGCCGGACTGCTTTACCCTGATCCGGGAGGTCACCGACGACCCCCGCTATACCAACGCCGCGCTCTCCCTGGAGATCGTGACGGAAACCATACCCTGTGTACAGGAAAGGAGCTAAACCATGAAACGTGTATTTTCTGCTCTGCTGGCCCTGGTGCTGTGCCTGAGCTTCTGCGCCTGCGGCGCGCTGAACACGCTGCCGCCGGTGCCCACGGCGGAGACGGTCATCGTGCCCACGGAGGCGCCCGAAGAAACCGAAGCGCCCGCCCCTGCGGAGACGGATGCCCCTGCTCCCGCGCCTGCGGATGCGGCCGGCCAGGTGATCGTCAGCGTGGAGAAGACCGCGCAGGAGGCCTATGACCCCCAGTATGGCGAGACGCTGATCCTCTCCTTCAGCTATGAGACGCCTGTGGTCATCGACGAGGAAAACCCCGACGCTGCCGCAAAGGTCAACGAGTTCGTCAACCTGATGAACGAGGCCTACTACACCGGCGATGATTACGGCGACGGGACGGACCTCTACGACGGCTACAACTACATGCTGGCCATGGCAGAGGAAAACTACGGCATGCAACTGGAGATGGACCTGGAGTACCCGGTCTTTGAACTGACCTCCGCCCGGCACATCGCCATCCCCCGCAACGACGGCCGGGTGCTGACCCTGCTGTTCAACGATACCAACTACCTGGGCGGTGCCCACGGCGGCTACTCCACCCGCAGCTACAGCTTTGACATGGCCACCGGCGAGAAGCTGACGCTTGCCGATCTCAGCGGCGACGAGGCGGCGCTGTGCGCCTTCCTCACAGAGGAGATGCTGCGGCAGGTGGAGGCGGACGCGGACCTTGCCGAAGAGGTGCAGAGCTTTGCGGAGGGCGGCACGGAAGCGGCGCTGGGCGCACTTCTGCGCAGCGGCTCCTGGTATCTGGACTACGACGGCATGGTGGTCTTTTCTGACCTCTATGAGATCAGCTCCTACGCCGTGGGTATGATCAGCTTCCGCATTCCCAACGAAACCCTGCGCGGCCATGTGGATGAGCGCTTCCTGGCGGCGGAGGATTCCGCGGCGGGCGAGCTGCGTGCCGTTCCGGCGGAGGAAGTGGCCGACGGCAGCCTGGAGATCGTGGACATGGTGAAGGTACAGGAAGACGGCGAGACGGTCTACCTGGTCTCCGACGGCAGCGTGAAGGATCTGCGCATCGCAAGCGCGGACTATTTTGATTACAACGGCAGCTTCAACGAAAGCGCCGTTCACTGGTCCTGCAGCAGTCTCCAGGATGCGGCGGTGCAGCTGGTCACTGTGATCCCAGACGGCATGCCCAATCTGATGATTTCCTGGCGAACTGCAGACGGTGAAAGCTCTGTGCTCCTCACCCAGAGCGGGGAGGACGGAAGCCTCATCCTGATGCCCGGTGACAGCATCGAGGCCGTCGGCTGAGTTTTAGAGAAAACGCCGAAAATTTGCAAGAAAAATTGTTGACATTGTTGGACTCCCGTGGTATTCTATCTAAGCCGCATTGAAGGGGTAAGCAAGAAGAGGTCTGCCCTCCACCCTAAGAGCGAGTCCTGTAAAGAGGGAGGATATGTTCATGAAGCATGCTATCATCGTGACCGGCGGCAAGCAGTACCGCGTGGCTGAGGGCGACGTGATCTTCGTTGAGAAGCTCGAGGCCGCAGCCGGCGAGGCTGTGAAGTTCGACCAGGTTCTGGCTGTGATCGACGGCGAGGCCGCCACCTTCGGCGCACCCGTGATCGAGGGCGCCACCGTGACCGCCAATGTCGTCAAGAACGGCAGGGGCGCCAAGGTCCGCGTCTACAAGATGAAGCCCAAAAAGGGCTACCGCAGAACGCAGGGCCACAGACAGCCCTACACCAAGGTTCAGATCGAAGCGATCAACGCCTGATCTTTTCCGCTACTGATTTTTGACTGAAGGAGGAGAAACCTGATGGCACATAAAAAAGGTATGGGTTCCACCAAGAACGGCCGCGACAGCGAGTCCAAGCGTCTTGGCGTCAAGAGAGCCGACGGTCAGTTCGTGCTGGCCGGCAACATCCTTGTCAGACAGCGCGGAACGAAGATCCACCCCGGCACCAACGTGGGCAAGGGGAAGGACGACACGCTGTTCGCTCTTGCAGATGGCACCGTGAAGTTCGAGCGCATGGGCAAGGACCGCAAGAAGGTCTCTGTTTACGAAGAGATCGCTCAGTAATGTGAGCTGCAGGCCGGACGTTTTGTCCGGCCTGTTTTCTATCCTGCATCGATCCGCCGCATGGGCGGAGAAAGGAGGCCGAAATGGCGTCATCGTTTGTCGATAAAGCGCGCATCAGCATCCACGCCGGCAAGGGCGGCGACGGCGCCGTCGCTTTCCACCGGGAGAAGTACGTGGCGGCGGGCGGCCCCGACGGGGGCGACGGCGGCCGCGGCGGCAACGTGGTGTTTTCTGTCGATGAGAACATGTCCACCCTGATGGACTTTCGCTATAAACGCAAATATGTGGCGGGCAACGGCGCAAACGGCGCCGGCAAGCGCTGCTACGGCAGGGACGGGGAGACCCTGATCATCAAGGTCCCCCGCGGCACCATCATCCGGGATACGGAGACCGGCGCCATCATGCACGACATGTCCACCGGCGAGGACTGGATTGCCGCCCGCGGCGGCCGCGGCGGCTGGGGCAATATGCACTTTGCCACGCCCACCCGCCAGGTGCCCCGCTTTGCCAAGCCCGGTCTGCCCGGGGAGAGCCATGACATCACCCTGGAGCTGAAGCTCCTGGCGGACGTGGGCCTGGTGGGCTTCCCCAACGTGGGCAAGTCCACGCTCCTGTCCGTGGTGAGCAAGGCGCATCCCAAAATCGCAAACTACCACTTTACCACGCTCTTCCCCAATCTGGGGGTGGTCTATGTGGACGAAGGGCGCTCCTTTGTCATGGCGGACATCCCCGGCATCATCGAGGGCGCGTCCGAGGGCGCGGGTCTCGGGCACGACTTCCTGCGGCACATCGACCGCTGCCGTCTGCTGGTGCACCTGGTGGACGTCTCCGGCAGCGAGGGGAGAGACCCGGTGGAGGACTTCGAGGCCATCAACGCCGAGCTCAGGGAGTACAGCCCCGAGCTTGCCGAAAGACCCCAGATCGTGGTGGGCAACAAGTGCGACCTGCTGGGGGAGGACCGGGAGAACATTGAAAAGCTCCGGGCCCATGTGGAAGAGCTGGGCTATACCTTCTATGAGATGAGCGCCGCCACCCACGAGGGCACCCGCCAGCTGGTCTCCGAGTGCGCCCGGCGTCTTGCCGAGCTGCCGCCTATCGCCAGTTTCGAAGCCGACTACGTCCCGCCCGAGCCCAAGGTGGACACCTCCGGCGAGCTGAGCATCATCCACGACGACGATCTCTGGCTGGTGGAGGGCCCATGGCTCCAGCGCCTGGTGGCTACGGTCAACTTCTCCGACTATGAAAGCCGCATGTACTTTGACCGGGTGCTCAGGGAGGCGGGCGTCTTCCAGCGCATGGAGGAGATGGGCGTTAAGGACGGCGACACGGTCAGCATGTATGATCTGATGTTTGAGTACAAAGACTGATGGACACGGCGAGAAGACGAAAGTGGAACGTCGTCCTGGCGCTCCTGCTGGTGCTGACGCTGGCGTTCATCTGGGGCAACTCCCTGTTGGACAAAGAGCAGTCGGCCGAGGCCAGCGGGGAACTGATGGGCTTCTTCGGCAAGCTGTTTGAAGCCCTGGGTCTTGACACAGAGGACGACCACTGGCTGCGCGAGACGGCCCACTTCGGGGAGTTTGGACTGCTGGGCTGCGAGCTGTGCCTGCTTTTCTTCCTCAACGCGGGGAAAGGCCTTCAGGCTGCTGCCAACGCCGCCTTTGCCGGGCTTTTGGCAGGCCTGACGGATGAGAGCCTGCAGTATTTGACCAACCGCGCGCCGGAGGTGTGCGACGTGAGCATGGATTTTGCGGGCGTTCTGGTCGGCATTCTGATGATCTGGCTTTTGTACCGAAGAAAACAAAACACAGAGACGAAATAGACGGGAGCATGGCGCTCCCGTCTTTTCGTCGGTAGGGGGAGGGCGGAAAGCGCCGCTTGTTTTTCCCATGCCGGGGGAGTAAAATAGATGAAAAGAGAAAGAAAGGGGCGCGTGCGCATGCAGACGTTGATTGAGCTCTACGACGACAGGCCGCTGGAAAACGTGCTGAGCATGGAGATGTTCCGCCCGGAGCGCGTGGTTTATATCAGCGCGAACGGCAGCGGCCCGGACAGACGCATGCAGCAGAAGCTGAAGGCGTATTTCCTCCACCGGGGCTTTGAGCCGGAGCTGGTGTT
>JBGUNL010000152.1:0-1776 GCA_045117295.1 Candidatus Limivicinus sp.
GCCGCCCTGGTGCTGAGCCGCCGCCGGCAGGAGGACGAGGAAGACAGCCCGCCCGCCGCCGTCAAGGCCTGCAGCGTCCTCGCCGCCGTCGCCTCCGTGGTCCTCTTCGTGATCACCGGAAACATGCATCTGCGCATGGTCCTGACCGACCGATGGACCCCCGTGATGCTGGCCCTCTTCGCCCTGAGCGCGGTGCTGGCCATGGCCGGCAGCGGGAAGGAGGAAAAGGAAGCCGCCTGACAGAAGCGGAACAAATCACCCCAAAAACCACCCGGCCGGGAGCTTGCGCTCCCGGCCGTCTCCTGTCCGGAATGAAACGGAATCGGGCGCGAAAGGGCTTGACAAAGCCCGGCTCCTGGGCAACAATACAGACAGGAAACACAGAACGCCGCCAAATGTGCGGAACCAGGAGCAGAAGCAGAAAGGAGAAAAAACATGGACTACAGAAGATTCGGCAATACCATCGTGGCAAGAATGGACCGGGGGGAGGAGATCCTGGAGCAGATGAAGGCGATCTGCCTGCAGGAGAACGTGAAGCTGGCCTCTGTCTCCGCCCTGGGCGCGGTGGATGATTTCACCGTGGGCGTCTACAAGGTGGACGAGCAGAAATACTACGCCAACCACTTTGAGGGGGCCTATGAGATCGTCTCTTTGACGGGCACGGTCAACACCATGGGCGGCGAATACTACGCCCATCTGCACATGAGCGCCGGCAACGACAAGGGCGAGGTCTTCGGCGGCCACCTGAACCGGGCGATCATCAGCGCCACCTGCGAGATGGTCATCACCGTCATCGACGGCGCGGTGGACCGGGTGAAGGACCCCGTGGTGGGCCTGAACGTATACAAGTTCCTGTAAAAGAAAATGAACGGCGGCCCGGGTCATCCGACCCGGGCCGTTCGTTGTTTGAGCAAGGAAAATTACCGCGCCCGCCGCGCCCGTTTCAGGGAGGAGAGCCACAGCATCAGCGCGGTCAGCGCGCCGGCCAGCGCCAGGCGGACGGCGAGATAGACAAGCCACTGCCACTTCTCCGTCAGCACCAGCCCAAGGGGGTTTACGTAGGAGGAGAAGAAGTTGGTGCTGTAGGCCACACCCACGGGCGCTCCGTCCACGTAGACCGGCTGGGAAAAGACGGAGTTGAGGTAGAAAGTGGGCAGATCAAGGATGAGCAGCATCAGCACGGTGCTCTTCCAGTTGCGCAGGGAGAAGCCGCTTTCCCGGATGAAGCCCAGGTAAATCCCCAGAAAGACCACCATGGCGTGGTAGAGGAAGAACTGCCAGACCCGGGGCGCGGCGAAGAAGGCCGCCGGGCTGTCGTATTCCCCGGCGATGAAGCACAGCAGCAGACCCAGCGTCCCGCCGATGGTGCCGGAAATGAACATCAGCGCCAGCAGCCGGGAGCGCCAGACGTTGTTTTTGATCAGCAGCGCCGCGGCCAGAAACGGGATCATCAGCGAGCACATCTCCAGCGGCAGATGCTCCATCTTCAGATAGGGGGTATACTGCCCGATGGGGACGTATTGCAGCGCGGGGCCGGCGGCGTCCATGGCGATCCGCGGCGTGACCACGGGGAGAATGCTGGTGACGCAGAAGATCTTCACAATCTCTGAGGCGGCGCCAACCACCAGACAGGCCTTCAGTACCTGCTCCAGCGTGGGATTTTTGCCCTTGACGGCGACGCAGCCGACGATGATGGCCGCGGCGGAGATGGCGATCCAGATCAGATGACCGGTGGAAAACATGGGAATCCCCCTTCTTTCTGTTTCAGACGAGATC
>JBGUNL010000153.1:0-4713 GCA_045117295.1 Candidatus Limivicinus sp.
CGGTGCCGGCTTCGTTGGAGAAGACGCCGCGCTGCACGCCGCGTCGGATAGCGACGCCCATGGTGGCGCCAGACACGCCGCCGATGACCGCATCGCCGGTAAAGGCGGACTTCACGATAAACCACAGAGCTTGTGGAATAAGCGTGATGTTCATGATGAGGATCACGAGACCGAAGCCCAGATAGATCAGCGCCATGATGGGGGTCAGAAAGGTGGTCACGTCAGAGATCTTTCTGACGCCGCCGAAGATGACCAGCCCGTCGATCACCAGAATCAGAATCGCAACAATCCACGGAATCACGGTGGTGTTGCCCACAAAACCGCTGACAGCGCTGTTAATGGTGTTGACCTGCAATGCCCCGCAGGAAACAACGGAGACAAAGACCGTAAACACCGCGAAAGCGCCGCCCAGGATCCTGGCAATGGTCTTGTGTTTCATTCCCCGGGTCAGAATATACATGACACCGCCACGGAAATTACCGTCTTCGTCCTGGATGCGAAAATGCATGGCCAGGGCGATCTCGGCAAACTTCGTCGCCATGCCGCCCAGAGCCGCGACCCACATCCAGAAGATCGCCCCCGGCCCGCCGACGGCAATGGCGTAGGCCACACCCACGATGTTGCCGTTGCCTACGCAGGAGGAAAGCGCCGTGGCCAGTGCCTTGTAGGAGCGGATCTGACCGATGCCGTCGTCCGTCTTCTTCCCGACATTGCCGACAACTTCCCGAAAGGCAGTTCCAAAGCGCGTGAACTGTACACCGCGCAGGCGGATTGTGAAGTACAAACCAACTCCAAAAAACACCGCCAGCATGATCGGGCCGAACAGGAACGTGCCCAGATCCCCCAAAATTTTCCCGATGACAGCTTCCATTTTCTTTTCCCCTTTCCCTGAAAAAAGTACCGGGGACTCGATCAATGAGTCCCCGGTTTTGCGCTTCTGTTCCTGTGATATTATGAAACAGAGCAACGCGTGAACTCAAAAAAATGGGCGCGAAAACACATGCACATGCTCTCAGACATGCACAGCATCTCGCAGCTCATTTTTTCGCAGAATTTCACGTTCATTTCACCCATTTAACCTATTGACTTGATATGTTATTTTGTTTATACTGCATTTGTTCTCCTTTGTCAAGGGGGAAAAGAAAGGATTTTAGACGATGATGATTCAGGTTTCCGGAAAGAAAACAGAAGTTGAAAACGGAATAACCGTCATGCAGTTGATGGAACAGCAGAAGGTGGAGACGCCCCAATATGTGACCGTTGCGGTCAACAACGCATTCCTTCCGATGGATTGCTACGAGTGCTTTTCTCTGAAGGAAGGTGACGCGGTGGAGTTTTTGTACTTTATGGGAGGCGGTTGCGATGGCGCTGAGCAGTGAACAGCTGGAACGCTACTCCCGGCATATCATTCTGAAAGAAGTCGGGCTCAGAGGGCAGAAGAAGCTGCTGAACGCGAAGGTCCTCATCATTGGGGCCGGCGGGCTCGGATCGCCCGCCGCCATGTATCTGGCCGCGGCCGGTGTGGGAACCATCGGCATCGCGGACGCGGATGAGGTGGATCTCTCCAATCTCCAGCGGCAGATCCTGCACGGCAACGCAGATGTAGGCAAGCCGAAGGTAGACTCCGCAAAGGAGACCGTGGCGGCGCTGAATCCTGACGTGCAGGTGATCGCGCATCACTTGTTTGTCAACGCAGAGAATATCATGGATCTGATTGAACCCTATGATTTCATCCTTGACGGGACGGACAATTTTGCGGCCAAATTTCTCATCAACGACGCCTGCGTGCTGGCGGGCAAGCCCTTCTGTCACGCGGGGATCATCCGCTTTTACGGCCAACTGATGACCTATGTGCCCGGAAAAGGCCCCTGCTATCGCTGTGTGTTCCGACAGCCGCCTCCGAAGAATGCAGTGCCCACCTGCCGCGAGGCGGGCGTAATCGGCGCTATGGCCGGCGTCATCGGTTGTATGCAGGCGCTGGAGGCCGTCAAATATATCGTCGGCGTGGGGGATCTGCTTATCGGACGGCTGCTGACCTTTGATGCGCTGGATATGGAGGCGCATGTCATTCAGTTGCCGGACAATCCTGACTGTCCGGTATGCGGTGCGCATCCGACCATTTTGCAGCCTTTCGACGAGGGCGTGGTGGAGTGTGATCTCAAATGATCCATCTGAAAAAAGCGGACTATCTTCTGATGCTCTCACATGCCCGAGCCTGTCTCCCGGAGGAGGCCTGCGGTCTCCTCGCCGGGCAAAGCCGGGGTGAAGAAGCCTGGGTGGAAAAGGTCTATTGTCTGGAAAATGCAGATCATTCTATCTCACATTTCACCATCGCACCGGAAGAACAACTGAAGGCGATCCTGGATATGAGAGAGCGGAGACTGGAGCTGCTGGGCAACTGGCACAGCCATCCGGAAACGCCCTGCCGACCCTCTGCGGAGGACATCCGTCTGGCGCTGGATCCGACAGCCAGTTATCTGATCCTGTCGCTGGAGGAAAACGAACCTGTACTACGGTCCTTTCAGATTCGGGGTGGTGTTGTCGAGAGAGAAAAAATCCTGTTGGAGGAGGATATAAGATGAAGCTTGCCTTGGCACAGATGTCTATGACGGATAGTCCGGAGAAGAATCTTCAAAGAAGCCTGAATTTGATCCGGGAAGCTGGAGAGCGTGGTGCAGATCTGATCTGCTTTCCGGAGATCCAGCTGACGCCCTTTTTTCCTCAGTATGCAGGGCGGGACGTCTCGGCTTATGCGTTGGAAGAGTGTGACGCCGCCGTACAGGCCGTCTGCGGGGCCTGTCGGGACGCACAGATCTGGGCGTCGCCTAATTTTTATTTGACCTGCAGCGGGAATAACTATGACACCAGTCTTCTGATCGACCGCAGAGGGCAGATCGTTGGGCGGCAAAAGATGGTTCATATCGCCCAGTGTCCCTGCTTTTACGAGCAGGACTACTATACGCCGTCGGAGGAGGGCTTTGCGGTATTTGATACCGAGCTGGGGCGGATCGGGATCGTTGTATGCTTTGACCGGCATTACCCGGAAAGCATCCGCACGGAAGCCTTGCGGGGCGCAGATCTAATCCTGATCCCAACAGCCAATACCAGTGACGAGCCGTCAGAACTGTTTCAGTGGGAGATCCGCATACAGGCATTTCAAAACAGCGTATTTGCCGCCATGTGTAATCGGGTCGGCCAAGAGGATGCCATGCTTTTTTCCGGTGAATCACTGGTCATCGGTCCGGATGGCGAGCTGCTGGCCTTGGCCGGGAGCGGAGAAGAACTGCTCCTCTGTGAGATCGACCCGGAGCGGGCGGCAGCGCGCCGTGCGGAAAAAGTCTATACAGGTCTCAGACGTCGCGAACTATATGAATAGGAGCGCAATGCCAGATGGATGAAATCAAACATATCTCCGTTGAGGAGTTTTTGAAGCTGGAGCGGAACAGCCTGACACTGCTGGATCTGCGTGAGCCGGACCAGGTTCTGCTGGGAGCCGTGGAGGGCGCTGTCAACATCCCCTTTTCCCGCGTCGGCAAGGAGCTGGAGAAGCTGCCAAAGGATAAGCCTGTCTATGTGTTTTGCCAGGAGGGCTCTTTGAGCACGGAGATCACGGAGCAGCTGCAGGATTGGGGCTATGACGCGACCAATCTGGACGGCGGCTGGCGAGCGTGGAAAAAGTGGCTGGAAGAGGCGGAGCCGATCACGCTGGATGCCAGGGGACTCAAATGTCCCGGCCCGATCGTAAAGACCGCGGACACGCTGAGAGAGATGGTGGGCGGTCAAAAGCTGAAGATCGAGGCGACTGAGGACGCGTTTGCCTCGGATATTGCGGTATGGTGCGAGCGGACCGGAAACAAGCTGCTCCGGCTGGAGGTCAGGCCCGAGAGCATTGAAGCTCTGGTCGAGAAAGCCGAGGCGCCCGTTCAAAATCCCACTGCCGCACAGAACGACAAGACCTTTGTGGTTTTCTCCGGCGATCTGGACAAAACCATCGCCGCCTTCATTATGGCAAACGGTGCAGCGGCCATGGGGCGCAGGGTGACCATGTTTTTCACCTTCTGGGGGCTGAACATCCTGCGGCGGCCGGAAAAGGTTTCCGTCGCCAAGAGCTTCATTGAGGGTATGTTCGGCTTTATGATGCCCAGAGGAACGAAAAAGCTGGGGCTGAGCCGTATGAACATGGGCGGCCTCGGCGCCAAAATGATCCGGGGCATTATGAAAGAGAAAGGCGTCAGTTCTCTTGAAGAACTGATCGACAGCGCCCGCGCGCACGGTGTGCGGCTGGTGGCTTGCCAGATGTCCATGGACATCATGGGGATCAGGAAGGAAGAACTGATCGACGGCGTGGAGCTGGGCGGTGTTTCCACTTTCCTGGGATCCGGCGAGCAGTCGGATATGAGTCTGTTTATCTGAATGACAATGAGCGAAAAACTGAATCAACTAAAAGAATATCTGCTGTCTCAGGGCAGCCTGGCCGTGGCCTTTTCCGGCGGGGTGGATTCCACGTTTCTTTTGAAGGTGGCCCACGACATGCTGGGCGACAAGTGCGTCGCTGTGACAGCCTCCTCCTGCTCTTTCCCGGAGCGGGAGCTGAAAGAAGCAAAAGCTTTCTGCGCGGCGAACGGAATCCGCCATGTCGTGGTGCGCTCGGAAGAGTTGGAGATCGAGGGCTTTCGGCACAATCCGAAAAACCGCTGCTATCTCTGCAAGCAC
>JBGUNL010000154.1:0-8719 GCA_045117295.1 Candidatus Limivicinus sp.
TGGAGGACAGCCCCCGCGAGGCGGTGAAAAACAACGTCTTCGGCACCAGGAACCTCTGCGAGGCCGCTGACCGCTACGGCGTGGAGACCTTCGTGCAGATCTCCACCGACAAGGCCGTCAATCCCACCAACGTCATGGGCGCCTCCAAACGCCTGTGCGAGATGATCGTGCAGTCCATGAACGGACGGAGCGACACCAGCTATATCGCCGTCCGCTTCGGCAACGTGCTGGGCAGCAACGGCAGCGTGATCCCACTCTTTAAAAAGCAGATCGCCGAGGGCGGCCCCGTCACCGTCACGGA
This sequence comes from Candidatus Limivicinus sp., assembly GCA_045117295.1. Lineage (GTDB taxonomy): Bacteria > Bacillota > Clostridia > Oscillospirales > Oscillospiraceae > Limivicinus. The sequence goes on from JBGUNL010000154.1 coordinate 302, forward strand.
CAAGCGCGTCACCCGCTTCTTTATGACCATCCCCGAGGCCGTCTCCCTGATCCTGCAGGCGGGGGCCTACGCCCACGACGGCGAGGTCTTCGTGCTGGACATGGGCAGCCCCGTACGCATCGACGACATGGCCCGCAAGATGATCCGCCTCTCCGGCTTTGAGCCGGATGTGGATATCAAGATCGAGTATACCGGGCTGCGCCCCGGCGAGAAGCTCTATGAGGAGCTGCTGCTCAAGTCCGAGGGACTGCAGAAGACGGACAACAGTCTCATCTACATCGGCCACCAGGTGCGCTACACCCCCGAGGAGATCGAGGAGAAGATGGCGGCGCTGCGGGAGGTGCTCTACGCCGACAAAGCCGCGGTGCGCCGGCGCATCCTCTCCCTGATCGATGAACCCCAGGACCAGATGTACGACGAGATCCCCATCGCGGAAGGAACGGAGACCGCGGCGGTCCTGTGACCCGACAGACATGCTGCAGGCAGGGCAAATGCCCTGCCTGCCTGAACAGGAAGGGGGCCTCTCCGTCCCCTTCACAATCCCCCCTTACAGATCCAAGTCGGGATAAAAAGGGCCTTGTCTGCAAATGAAAACCTGCGCGGTTTTTGACCGCGCAGGTTTTCATTTGTACCGAATCCTGTATTTACTTCTTGTTGCCCAGCAGACCGCGAAGGATGGCGCTGGTGCCGGAGCGCATGACAGAGCTCAGGGCGTTTCTGGCGGCGCGCTTTGCAATCGTGGAGGCGCTGGTGGTCTTGCCGCCGGTGGCGGCGTTGACGATGTTGGTGGACAGGGCGCTGGCCACGGAGGAGGCGGCGTTGGTGGCAGCCTGCTGCACCACTTTTTTCTTCTTGGCGGCTTCCGCGGCGGCAGCCTTTTCCGCGGCGGCGGCCTCCCGCTCGGCGGCCTTCTGGGCGGCGGCCTCTTCGCGCAGACGCTGGCGCTCCGCGGCGGCCTCCTCCTGGAGACGCTTCTTCTCCGCGGCGGCTTCTTCCCGGATGCGCTGCTTTTCGGCCTCGGCCTCTGCCTTCTTGCGGGCCGCCTCTTCGGCAGCGGCGGCAGCGGCCTCTTCCCGCTGTCTGGCCAGCTCCTCGTTGGCCTTGGTCAGGATCTCGAAGGCGGACTCGCGGTCAACGCTGTCGCGGTATTTCAGATCAAACTCATCGGTGAGGATCAGCTTCTTGACCTCGTCGGGATCGGCGGCGCCCATCAGGCTCTGAGGCGGCAGGATGAAGGCCCGCTCCACGATGCTGGGAATACCGTCGGGATCCAGGAAGCTGACCAAAGCCTCGCCCACGCCCAGCTCCATGATGGCGTCCTCGGTGTTGAAGGCGGGGTTGACGCGGAAGGCCTTGGCGGCGGCGCGGACGGACTTCTGCTCCGCCGGGGTGTAGGCGCGCAGGGCGTGCTGGACCCGGTTGGAGAGCTGGGCCAGGACGTCGTTGGGGATGTCAGAGGGGCTCTGGCTGATGAAGTAGACGCCCACGGCCTTGGAGCGGATGAGCTTGACCACCTGGACGATCTTCTGGACCAGGGCCTTGGGCATGTCGGAGAAGAGCAGGTGGGCCTCATCGAAGAAGAAGATCATTCTGGGCTTGTCCAGATCCCCCACCTCAGGCAGGTTTTCGTACAGCTCGGTGAGCATCCAGAGCAGGAAGGTGGCGTATACCGTGGGGCTCTGGATCAGCTTCTGGCTGGAGAGGATGTTGATGAAGCCCCGGCCGTTTTCGTCGGTGTGCATCCAGTCCATGATGTTCAGCTCCGGCTCGCCGAAGAACTGCTCGCCGCCCTCGTTCTCGAAGGCAAGCAGGGCGCGCTGGATGGCGCCGATGCTTGCGGCGGAGACGTTGCCGTACTCCACGGTGAACTCCGCGCGGTTCTCACCCACGAACTGGAGCATGGCGCGCAGGTCCTTCAGATCCAGCAGCAGGAGGCCATTGTCGTCGGCGACCTTGAAGACGATGTTCAAAACGCCGGTCTGGATCTCGGTCAGGCCCAGCAGGCGGGCCAGCAGAACCGGGCCCATGGAACTGACGGTGACGCGCACGGGGTGGCCCACCTCACCGAAGATATCCCAGAAGCGGGTGGGATAGCCGTGGAAGGAGAAGCCGTCGATGCCGAAGCGCTCAATGCGGCTCTGCATATCGGCGCTGTCCTTGCCGGGCTTGCACATGCCGGTCAGGTCGCCTTTAATATCTGCGAGGAACACAGGAACGCCCAGCTCGGAAAAGGACTCCGCCATGACTTTCATGGTGACGGTTTTGCCGGTGCCGGTGGCGCCGGCGATGAGGCCGTGGCGGTTTGCCATATTCGGCAGCAGGAAAAGCCGCTTGTCCGACTGGGCCATCCAGATTTTATTCTCTGTTAACATGGTTCTGTCCCCCTGTATGTTGTAGTTGTGAATTTATAATAGCACAAGTTTTCGCGGGGTACAATATAAAAGTGGAGTTTTTTCTGTCGGCCAGGTAGGAAACCCCCCCGGCTTTTTTGTCGTTCCGGCGCAAGCTGCCTGTTGTGTTTACGTGGGGTTTATGATATTGTTATAGGAAAGTTCTGCAGCATTTTTCTCCGGCGCAGAGAGAGAGGAAGCCCATGAAAGACAGAGTCCGTTCCGCGATCATCATGATCGCCATCACCCTGGCCTGCATGCCCCTGGCCCCCACCCGCGTGCTGTTCTTCGCGGTGGCCGGCGGTCTGTGCGCCTATGAATACAGCAAGAATGTGGAAAAGCTGGATGCCCGCTGTACGCTCTGGGTCATGGTGGTGTATCTGGCTGCCCAGGCGGTGCTGAGCTATCTGTACACGGGGCTCTTCGCCTATACGATCTGCTTCATCTTCTGCCTGTATCTGGCGCTCTTCTCCGGGGTCTTGCACAAGGAGGTCTCCGGCCGCGGCGCGCTGTTTACCCTCGCCGGGCTCACCTACCCCTGCGTTCTGTTCGGGATTTTGATGGACATCTCCGTCAGCCGCATCTGGTGGCAGACCCTGCTGCTGGCCTGCGTGTCCACCTGGGTGTGCGACAGCGCGGCCCTCTTCGGCGGCACCCGCTTCGGAAAGCACAAGCTGGCCCCGCTGGTCTCTCCCAAGAAGACCTGGGAGGGAGCCATCTGCGGCGCGCTGTCCTCCTTTGCGTCGGGACTCGTCTGCTGGCTGATCATCCGCACCGCCTCCCCCGTGACCCTTTCCCTCTGCCTGCTCACCTCGTTTCTGGCCTCCACCATGGGGCAGATTGGGGATCTGGCGGAGTCCCTGCTCAAGCGCATGATCGGCGTCAAGGATTTCTCCAACCTGATCCCGGGCCACGGCGGCGTCTTCGACCGGGCCGACAGCCTGCTCTTCTCCATTCCCACCGTGTATGTCTGCTTCCTGCTGGCCAATATTTAATGCGGATACCTGATAGAAATCTCGGAATCTTTCCGGCAGAATTCGTGCCATACTTCGTTGAAGCCCTTGACCATATATCTCCATTATGCTCTGCGGTCTTCGCCTCGTCTGGCGCAAATTCTGCTCGAAAACCTTTATCGACCTTTCTATCAGGTATCCGTATAAAAGGAGCTGAATCGTCATTTCATCCGAAACGTATGCGCTCTTCCGCCGGGCGCTGCTGATCATCAATCCCGTCTCCGGCAAGCGCGCCGTCATCCGCTACATTCCCGATATCATCCGCGCCCTGATGGACGGCCGATACCTGGTCACCACGGCGGTGACCTCCCGCCGGGGCGAGGCGGAGGAGCTGGCGGCGGGCCTCGGCCGGGAATATGATCTGGTCTGCTGCACCGGCGGCGACGGGACCCTCAACGAGACCCTCTCGGGTCTTGCGTCGGAAGGCATCGATGTGCCCATCGGCTACATCCCCTGCGGCAGCACCAACGACTTTGCCGTCTCCCGGGGGCTCTCTCCTGATATTCCCAACGCAGCCAAAGCCATAGCCTCCGGCCGCTGTCGGCGTCAAGACGTGGGCCGCTTTGGGAAGCGCTATTTCAGCTATGTGGCCGCCTTCGGCGCCTTCTCCTGGCTGAGCTACACCACCGACCAGAATCTCAAAAACGTGCTGGGCCACACCGCCTATATCCTCGACGCCATCAAGGACATCTACAAGATCAAGCCCGCGCGCCTGACCATCCGGGCCGACGGGGTCTGCCGGGAGGACGAGTATATCTTCGGCGCCGTCTGCAACTCCACCTCCGTGGCGGGCACCATCACCCTGCCGGAGGAGTTGGTGGACACCTGCGACGGGATCTTTGAGGTGCTGCTGATCAAGACCCCCAAGACTATCGCGGATCTGGACAGCATCATCCGCGGCCTGCTGAGCCAGGACTACTCCTCCCCTCTGATTGATTTCTTTCAGACGAAGCTGCTGACCATTGAAAGCCCGGAGGGGCTGGAGTGGGCGCTGGACGGCGAGTGCTGCGTCCCCGACGGCAGCGTGACCGTCAGCGTCATGCCCGGTTTTCTGAATCTGCAGAGCTGAACCGGTTTTTTAAAGGAAGAGCGACGTTTTTTCAACGCCGTTCTTCCTTTTTTTCCTTCCCCATGCTATAATGGCCCTGTCTTCATCGGCCGCGGAGGCGGCCCGACTTGGGAAAAATCGCTTCCCGATTCCCGCGGGAGCGGAGGAGGTTTTATGACGGCAACGGAGTTTTTCGGCAGCTATCCTTACCGGATCTTAGCCTGGTTTTTGTTTTCCCTCGGCTTGTGGCTGGTGTTCGGCAAGCTGCACTCGAAGCAGCGATGGTGGGCCTGGTTTCCGGGGCTGCGCTATGCGGAGCTGGGCGCCTGTCTGGGAATGGACAAGGAGGGCGCCATCTGCGGATTGATGGACGTGCTCCAGATCCTCTCCGAATTTGTTGAGATCGGCGAAATCAGTGAGCGTGTCGAAATTGCGCTGACTCTGCTGCGGCTGGTTTTGCTCGTGATGCTCTATATCTACCGCATCCGTCTGTTTCTGCGCCTGCGCAACATCTTCAGCCTGAAACGCCGCTGGCTCTTTTACTGGCTGGTGAGTGAGACGTTGACCGTTCTGGCGCTGGGTCTGTCCAGGAAGTATCAGCCGCAGATGAGCGCGGAGAGCTACGAGGAGTGGAAGGCGGGCACCGCCCCGGCTCCCCTCGCCGTCTCCGGCGGGGCGGGTATCGGGAACAAAACCGACTCCGGCCTTACCATCCTTCTGCGGGAGCGCAGCGTGAAGGATTTCAGCAAGAAGCGCTACCTGCTCAAGGACATCTCCCTGCACATCCCCAACGGGTCGCTGGTGCTGCTGCTGGGCGGCTCCGGCTCCGGCAAGACCACCTTTGTCAACGCCGTCATCGGCTATGAACAGGCGGACGCGGACATTTTCCTCAACGGCTCCGACGTCTACAAGGACTACAGCCGCATGAAATACCGCATCGGCTTTGTGCCCCAGCAGAACCTGATCCGCGGCAACGACACTGTGATCCGCACCGTCTCCGACGCGGCGGAGATGCGCATGCCGGCAAAGGTCACTCCGCAAAATCGCGGCGAAAAGATCACAGAGGTCATGGATCAGCTGGGTCTCTCCGCCGGCTGCGACGGCCTTGTGGCCAAGAAATCCGGCGGCCAGCTCCGCCGCATCTCCATCGCCATGGAGCTGATCTCCGACCCGGAGCTCTTCGTCCTGGACGAGCCGGACTCCGGTCTGGACGGTGTCATCGCCCGGGAGCTGTTCACCAAGCTCCGGGAGATCGCGGACACCGGCAAGATCGTCATCGCCATCACCCACACTCCCGACCGGGTCATCGATCTGTTTGACAAGGTGATCGTGCTGGCGCGGGACTCCGGCCGCGTGGGCCGGCTGGCCTTCTACGGCAGTCCGAAGGAAGCCAAGGCGTTCTTCGGCAAGGACAGCATGGAAGGCATCGTCATGAGCGTCAACCGCAAGGAAGAGGGCGGCGACGGGCTGGCGGACGAATTCATTGAGCGCTATGCGCGGCTGACCGCCGGGCAGGAAGGGGGTGCGGAGGCATGACCGAGAACATTCGCCACAAGGGGCGCCTTGCCCAGATGCGCATCTATCTGGGCAAATTCCTGCGCATGTTTGTCTATCAGAGCGATTGGAAGATCCTCCCCATGGGCGCCATCATCACCGCGGTGGTCACCTTCGTGGTGGGCGGCAATCTCTTTGTCACCCAGGAGGGCACCCTCACCGGCGCCTTTGCCCTGGTCTGCGTCTGCATCTGGAACGGCTTTTTCAACTCCATCCAGACCGTCTGCCGGGAGCGCGGCATCATCAAGCGCGAGCACCGGGCGGGTCTGCACATGTCCGCCTACGTCGCGGCGCAGGTGATCTATCAGTTCCTGCTCTGCCTGGCGCAGACCGCCATCACCCTGCTGATCTGCCGCCTCACCGGCGTCCGTTTCCCGGAGGTCGGCGTGGTCACCCCCTGGGGCATGCTGGACGTGGGCATCACCATTCTGCTGGTCACCTACGCCTCTGACATGATGGCGCTGATGATCTCCTGCATCGTGCGCACCACCACCACCGCCATGACCGTGATGCCCTTCATGCTGATGTTCCAGCTGGTTTTCTCCGGCGGCTTCTTTGCATTGAGCGGCTTTGCCAAGAAGCTGACGGTGCTGACCATCTCCCGCTGGGGTCTCAACGGTCTCTGCGCCGTAGGCCGGTACAACGAGCGGCCCATGGTCACCCTCTGGAACACGATCTACTCCTTCCGGGATGTGGAGATCATGGGCCAGCAGCCTCTGCAGGAGCTCATCAACCGGTACTACCGGGAGGATCTGCGGGATCAGTTCCTTGCCTGGTCCGGTCTCCATCACCAGAACGCGGCCTACGCCAACACCGTCTCCAACGTGATGCTCAACTGGAGCGCCCTGGTGGGGTTGACGCTGGTGTTCATCGTGCTGGCTGTGATCGCTCTGGAGTTTATCGATCGGGACAAGCGCTGAGCGAAAGAGGCTCTGTATGAAAGAGAACAAGATCTATATCGGTCTGAATGATTCTGAAACGAAAACCCAGAAGTTCGCGACGGATAAATACAAATCCCTGCTGAAAAAGGTGTGCTATCAATACCACACCTCGTTCTCCGTGACGGTCCACGAGGGCGGCTATTTCTCCGCGGACGGCGGCTACACCGACGAGACCTCCCTGACCCTGACGCTCATCGACGTGGAGGACAAGATCGTGGAGGCCATCGCCCGGGACCTCTGCGCCTTCTTCCATCAGGAGTCCGTGCTGGTCACCGAGAGCCCCGTCAAGGCGCTCTACATCCACGAGGAGCTGTAACCCACACACACAGATGAAAAAACTCCGACTTTCGTCGGAGTTTTTTCATGTCCTCTTTTTGAAGACCCATTTCTTCTGGATGAAGTAGCTGATGATAAACAGCAGCAGCTCGATGACAATCTTCACCAGCGTGGCCACCGTCGGGGCCGTGATCTTCAGGGAATTGACCAGCGCGGTCAGACAGACGGTGGAGATAAAGGTCTGCGGGACGCAGAGGCAATAGTACTTGCCCATGGCCTTCCAGTGGTTGTCCGTATTGCGGAAGACATAGCGGTCGTTCATACCGAAGTTAAAGAGGGAGGACAGCACCCGCGCCGAAACCTGGGCCACGGGCGAGGCCGCGGCAAGCTTGCCGGTCAGGGCGCTCAAGAGTCCGAGATACAGGCCGTTATCCAGAATCCAGGACAGCACCGCGCTCACCGCGTAGCGAAAGCCGGAGCCCGTGCACAGAAAACGCAGCATCACCCTGGAGATGCGCAGGGAGTCCTTCACCGCGTTGTAATGGGAGCTGTAATCGTCGGGGTCGTAGACCGTGGTGATGGGCTGCTCCAGAAAGCCGATGCCCAGCCGCTTCATATACAGCAGCATGTTGGTCTCGTACTCGAAGCGCTCCCCCTCGATCTCGCAGAAGGTGCGTAGATATTGGGCCGGGATGGCCCGCAGACCCGTCTGGGTATCGGAGAGGCGAATGCCGAAGAGCAGGCGGAAGAAGCGGGAGGTGGTCTTGTTCCCGGCCACGCTGCGTGGCGGAATGCCGGGGAGGTCGAAGTCCCGGCAGCCCAACACCACCTGGTCGGAGTTTTCCAGCATCCGGTCGCCGCAGGCGCGGATATCCTCCAGCAGATGCTGGCCGTCGCCGTCGATGGTGACGACGCCCTCCAGCTCCGGCAGGTTCTGCAGCACGTGGGTAAACGCCGTTTTCAGCGCGCGGCCCTTCCCCTTGTTGACCTCGTGGGTCAGCACCGTGCAGCCCGGCTTTTTGGCGGCCTCGTCGAAGAAGACGCGGTTTTCGGCCCTGCTGCCGTCGTTGACGATGACGATGTGGGCAAAGCCGGCCTCCACAAGACCGTCCACCACTTTTTCAAATTTTGCGTCCGGATCCAGCGAGGGCAGCACAACGGCCGTCCTGGTCCGGCAGTCTCCAGCTTGTGACATA
>JBGUNL010000155.1:0-3731 GCA_045117295.1 Candidatus Limivicinus sp.
CAAGGCCGAGCTCCGCGCCCTCCAGGGCGAGCTGGGCGCTCTGAGCAAGGAGGAGGAGAACGAGGTGCCCGGCGCCTCCATCTGGGACATGCTGGTCCCGGTGTTGGTGCTGATCGTCTTCTGCGTCATCGGCATGATGTACGTGGGCGGCTTCTGGGACGGCTCCAGCCTCATCGACTCCTTCGCCGACACCGACGCCTCCGTGGGCCTGCCCTGGGGCTGCATCGTCGCGCTGCTGATCACCTTTGTCTACCTGCTCTGCCGCAGGGTCATCTCCTTCAAGGACGCCTCCGCCTGCATCACCAAGGGCTTTGTGGCCATGGTTCCCGCCATGCTGATCCTCACCTTTGCCCTGACGCTGAAGAACATGACCGGTCTGCTGGGCGCCGCCGACTACGTGGCGGGCCTGGTGGAGGGCGCGGCCGCCGGCCTGTTTGCCATGCTGCCCGCGGTCATCTTCCTGGTGGCCCTGGGCCTGGCCTTCGCCACCGGCACCAGCTGGGGCACCTTCGGCATCCTGATCCCCATCGTCCTGCCCGTCTTTGCCAGCAACCCCGATCTGCTGATGATCGGCATCTCCGCGTGCCTGGCCGGCGCCGTCTGCGGCGACCACATCTCCCCCATCTCCGACACCACCATCATGGCCTCCGCGGGCGCCAACGTGGACCACATCGAGCATGTCTCCACCCAGCTGCCCTACGCGCTGACCGTGGCGGGCATCAGCTTTATCTGCTACATCCTGGCGGGCCTGACCCGCAGCTGGGTCCTCTGCCTGCTGGTGGGCGCGGCGCTGACCGTGGGCGTGCTGTTCTTCCTGCGCAGCCGCAATCCCCGCACCGCCGAGTAATTCAAGCGCATAAACGAACCGAGGCCGCGGCACATGCCGCGGCCTCAGACTGCAGACAAACCCCACCGCATGTCATTTCGAGCGGAGCGAAGCGGAGTCGCGACGGCGCGAAGCGCCTAGTCCTTTAGGGAGAAATCTCAAACGCTGACTATTGCACAAGCATCAACAATTATGATCCCTCGGCTTCGCTCGGGATGACATATGCCTTTCAGCTTTTACGCCTTTATCTGCACAAAGAGGCCGCGGCACATGCCGCGGCCTCTTTGTTCTGTTTTACCATCAATGCCGTCTGCCGTGGGCGTCCAGCATCTCGTCCTTGAGGGCCATGAGCTTCGGGGACAGGTCCACGTAGTACTGGTGGGGATTGTCAAAGCGCTTGACCTCCGGCCAGAGGGTGGACACCTGGTAGCCGCAGGTGGTTTTGATCTCCTTGAGGGTGGGAAGCTGGTAGACCAGCTCGCCCTTTTTGAAGATGGGCACCTGCAGCTCGACGGCACGGAAGTTCTCCATGGTCTTGCGCTTCCAGCGCTCGGTGGGATCGCAGATCTCCAGGGGCTGACTGTCGTCCACGGTCTCGTCCCGCATGCAGATGTAGTCCGCCTCGGCCATGCCGGTCTCCCGGTTGTAGAAGCGGTAGACCTTTTTGAAGCCGGGGTTGGTGATCTTGCCCACATTCTCGCTGACCTTGATCTTGGGGAGGATGCTGCCGTCCGGCTGCTCCACGGCGCAGAGCTTGTACACCCCGCCGAAGACCGGGCTGCTCTTGGAGGTGATGAGCCGCTCGCCCACGCCGAAGGAGTCGATCTTCGCCCCCTGGCGGATGATCTCGGTGATGAGCCGCTCGTCCAGGGAGTTGGAGCAGGTGATGGTGCAGCCCGACCAACCCGCCTCGTCCAGCATCTTGCGGGCCTTCTGGGTCAGGTACGCCATGTCGCCGGAGTCCAGGCGGATGCCGCACTTGGTGATGCCCAGGGGCTTGAGCACCTCGTCAAAGGCGCGGATGGCGTTGGGGACGCCGGACTTGAGGGTGTTGAAGGTGTCCACCAGCAGCACCGCGTTGTTGGGGTAGGTGCGGCAGTAGCTGAGGAAGGCGTCCAACTCCGAGTCGAACATCTGCACCCAGGAGTGGGCCATGGTGCCCGCGGCGGGCACGCCGTAGATCTGGTCCGAGACCGTGCAGGCCGTGCCGGCGCAGCCGCCGATGAAGGCCGCCCGCGCGCCCGTGACGGCGCCGGCGATGCCCTGGGCCCGCCGTGAACCGAACTCCAGCACCGTCCGGCCCTGGGCCGCCCGGCAGATGCGGTTGGCCTTGGTGGCGATCAGGCTCTGGTGGTTGAACTCCAGCAGCATATAGGTCTCCAGCAGCTGGGCCTGGATGGCGGGGGCGCGCACGGTGAGCACCGGCTCCATGGGGAAAATGGGCGTCCCCTCGGGGATGGCCCAGATGTCGCCGGTGAATTGGAAATTCTTCAGGTACTCGAGAAACTCCTCGCGGAAGATCCCGCGGCCCCGGAGGTATGCGATATCCTCCTCGTCAAAGTGCAGATTCTGGACGTAGTCCACGATCTGCTCCAGCCCCGCCATGATGGCGTAGCCGCCCTGGTCGGGAACGCTGCGGAAGAATACATCAAAGTAGCAGATCTTGTCCTTCATGCCGTCGGCAAAATAGCCGTTGCCCATGGTCAGCTCATAGAAATCGCAGAGCATGGTCAGATTGATTCCGTTGGCTTTGTTCATAAAGCACCTTCTTTCCTCTCTGCATTATACCCTGCGTCCCGGTCGGGCGCAAGCGCTTTGCGCGGCTGTTAAAAACTTATTTTTTCCGACGCATGTGAATGGTTGACTTTGGGAGCTTTTGGGTTTATTCTGATTTTGTATGTAAGTGGATAATTTGTGTTCGTGACCCAATATCGATGAGGAGTCCTTTCATGCCCAGACAGATTTTTACTCCCGGCAGGACAGAGCTTGCCGGCAACCATACCGACCACCAGAACGGGCGCGTGCTCGCCGCCGCGATCAGCCGCGGCATCACCGCCACCTTTGAAGCCAACGGCTCCAAGCTTGTGCATATTCATCCAAAAATCCTGCCGGATTTTGAGGTGCGCATCGACCATCTCACCCCCAAGACCGCGGACTTCGGCACCCCCAAGGCCCTGGTGCGCGGGATGCTGGCCACCTTCCGCGAGCTGGGGCTGGAGATCGGCGGCTTCGACGCCGACATCCGCAGCACCCTGCCTCTCGGCGCGGGGCTCAGCTCCTCCGCCGCCTTTGAGGTGCTCATCGGCCGCATTCTCTCCGAGCTCTTCAACGACGGCAAGGTGGACCCCGTGGTCATCGCCCGGGCCGCCCAGGAGGCGGAGAACCGCTTCTTCGGCAAGCCCTGCGGCCTGATGAGCCAGCTCACCTGCGCCCTGGGCAAGACCGTCTATGTGGATTTTCAAACCAACAGCATCGAGCCCGTGGAGGCGGACTTTGACGCCATGGGCCTGACCCTGTGTCTCACCGACACCGGCGGCAGCCACGCGGGGCTGGACACCTCCTACGCCCGCATCCCCTCGGACATGGTCTATATCGCCAACCTCTTCGACAAGGGCGTGCTGGCGGACGTGGACCCCGCCGCCTTCCGGGAAAAGGGCTGGGACCCCTCCAACCGCCCTGTGCGCCGGGCCATGCACTTCTTCGGCGAGAACGAGCGCGTGCCCCTGATGCGCGACGCTCTGCTCCGCCGGGACGGGAAGACCTACATGAAGCTGATGAACGAGTCCGGCCGTTCCTCCGAGACGCTGCTGAACAACATCGTCACCAGCGCCACCGGCGACACCAAGCTGGAGCAGGGGCTGCAGCTGTCAAAGGAGCTGCTGGAGGGCAAGGGCGCCTGGCGCGT
>JBGUNL010000156.1:0-3548 GCA_045117295.1 Candidatus Limivicinus sp.
CACGGTGGCGTTGTATGTGGTCATGTTTGTCTTCAGCGCCGCCGTGTCTCTGGCCATCGCCTACACCATCCGCCCGGGCTTCGGCACGGTGTTTGAAAACGCCCCGGTCTACGAGGGCAGCATCACCAACCCCACTGTCTCCAGCTTCCTGACCACCATTGTGCCGACCAATATCATCAAGGCCGCAGCTGACGGTTCGACCCTGCCGGTGATCCTCTTCACCATCGTCTTCGCCGTGGCCATCGTCTCCGTGGGGGATAAGGGCAAGGCGGTACTGGACTTCATGAACAGCCTGTCCGAGGCCATGTTCAAGATGCTGGGCACTTTCATGGAGCTCAGCCCCATCGGCGTGATGAGTCTGATGGCCTTCTCCGTGGCCCAGTACGGCGCGGGGATCTTCGGGGCCCTGGCCAAGTACATCGCCTGCTGCTGGCTCTGCTGCGTGGTGGTGTTCTTCGTGGTCATGGTGCTGCCCACCTGCCTGTACACCAAGGTGCCCGTGGGCGCTTTCCTCAAGGCCTGCGGCAAGATCGCCCTGGTGACGCTTTCCACCACCTCCTCCGCCGCCACCCTGCCCACCACCATCAACGTCTCCATGGAGGATCTGGGTGCGCCGGAGGGCGTCAGCAAGTTCACCCTGCCCCTGGGCTGCACCATCAACATGTGCGGCGGCGCCTGCAGCTTCTGCTGCCTGGCAGTCTTCGTGTCCGACTTCTACGGCATCGGCCTCTCCTTCGGCACGGTGGTGTTCCTGGTGTTCATCGCCACGCTCATCAACATGGCGGCCCCCGGCATCCCCGGCGGCGGCGTGGTCCTGGGCGCCAGCTTCCTCTCCATCCTGGGCCTGCCCATCGACCTGATGGGCCCCATCAGCGGCTTCTACCGGCTGCTTGACATGGCCTTCACCACCATCAACGTGGAGGGCGACGTGGCCGCAAACCTCATCATCTCCAGGAGCATCGGGGAATACGATGCCGGAAAGGTGGCATAAACGCATCTATGAAGATCGCCTATCAGGGAATCCCCGGCAGCAACTCCGAAGCTGTCAGCGTGATCTTTGCCCAGAACCAGGGCTTTATCGCCCCGGAGTACATCCCCGCCGTACACTCCCAGGGGGTCATCGACCTGTTGAAGAGCGGCGAAGCCGACTACGGCGTCATGGCCACCCGGAACCTGATGGCGGGCTCCGTGGGGGAATCCGACAACGCCCTGTCCTCCCTGAGTCATCGGGTCATCGACGCCCAATGGCTGAGCGTGCACCACTGTCTGTTTGTGAAATCCCCCGCCTGTTCCTTTGACACCATCGCCTCGCACGTCCAGGCCCTGGGCCAGTGCCGCAACAACCTCCACATCCGCTACGGCAGCTGCAAATTGCAGGAGGTGGAGGACACGGCCCTGGCCGCCCGGATGCTGGCGGACGGCACCTTGCCGGAGAGCACCGCCGTCCTCTGCCGGAAGAACGCGGGCGAGATGTTCGGCCTGCACCTGGTGGCGGAAAACCTGGAGGACGACCCCCGGAACATGACGGAGTTTGTGCTGATCAAGGCCATGCACCTTCTCCACAAGACCGTGATCGTGGCGGGCCTGGGTCTCATCGGCGGCTCCATGGCCAAGGCCATCAAGAAGAACACCGACTGCCGGGTGCTGGGCTGGAACCGCACCCGCGCCGTGGCGGAGAAGGCCCTGTACGACGGCACCATCGACGCCATCGCGGAGGAAGAGGACTTTGCCTCCTGCGACATGCTGATCGTGGGCATGAGCCCCGCGGCCAGCGAGTCCTTCCTGCTGGAGAAGATCCCGCTGATGAAGGAGGGCGCCCTGGCCGTGGATCTGGTGGGCGTCAAAACCAGGATCGTGGAGTCCGTGGGCCCCGCGGCAAAAGAACACGGCGTGCGCTTTACCGGCGGCCACCCCATGCAGGGCCTGGCCCACGCGGGCTACGCGCGCTCCTTTGCCGACCTCTACAAGGGGGCCAGCATGATCCTGGTCCCCTCCGCCGCCACCCAGCCGGGAGACACGGAGGAGCTGGGCAGCTTCTTCCGCTCCGTGGGCTTCGGCCGCATCACCGTGGCCTCCGGCGAGGTGCAGGACCACATGATCGCCCACACCTCGCAGCTTGCCCACATCGTCTCCAACTCCTATGTCAAGAGCCCCGTGTCCACCAACTACGTGGGCTTCTCCGGCGGCAGCTACAAGGACATGACCCGCATCGCCTGCCTGGACGAAAAGATCTGGAAAGAGCTGTTCATCTGGAACAAGGCGGCCCTGCTGCCGGAGATCGATGATCTGGTGAAGAACATCACCCTGCTGCGCGACGCCATCGAGCGCGAAGATTACGACACGCTGGAGGCCCTGCTGCGGGAGGGGCGGGAGGCCAAGGAGCGCATCGACGCAGCCAACCCCGACCAGCCCTCGGATTAAACCGTCAGACGCCCGGGCAGAATAAGCCCGGGAGGTGAAAACCGTGGCAAAGAAAAAAGAGCGGAAAAAGTCGGAAAGCAATCCCCGGCTGGACCCGGAAACGCGCCTGGCGCCCAAGTTCGACAGCACCGCCATCGCCGGATTCCCCGTGGCAGCGCCCGGGGAGATGGGCTTTCGCGTACTGGACGACTGCGCCGAGGAGCACATGCAATGATCCGCAAGCCCGAAGCAGGAGCCTGCTTCGGGCTTGCAATGTTTATGAAGATATGATACTCTTTTTACAGGAAAACCGATCGAAGGAAGGGGGTGCGATCATGGCAGGCTTCAACGACAAGGGCGTCTGGAGGCCCGGTGCGGAGGACTGTGACGAGGTGTGGAAAACCTTTGAGCGCCGCTACCTCTACAAGAAGATCACCAACATCTGTATCTCCGCGCTCATCGTCTTTCTGGGCGTGAGCTCCTTTGTCTTCGGCTGGCACATTGAGCCCAGCGTCACCATTTTCCGTTACCTGACCGTGGACGGGACGGTCTTTACAACCGTGGGCGCCGCGGTGTTCATCGTGGCCAATCTCATCGAGCTGGTCGGCCACACGGAGCTGACATGGCCCTCGGTGTACTACCTGCGCCTTTCCGCCGCAGTGGCGGAGTCGGTGATCTTCATCGTGGTGATGTTCAGCCAGCTGCCCATCTTCCCGGAGCACCTGCCCATCAACGACCGCTACGACTCCTTTGTGATGCACGTGCTGATCCCGGTGTTGGGGGTGGTTTCCTTCCTGGTCAACGACCCGCCCATCGGCAGGCTGCGGCCCATGCAGCGCTGGCGCGGCACCTGGTTTGTTACCTTCTATGCGGTAATCATCCTGTCCCTCATCGCCTCCGAGCGTCTGCCCGCAGAGCTGATCCCCTACTTTTTCCTGGACTTCAGGAATGTCCACTGGTCCATCCTGCTCTTCGCAGCCGTGTTTGTCTACGCCACCGGCTATTGGATGGCCGGGCGGATTTCCGAGTGGAACCGCAGACTCTCCTGGCTGTGGTTCAAAGATCTCGTCTGAAACAGAAAGAAGGGGGATTCCCATGTTTTCCACCGGTCATCTGATCTGGATCGCCATCTCCGCCGCGGCCATCAT
>JBGUNL010000157.1:0-4956 GCA_045117295.1 Candidatus Limivicinus sp.
TTGAAGTCGTAGTCGCCGTATTCGCTCATGACATACTCGTGGAAGGCTTCGTCCTGCGCCGCCTCTTCGGCCGTGGCGGTGCGGACCTCGATGGCGAAGGCGGCGTAGTCTGGCTCGGCGCCCTCGGGCGTGGCCTCCATCATCTTCTTGAAGCTCTCATTGTCGTGGTAATAGATGGTATAGCCGCCGTCGGGATTGTCCACGTAGGTGGAGCTGACGTTGTTTGCCGGCGGGAGGAAGACCGCGGGCTCATGGGGCAGGTCAGGGCTGGTCTGCCGCCAGGTCATCCATTCGCTCCAGGCGGCTTTGGCGTTTTCGATCTTTTGGGATACCTCGTCCAGCTCCTCCGGCGCGGCCTGGGGCTGGCTGATGGAGACCAGGGCCGAGCCGTCCGTGAGGGCGGGCTCTTCAATCACGATGGCCCGGGAGCCGAGAAAGCCCGCAGCGTAGGCACCCACGGCGAGAAAGCTCGCGATCACGGCGGCGAGCAGGCCAATACGGACAATTTTGTTGAGATGGTGTTTCTTCATATTCTGTTCCTCCGTTTGGGGAGGCACGTCTTCTTCCGATTCCAGGAGGATCTGCTGCCAGAGCCGGGCCTTGTCGGCCTCGGAAAGACACAGATCCATGGCGTCATGCATGCGCTTGTCAAGCAAGGAAGTCACCTCCCAGTTCCTTTTTCAACATTTTGCGCGCCCGGGACAGTCGGGTGCGGACGGCGGCGGGGCGCTCCCGGAGCATCGCCGCGATCTCATCGGTTCGATAGCCTTCGTAATAGAACAGGTACACCACGTTTTTGTACGCCTCCGGCAGGGAGAGGATCGCGTCGAAGAGGAAGAAGGTCTCCCTGTCCATGGCGGGGAGCGTGTCGTAATCCTCCAGAGGCAGCTCCGTGCGGCGCTTTTCCCGCAGGCGGTTCTTGCAGAGATTGCCCGCCGTTACGATCAGCCAGGCCTTCTCGTGCTCGGGACTTTCAAAAACCTTGCCCGCCCGGAGTTCCCGGATGAGCGCGACGAACACGTCCTGCACGATATCCTCGCTGTCGTGTTTGTTCTTAATGTAGAGATACGCCACGCGGTAGACGAGGTCGGCGTTGGCGGTGTAGATGTCCTGTACGCTCCTGCCCGTACGCTGCAGGGTTTGTTCCGTTGGTACCGCCTCCTTTCCGCCGGGGCTTTTTTGCTCCGACACCAAGGATACACCTGAAAAGGGGAAAATGTGACACAAGTTTTTGAAATCTTTCTCTGGCACACTTTTTGTTGGCAAGCGACCCGGTCCATGATATAATTACACAGATACCGTCACAGGAGGAACGCCATGGAAAAGAACCCCTTTATCGAGGCCGGGCGCATCGTCAACACCCACGGGGTGCAGGGCGAGGTGAAGATCGAGGTCTGGCTGGATTCGCCCAAGTTCTTCAAGAGCTTCAAACGCCTCTACACCGCCGGCGGCCAGGAGCTGAAGGTCCTCTCGGCCCGCACCCACAAGGACTTTGTGATCGCCAAGCTTGCGGGCGTGGAGGACGTGAACGCCGCCATGGCGCTGAAAAACAAGGTGGTGTCCATCCGCCGCTCCGACGCGGCCCTGCCCCACGGCGCCTTCTTCCTGCAGGACATCCTGGGCGCGCGGGTTGTGGACGAGGACGGAAACGAGATCGGCGTGCTGGAGGATGTGATGGAGACCCCTGCCTCCAACATCTATGTGGTCAAGGGCGCGGCGGAGCATCTGATCCCCGCGGTGCCGGAATTCATCAAAAAGACCGACGCCGAAGCCGGCGTCATCACGGTCCATCTGATCGAGGGCATGTAATGAGAATCGATATTTTGACCCTGTTCCCGGACACCGTCCACGCGGTGCTGCACGAGAGCATCATCGGCCGGGCGGCCAAAAAGGGGATTGTGGAGATCAACTGCGTGCAGATCCGGGACTACACCGAGAACAAGCAGAGGCAGGTGGACGACTACCCCTACGGCGGGGGCTTTGGCTGCGTGATGATGGCCCAGCCCCTCAAGTCCTGCCTGGACGCGGTGGCAGCCGCCGCGGGCGAGCGGCGCCGCCGGGTCATCTATCTCTCCCCCCAGGGCAGGCCCTACACCCAGGAGACCGCCAAGAGGCTGAAAAACGACTATGACCACCTGGTGCTGATCTGCGGCCACTACGAGGGCGTGGACGAGCGCTTCATCGAGCAGTGCGTGGACGAGGAGATCTCCCTGGGGGACTTCGTCCTGACCGGGGGCGAGATTGCCGCCATGGCGGTGGCCGATTCCGTTTGCCGCCTGGTGCCCGGGGTACTCGCGGACGAGCAGTGCTACATCGGCGAGAGCCACTGGGACGGGCTGCTGGAGTACCCCCAGTACACCAGACCCGAGGTCTGGGAGGGCCGCGCCGTGCCGGAGGTTCTGCTCAACGGCGACCACGCCCGCATCGAGCACTGGCGGCGGAAGCAGCAGTTCTTCCGGACAAAGGAGAAGCGGCCGGATCTGTACGCGGCCTACAAGGCCGAGAGCGAGGAGGACAGAAAACTCATGAAGGAAGCGGAAAAGGACGTGGGGAGAAAGAAGCTCACAAAGCCGGTGACCTATCGCCCGGCGGTTTTGGAGGACGTCCCGCGGATTCTGGAGATCGTGCAGGCGGCCCGGGAGAGCCTGGGGCGCTTCGGCATCGACCAGTGGCAGGGTCCCTACCCCGGGGCGGAGCGCTTTGAGGAGGACATCCGGCTCAATCAGTGCTTCATCGTGGAGCACGACGGGGAGCGGGCTGCCTTCTTCGTGCTCAGCACCCTGCCGGAGCCAAGCTACGACGACATCACCGACGGCAAGTGGTCGGCGGACGTGCCCTGCTGCGTGCTTCATCGGGCGGCGGTGGCGAAGGAGTACCGGGGCAGCGGCATGAGCCAGGCGCTGATGCGCTGCGCCGACGAGCAGGCCAGAGTCTACGGTCTCAAATGCATAAGAGTGGATACCCACAGAAAAAATAAACCCATGCAGAACCTGCTGCGGGAGAGCGGCTACCGCTATCGGGGCAACATTCTGGTAGACGCCGAGCCGGGGCACGACCCGCACCGGCAGGCCTTTGAAAAGCTGTTGAAGGACAAAAAGTAAAAAACGATGAATCTGACGGACTATTCGGAAATCAAGGCGCTGCTGGCGCGGCACAAGTTCCGCTTCTCCAAATCTATGGGGCAGAACTTTTTGACCGCCGCCTGGGTGCCGGAGGATATCGCCGCCTCGGCGGGGTTGGACGAAGAAACCGGCGTGCTGGAGATCGGCCCCGGCATCGGCTGCCTGACTCGGGAGCTTTCCAAACGGGCGGGGAAGGTGGTCTCCGTGGAGCTGGACCGCTCCCTGCAGCCCATCCTGGCGGAGACATTGACCGGCTGTGAAAACGTGGAGGTGGTCTTTGGGGACGTGCTGAAGCAGGACATCCCCGCCCTTCTGGAGGAGACCATGCCCGGCCTGCGGCACGTGGTCTGCGCCAATCTCCCCTACAACGTGACCACCCCGGTGCTGACGGCGCTGATCGAATCCGGCTGCTTTGAGACCATCACGGTGATGATCCAGCGGGAGGTGGCGCGGCGCATCTGCGCCGGGCCGGGAAACGCCGACTACGGCGCTTTCGGCATCTTCGTCCAATGGTACGCGGACACCGAGATCCTCTTTGACGTGCCGCCCTCCTGCTTCGTGCCCCAGCCCAAGGTGACAAGCTCCGTCATCCGCCTGATCAGAAGGGGAGAGCACCCGGCGAAGGTCGAGGACGAGGCGCTGTTGTTCCGCCTGATCCGCGCCGCCTTCAACCAGCGGCGCAAGACCCTGGTCAACGCCGTCTCCTCCCAGGTGCCCGGCGTGACCAAGGAGGGGATGGAGCAGGTGCTCCGATCCCTGGGCTATGATGCGCGAATCCGCGGAGAAGTTCTGGATATTGGTGGTTTTGCAAAAATAGCGGATAAAATCGCCGGGATGCGGGACGCGGATTTGTAGACAAAATGCATTGCGGAAAACCGGGTTTTTGTGGTAATCTAATCAGTGGCAAAATGTAAGTTCTATTTTGACTATAGAAAGGAAAGATAACATGAGCAAAAAGTATGTCTATCTGTTCTCCGAAGGCAATGCCAAGATGCGCGAGCTCCTCGGCGGCAAGGGTGCAAACCTTGCTGAGATGAGCAACATCGGTCTGCCCGTCCCCCAGGGCTTCACCATCACCACCGAAGCCTGCACCCAGTACTACGAGGACGGCCGCCAGATCAACGACGAGATCATGGCTGAGATCATGAAGAACGTCGAGATCATGGAGCAGATCAACGGCAAGAAGTTCGGCGACCTGACCAACCCCCTGCTGGTCTCCGTTCGTTCCGGCGCCCGCGCTTCCATGCCCGGCATGATGGACACCATCCTGAACCTGGGCCTGAATGACGACGTCGTCGCCGCCATGATCGCCGGCAACCCCGACCCCAAGTTCGAGCGCTTCGTGTATGACTCCTACCGCCGCTTCATCCAGATGTTCTCCGACGTCGTCATGGAAGTGGGCAAGAAGTACTTCGAGCAGCTCATCGACCAGATGAAGGAAGCCAAGGGCGTCACCTACGACGTGGAGCTGACCGCCGCCGACCTCAAGGAGCTGGCTGAGCAGTTCAAGGCCGAGTACAAGAAGCAGCTGGGCGAGGACTTCCCCTCCGATCCCGTGGTGCAGCTGAAGGAAGCCATCCGCGCCGTGTTCCGCTCCTGGGACAACCCCCGCGCCAACTACTACAGACAACAGAACGACATCCCCTACTCCTGGGGCACCGCCGTCAACGTCATGCCGATGGTCTTCGGCAACCTGAACGACAACTCCGGCACCGGCGTCGCCTTCACCCGCGACCCCGCCACCGGCGAGAAGAAGCTCATGGGCGAGTTCCTCACCAACGCCCAGGGCGAGGACGTCGTGGCCGGCGTCCGCACCCCCATGCCCATCGCCGAG
>JBGUNL010000158.1:0-3206 GCA_045117295.1 Candidatus Limivicinus sp.
GTGTGAACATGGTATCACCTCCGATCTTTCAACAGAGTTTTCCACATGGGGCGGCACGCCATGTCCGTCCCGCTCACAGTCTTACAAATATCAGATGCTTAACCCTCTTGGGATCGCGGAGCGAGAAAAAAATCTGCTTACCTCTCGAGCTCCCCTGCGGCTCTATCGTCCTTCATAACCGCAGGTTTTTTGACAGTCTCCAAAACCCTCTGTTCCAAACGGAACAGAGGGTTTTTCATGTGATGTTACGCGGTAAGCTCGTTCTGGATGATGCCCGCGACCTCGGGAATCCACTGGTGGAGGAAGGCGTCCAGATCCAGATTGTAGCGGTCCTCGCAGCGGCGCTCGATGATAGCGCCCACGCGCTCGGTGTCCGCGCCGGTGAGCACGCCCACGCCCGCGCAGACCGCGCCGAAGGCAATGCAGATGGCCACAAGGACGAGAACGATTCGCCAGCCCTTTTTCATGATACCTCAACCTCCTTGTAGCACAGCTTGCGGCCCAGGCCGATGACCCCGCGGATCAGCCCCGGGATGGCTCCGAAGACGAACCAGATGAAGGTCCAGATCAGCAGCAGACCAAGCGCCAGCGCCACCAGCGCGCAGCCCAGCACCAGCAGGATGTCCGCGATTACGGAGAAACTGCCGAAGGCGGCGCCCAGACCGGCGATGCCCAGGGTGATGGCCGAAAGAGCCAGGCCAAGACACAGGGCCGTCGGCACCAGCAGCACCGCGATGCCGAGCAGCGTCACGGGAATGGCCAGCAGAATGAAGAGAATCAGCAGAAATACCCGGGGCTTGCGTGCCATCTGCTTGGGCTTGTCCTCCGCCGGGGCGGGTTCGGGCTCGGATGTCTTGTTCAGCTCGGGCAGGGGCTCCGCGGGCACGGGTGCGGCCGTCACCGCCGCGGCCGGGGTCTCCGCCTCCTCCGCGTCGGGGGAGGGGTGCGGCTCCTCGGGCGGGGCGGGGGCTTCCTCTCCGCCGGCGAGCGCATCGTCCTGAATGCTGAAGTCCGCCAGGAAGGCGTCCACCGCGTCGTCGGGCGCTTCCGTTTCGGCTGCGGGCGCCTCTTCCGCCTCTTCCGCGTCAGCGTCAGGCGCGGGGGCTTCCTCCCCGGCGTCCTCGTCGGGGTAGGAGGCGGGCTCCGCCGTCAGGGGGGCGGGAGCGGGCGCGTCGGGCTGGTGATCCAGCTCGGCTGCCACATCGTCAAACACGCTGGTGTCCAGCGCGGCGTCCTCAAACAGGGAGAGCTGATCGTCCGACACCTGGGGAGCGGCCGTTCTCAGGGCGGCGGCCTGCTCACGAATCCGGTCGATCACCTGCACAAAGGCGGGCTCCTCCTCCGCGTGCGCGCCCTCTTCACGGGCCTGGCTGTGGGCCTGGAGCTTTCTCTCCTTGGCGTCGTAGGACCGGGCCAGGTTGACGGCCTGGCGGGTGGGGGAGACCAGCAGCTGCAGCAGACCGGTCTCATCGTCGGTCTCGTCAAACATGCTGTTATACATGGCCAGGGCCTGCACTCTGTCTTCCTCGTACATGAAGGTCAGCAGTCTGCCCAGCTCGGCCAGAAACTTCTGTCTGTTAATCGCAGTTCACCTCCGATTTCATTTCGGTGCATCATGGATTATACCTGTTTTCACGCCTGCGGTCAAGACAAAAATTACAAAAAAGAGACAAAATGTTTTCGACAGGATTCATCCTTCGCCGTGCAGGGGCTTGACAAGGCCCCGCTGTACCTATAAAATATAAAAACACGGCTTTGGCCGTCAATACGGCGGGGCAAGGGCCCTGGCGAATGAGAGGTATTTGCAATGGCAAAAGAGAAGCGAGTAGAGCAGATCACCGATATGGAGGTCGACTTTGCCCAGTGGTATACCGATATCTGCCGCAAGGCGGAGCTGGTGGAGTATGCCTCGGTCAAGGGCTTTACGATCCTGCGCCCCTATGGCTACGCCATCTGGGAGAACATGCAGCAGATCATGGACGCCGAATTCAAGAAAACCGGGCACGTCAACGTGGCCATGCCCGTTCTGATCCCCGAGAGCCTGCTGAAAAAGGAGGGCGAGCTGGTCAACGGCTTTGCGCCGGAAGTGGCCTGGGTCACCATGGGCGGCAGCGAGCCGCTGGAGGAGCGCCTGGCCTTCCGCCCCACGTCCGAGACCATGTTCTGCGACCACTGGTCCCGGGTGCTGCACTCCTACCGGGAGCTGCCCATGCTGTATAACCAGTGGTGCTCCGTCATCCGCTGGGAGAAGACCACCCGCCCCTTCCTGCGCTCCCGGGAGTTCTGGTGGCAGGAGGGCCATACCATCCATGAGACCGCCGAGGAGGCCCGGGCGGAGACCGAGCAGCAGCTCAACTGCTACGCCGATTTCTTTGAGAAGGTCCTCGCCATCCCCGTGGTGCGCGGCCGCAAGACCGACAAGGAAAAGTTTGCCGGCGCGGAGGCCACCTATACCGTGGAGTGCCTGATGAAGGACCACAAGGCCCTGCAGGGCGCCACATCCCACTACTTCGGGGACAAGTTCTCCCGGGCCTACGACGTGACCTTCACCGGCCGGGACAACAAGCTGCAGTACCCGTTCCAGACCTCCTGGGGCTCCACCACGCGCATGATCGGCGCGGTGATCATGGCCCACGGCGACAACAACGGTCTGGTGCTGCCGCCCAAAATCGCCCCCATCCAGGTGGTGGTGGTGCCCGTGGCCCAGCACAAGCCCGGCGTTCTGAAGAAGGCGGGCGAGGTCTATGAAGCCCTCAAGGCCGCGGGCGTGCGCGTGAAGATCGACGACAGCGACAACAGCCTGGGCTGGAAGTGCGCCCAGTACGAGATGAAGGGCGTGCCCCTGCGCGTGGAGCTGGGCCCCCGGGATATCGAGAACGGCCAGTGTGTGGCGGTCCGCCGCGACAACGGCGAGAAGATCACCGTGGCCCTGGACGAGCTGGCGGCCCGCGTTCCCGAGCTTCTGGACGCGGTGCAGCAGGGCCTGTACGACGCGGCGAAGATCAACCTGGAAAGCCATATCTTCGAGGCCCGGTCTCTGGAGGAGGCCAAGGCTCTGCAGGAAGAGCACGGCGGCTTCATCAAGACCATGTGGTGCGGCGAGCTGGACTGCGAGCTCTAGATGAAGGAGCAGGCCGGCATGTCCTCCCGCTGCATGCCCCTCAAGCAGGAGCATTTCGCGGACGTCTGCCCCATCTGCGGCAAGC
>JBGUNL010000159.1:0-27098 GCA_045117295.1 Candidatus Limivicinus sp.
TTTCGGCGCCGTGGCCAGCAAAATACAGGCCTGGGCCAGCGGCAGCCGTCCTTCGGGCAAGCCGAGCTGCAGCGCGCTGTCCACGCAGGCCTTGACGATCTGGGCGGCCTGGGGATAGGCAAGGCCGATGTCCTCGCTGGCCGAGCACAGGATCCGCCGACAGGCGCCGGATAAGTCCCCTGCCTCCAGCAGCCGGGCCAGATAGTGGAGCGCCGCGTCCGGATCCGAGCCGCGCAGGGATTTCATCAGCGCCGACACCACGTCGAAATGCTCGTCTCCCTCCCGGTCGTAGCGCATGGCGCTGCGCTGGGTGATGGCCTTCGCGTCGGCCAGGGTGATTGTGTCCCCCTCGGCGGCGGCAAAGAGCAGCTCCACGGCGTTGATGGCCTTGCGCACGTCCCCGCCGCAGGCCAGGGAGATGTGGCGCAGGGCGTCGGGCTCCAGAATCAGGGGGGCGCTGCGCTCCCGGTTGAGGATGTCGGCGGCCCGCAGCACGGCGGGCTGCACGTCCTCGGGGGAGACGGGCTTGAATTCAAAGACGGTGCAGCGGCTCAAAATGGCGTTGAACACCGTGAAGTAGGGGTTTTCGGTGGTGGAGGCGATGAGCGTGATGCGCCCGTCCTCGATAAATTCCAGCAGGGACTGCTGCTGTTTTTTGTTGAAGTACTGGATCTCATCCAGGTACAGCAGCACGCCGCCGGGGGTGAGGAAGGTGTCCAGCTCGTCGATGATCTTTTTGATGTCCGCGATGCCCGCGGTGGTGGCGTTGAGCTTGCGCAGGGAGCGGTTGGTCTTCTGGGCGATGATGCGGGCCACGGTGGTTTTCCCGGTGCCGGAGGGGCCGTAGAAGATCATGTTGGGGATCTGGCCGCTCTCCACGATGCGGCGCAGCATGCCGCCCTTTCCCAGAATATGCCGCTGACCCACCACGTCGGCCAGGGTATCGGGGCGGATCTCATCTGCCAGAGGCTTGTACATGGAGCTCCCTTCCTTCCGGAAAAATGCATGATAAATCATTATATCACGCCAGGGCGCGTTTGTAAAAAAGAATCTCCGTGAACTTTTTCCCCGGCCCTTCGTCTTATGGGCATCAGGAAATCCCGCGACGGCGCGGTGGACAATTCCGGCAGGCTTTGATATAATGATAAGAAATTCTGACCATCTCCGGAGGTCCTCCCGCCGCCCGCGGCCGTATGGAGGAAAACCAACATGAACAAAGGCAAAATCAAAGCGGTACTTTTTCTGATCACTTTTCTGCTGGTGATGGCCGTGGCCGTCAACCTGCTTCTGGATATGGAGCGCGACAGGCGCGAGGTGGTGCATCTGCCGGTGGACAGCCCCGCCCCCACCGCGGCCCCGGCGACGCCCGCCCCGGTGCAGACGGCGGCGCCGGCGGTCACCCCGGCCCCCACTCCCGCGCCCACGCCGGTTCCCACCCGGGACCCCTTCCTGGACGTGCCGGAGACCCCGGCGCCCACCCTGCAGCCTCTGCCCACCCCGACCCCGGCCGTGACGCCGGAGCCTGTGCCCGTGGGGGAGGAGATCGGCAGGGGCGAGTTCCGGTCGGAGACCGGCGTCGGCATGAACCTGCGGGCCGTGTGGACGGCAAACGTCCTGGATGCCAATCGGGTGCAGGTCACGGTGAAGGTCTGGCTGGACTCCTACTCCCTGCAGATCACCGAGGCCCGCAATTCCATGAACGTCAGCGTGGGCGAAAGTTACAAGAGCGCGGACACCCCCACGGTCAACTATGAGGACAACACCCAGCATGAAACGCTGATGGCCACCACGGAGCATGTGGTGGATCTGGCCGACGGCCAGAGCGCCGGCTTCCCCGTCCAGGTGGAGTACTACTTTGGCGGCACCTACATGAAGAAGGAGCTGCCCGTCATCGAGTGCGGCGGCAGCATCACGCTGGCAAGATAACAAAACAGAGGCCCCTTTCGGAAGGGGGCTGTCTGGCCAGAGGCCAGACTGGGGGATCGGGCCGCAAGGTCTGCAGAAAAGCAAAAGGGACAGCCTTTCGATCCCTCCGACCTCGCTTCGCTCGGCCTCCTCCCTTTCGCAAAGGGAGGCATGCGCCGCAGGGGAGCCTACAAAGAAAGGTTGATGGGAAATGCGCACACCCGAACAGGTACAGGAGATCGTCAGGCTGCT
Organism: Candidatus Limivicinus sp.; assembly: GCA_045117295.1. GTDB lineage: Bacteria > Bacillota > Clostridia > Oscillospirales > Oscillospiraceae > Limivicinus. Next base: position 2,158 of record JBGUNL010000159.1, read on the forward strand.
GCTCAAGGAGTACCCGGAGGCCGACTGTACCCTGGACTACGGCAAGGACTATGAGCTGCTGTTTTCCGTGCGTCTGGCCGCCCAGTGCACCGACGAGCGGGTCAACCAGGTCACGCCCGCCCTCTTTGCCCGCTTCCCAACCCTGGAGGCCTTTGCCGAGGCGGATGTGGAAGAGGTGGAGAAATACATCCACTCCTGCGGTTTCTTCCGGGCCAAGGCCCGGGACATCGTCTCCTGCGCCCAGGCGCTGATTCAAAAACACGGCGGCCGGGTGCCGGACACCATGGAGGAGCTGACCGCCCTGCCCGGCGTGGGGCGCAAGACCGCGAACCTGATCCTGGGCGACGTGTACCATATCCCCGGCTCCACGGTGGTGGACACCCACTGCATCCGCCTGACCAACCGCATGGGCCTGGTGGACGACCTGAAGGAGCCGGTGAAGATCGAAATGGCCCTGCGAAAGATCCTGCCGCCGGAGAAGTCCAACGCCTTCTGCCACTGCCTGGTGCTGCACGGCCGCGCGGTCTGCGACGCCAGAAAGCCCGCCTGCGAAGCCTGCTGCGTCAAGCACCTGTGCCGGCACTTCGCAGGGTGAAGAAAAATCCATACGTTAATTCCCACGGAGTCTGCGTGTCCGCCAGGACGGACCTGCACAATGCGCCCCCCTATCTTTCTTTTCGTCTTGCCGAAAAGAAAGACAGCGCCGCGCCCGGTGGAAGAAAGAAAAGGGCGCCAACGCGATGGACGGCTGTACAGCTCTATGGCTCGGCATCGCGATCGTCGAAGATTGTACAGCTCCGGTGCAAAATCTATGGCAAGGCAAAGCACACCGAGCCGCGTGCAGGAGCGGGGAATAGTCCCCGTCAGAAGTACCATGGAGCGTCAGCGGTATGCGCGCTTCCAGGCCACGCCTCACTGCGCAAGCGGCGACCCTGGTTTCTCCACTGGGTTCCCCGCCTTTGAGAGGAGTCCAGAGGACACTTCCTCTGGTCGCCTTTCTTTGGAGTACAAGAACCGTTTCTTTCCGCGAGAGGAAAGAAATGGGTCTTGATTTGCGCAGGTAGGTCACGGCAAACACGTGAACAGTTGGAGATAAATCTATAGCTCTGAAACCTCTTCCCGGCAAATAACAGAAAGGAGGCGACGCCTCATGCAACTGAACAGAGACGCCCTCCTGCGTGCCTGGCAAGAGGACCGGCTGCCCTTCCTCGCAGCTCTGGGCTTCGGCCTCGCGGCCCACGCCTTCCTCCTCGCCAACAAACTCCCGGTGGACGACGATCTGCCGAACTTCTTCAACAAGGGCGCCACGTATGTATCCGGCCGTTACGGGCTGGAGCTGACGCGGCTTTTCCTGCCGGATGTGTCCATGCCCTGGATCTACGGGCTGATGAGCATCACGCTGCTGGCCCTGGCGGTGTGCGTCACCGTGCGCCTCTTCCGCATCCGAAACCGCGCCCTGCAGCTGCTGCTGGCGGGGGTGTTCGTCAGCTTCCCGGCGGAGACCGGCACCCTCTGCTACATGTTCACCGCCGTGCCCTACGCCCTGGCCCTGCTGCTGACGGTGCTGGGCGTGTCCCTCTTTGCGGAAAACCGGCGGGGAAAATGGCTGTCGGCCCCGCTGCTGATCGCTTTCTCCTGCTCCGTCTACCAGGGCTACTTTGCCTTCGCGGCCAGCTTCTGCGTGCTGCTGATGATCCGGGCCCTGGCCGTGGAGGGGGAGGACGCCCGGGCGGTGCTGCTGGACGGCCTGCGGCTGCTGGGCATGCTGCTGCTCTCCCTGGCCCTCTACGGGCTTGTCATTCTGGTTTCCGCCAAAATCCTGCATCTGCCCCTGCTGGGGGAGGCGGTCAACTCCCGCCAGAGTCTGCTCCTGCGCGTGGCCGTGGCGTACAGCGCCTGGCTCAAGACCCTCTTTGCGGGTTACTTTGCCTATCTCTCCTCCCTGCCCGCGCGGCTGTGCTGCCTGGCGCTGGTCCTCTCGGCGGGGGCGGCCCTGATTCTGCGGGTGCAAAAGGGCCGGGACGGAAAGGCCATGGGGCTTCTGGCCCTGTGCCTGTTCCTCTTCCCCTTAAGCTGCTACTGCCTGTATCTGCTGGCGGATAACAGCTATATCCACGCCCTGGCCCTGTATCCCTTTGCCTCCCTGTTTGTGCTCTGCGCGGTGCTGCTGGACGGGGCGGAGCCCCCCGCGCCGCTGCGGAAGATCGGCTGCGCGGCTCTGGCCCTGCTGCTGGTGCACAACATCTACTTTGCCAACGCCTTCTATCTGCGCGCCAAGCTCCAGTACGAGAACACCGCCGCCCTCTACACCGCCGTGGTGAGCGAGGTTTTCGCCGCCCCCGGCTTTGACGAAAACAGCCGGGTGGCCCTGATCGGGCAGCCCGCCGCCGGGCGTACCGACTTTGACGAGCACTTTGACTTTTCCCGCTTCACCCTGCCCGGCGTGAACATCACCGACCGGCGGCAGGCGGAAAACGTCATCCGGCTCTATCTGGGCTTCGACCTTCCCTTTGCCGACGAGGCGGAGCAGGCGGAGATCGCGGCTTCGGCGGCCTTCGCGGAGATGCCGGTCTGGCCCTACGCGGGCTCGGTGCGGAAGATCGGGGACGTGATCGCGGTCAAGCTGGGGGAGGTCCTGTCATGAGAAAGACCGGACTGGACCTCTGCCGGATCGTCGCGTGCCTTGCGGTGGTGATGATCCACACCGTGATGCTCTTCTGGGACTTTGACCCCGCGGTGCCCACCTGGGCGCTGTACAACTTTCTGTCCCTGGCCGTGCGCTTCGGCGTGCCGCTGTTTTTCATGATCAGCGGGTCGCTGCTGCTGGGCCGGGAAACGCTGGACTTCAAGAAGCACCTTGCGCGCACGGGCCGCTTTGTGCTGCTGTTTTATGTCTGGTCCCTGATCTGTTACGGGCTGGACGCCCGCTTCTTCCACATCTGGACCCGGGAGGGGAACTTCCTGCTCCTGGTGCTCGCGGGCTATTACCACGAGTGGTTCCTGCCGGCGCTGGTGCTGTGCTACTGCGCGCTGCCCCTGCTGCATGGCATGCTGCACGGGGAGGCGGAGAATATCCGAAAGGGCGTCTGGCTGCTCTGCGGCACCGCGGTGCTGCTGACCACGGCGCAGAGCCAGGCGGACAAGCCGCCGCTGGCGGCCGCGCTGCTGGGGCCCTGGCAGGTGAGCGATCTGCGCTATCTGATCTATTTCCTGCTGGGCTGGTATCTGGGCGGGAGAAAGCTCTCCGGCAAAGCCCTGGGGCTGCTGGGCGCCGCCGCCCTGGCCTCCCTGCTGCTCTTCGCGCATCTCAACCGGCGCTATGCCGTCTCCTTGGGATGCGCCGTCGGCATCTGGTACGGCTATCTGCAGCTGCCCGCGGCGCTGACAGCGTGCTTCTTCTTCTGCCTGTGCCATAGCCTGGAGGAGAGACTCGCCCCCGCGGCCGGGGTGCTGAAGGAGCTCTCCGCCTGCGCCTTCGGGGTGTACCTGCTGCACCCGCTGGCCATCGACACCCTGCGCGCCCGGCACCTGGACTTTCAAAAGTACAACACCTTGTGGTTTTTCCCGGCCTGCTGTCTGGGCTTTGTGCTGCTGCCCCTGGGCGTGACCTGGCTGCTGAAAAAGATCCCGCTTTTGAGAAAGCTGGTACAATAAGACAAACGCGCTGCCATCGGCAGCGCGTTTGCCTTTACAGCTCGATCCGGCAGGGGCGGCCGTCGGCGGCGTCCACGTAGATGCGCACCGTCTCCCCCTCCAGACCCGTACACGCCATTTCCCAGCAGGCCAGCGGCCGGCCGCCGGGACTGTGGAGGATCACCTTCCGCGCGCTCTCCGCCGTGACGTTTTCCGGCAGGGCGGCCCGGGCGGCCTCCTCGTCCGTGTTCCAGTCCAGCTCCACCGGCTCCGGGTCGTAGCGGGTGGCATCAAAGGCGTAGATGCTGCCGTCGTCCAGGGCAACGGAGACGGTGACGCCGTCCGCGATCCGGGCGGCGCCATCCTGGGTGGGGACAAAGAGAAAGCTCGCCACGGCGTCGCTGCCGCCGCTGCGCTCCGGGGTCAGATCCTCAAAGCCGTTTGCCGTGAGAAAGCTCTCGGCGATTTTTTGCGCCTCCTCCCGGGAGAGGCGGCCGCCCTCCACCAGACGGGACTGGGCCACATATTCCAGACCCCGGGCGCTCACGCCCACCAGCAGTCCGCCCGCGCTGTAGCAGCGGCGGCCTTCCGGCCCCTCGGCGCTGTACTCGTCCCGCAGCTCCCGCTCCTCCACGCCCGCGGCTTTGGCCGCGATGGCCCGGGTCTCGCCCTCGGTGAGGGTGCCGGGGCTTTTGGCGTCTATGGGGCTGAAGCGCCCCTCGTAGGCAAAGTCCGCCGGGGCGGCAAAGCCGCTCTCCGTGCCCAGCAGTTTTTGGGAGAGGGTCTCCGCCTGCGTCTGGCCCACATTGCGGATGGGCGTCTCCCGCCGGTCCATGGTCACCTCCCCCGCGTGCACGCTGCCCTGAAGCTCACGCAGGGCGTCGGCCAGCTGTCCGGCGGCCTGGCCCAGCTCCGCCAGGTGCTGCCGGTCGGCGGCGTCCAGGGCGTCGGCGGAGAGAGCGCAGAGGCTGGCGGTGTAGTCCCCCGCCCGGTTGAGAAAGCCCAGCAGGCCCTCCAGCTCCTGGGTGGCAAAGGGCAGCACGCTCAGCGCCGTGTCGCAGGCCAGGGCGTCGGCGTGGGCCTGGGCGCAGAGACTCCGGCCCAGGGGCCCGCCCTCGGCGTAGCTGAGTTTCCGCAGCGAGAGGCTCAGCCCGTCCGCGGCGGTCACCGCCTCCTCAAAGGCCCGGGCCGCCGCCAGATCCGAGGCCTGGCGGTACCAGTTCAGGCGGCTCTCCGCCGCCCAGGCCAGCCCGCCCAGACCGATGAGCGCCGCCAGGGTATAGACGATCAGAAGAATTCTGCTTTTTTTGGACATAAAAAATCCCCCTTTGGGTATTTAGCATGACCCAAAAGGGGAAAGATTATCAGCGAAACCTCAGCCGAGCTTGTCCAGGCCCACCCGCAGACGGCGCAGGCACTCGTCCCTGCCCAGAATGCGGCAGATCTCCACCGCGCCGCCGGGGGTGACGGCCTTGCCCGCCGCGGCGATGCGCACGGGCCACATGACCTTGGCGTTCTTGACGCCCTCCGCTTCCGCGAGCTTTACCATCACATCCATGATGCCCTCGTCGTTCCAGTCCACCAGGGCCTCAAAGGCGGGGAGCACCTTCTCCAGCATGGCCCGGGAGGAATCCCTGTCGGACTTGGACTTTTTGTGGACAAAGAGCTCGGGGTCGTAGTCGGGCAGAGCGTCAAAGAAATCCACCTTCTCGGGGATCTCGCCCAGCACCTCGGTGCGCTGCTGGAGAAGAGCCGCGATGGCCGCGGTATCAAAGGCGGGATTGGTCACCGTCTTGCGGATCCAGGGCTCCGCCGCTTTGGCAAAGGCCTCGGGACTCATGGCGCGGATGTATTCGGCGTTGAAGTAGCGCAGCTTCTCGATGTCAAAGATGGCGGGGGACTTGGAGATGCCCGTCAGATCGAAGACCTGCTTGAGCTCGTCCAGGGAGAAGATCTCCTGCTCGCCCCGGGGACTCCAGCCCAGCAGGGTGACGTAGTTGATGACCGCGTCGGTGAGAAAGCCCTGGGCGATCAGGTCCTCGTAGGAGGGGTCGCCGTGGCGCTTGGACATCTTGTTCTGGGCGTCCCGCATGACGGGGGAGCAGTGGACATACTTGGGGATGGGCCAGCCGAAGCCCTCGTACAGCAGGTTGTACTTGGGGGCGGAGGAGAGATACTCGCTGCCGCGCACCACGTGGGTGATGCCCATCAGGTGGTCATCCACGACGTTTGCAAAGTTATAGGTGGGCAGACCGTCCCGCTTGAGGAGCACCTGATCGTCCAGGGTCTTGTTCTCCACGGTGATGTCGCCGAAGATCTCGTCATGGAAGGTGGTGCTGCCCTCGTGGGGGATGCGCTGGCGGATGACATGGGGTCTGCCCTCGGCGGCCAGGCGGTCGGATTCCTCCAGGGGCATGTCCCGGCAGGGGTCGTCCCCGCGGTTAAAGTCGCCGGAATCCTCCTCGGATTCGGTCTTCTCGCAGAAGCAGCGGTAGGCGTGGCCGCGCTCCATCAGCAGCTCGGCGTATTCCTTATACAGGGGGCGCCGCTCGGTCTGCACATAGGGGGCCACGGGGCCGCCCACGTCGGGGCCCTCGTCGTGCTCCAGATGGCACTCGGCCATCGTCTTGTAAATGACGTCCACCGCGCCCTCCACCAGACGGCCCTGGTCCGTGTCCTCAATGCGGAGGATGAACTTGCCCCGGTCGTGCCGGGCGATGAGGTAGGTGTAGAGCGCCGTGCGCAGATTGCCGACGTGCATATATCCCGTGGGAGAGGGGGCAAAGCGGGTCCGCACCTCGCCGGTGGGAATGCGCGCCTCCATCTCTTCAAACCATTTTCTGTCTTTCATAACAATCTCCGATCCTGTTTTCCCTTGCGCGGGCAAGGATTTTGTACCCTGCTATATTATTTTGCATTTTTGCTGTTGTCAAGCCCCAGTTCTTTTGTTAAAATAGATAAGAATGTTTTTTCGCGTTTTTTCGCAAGGAGGCTCTCCATGGAAAACGAAACCGCTGCCAAAAAAGTCATGCTCTCCGGCATCCAGCCCTCGGGCGATCTGCACCTGGGCAACTACCTGGGCGCCGTCAAAAACTGGGCGGAGCTGCCGGATCAGTTTGACTGCTTTTACTTTATGGCCGACCTGCACACCCTGACCGTGCGGCAGGACCCGGCGCAGTTCCGCCGCCGCGCCACGGCGCAGCTGGCCCAGTACATCGCCTGCGGCCTGGACCCGCAGAAGAACACCCTCTTCCTCCAGAGCCACGTGCACGAGCACGCGGAGCTGGGCTGGATCCTCAACTGCTACACCATGTTCGGCGAGCTGAGCCGCATGACGCAGTTCAAGGACAAGAGCGCCAAGAACGCCGACAACATCAACGGCGGCCTCTTCACCTACCCCGCCCTGATGGCGGCGGACATCCTGCTGTACCAGGCAGACTTCGTCCCCGTGGGGGAGGATCAGAAGCAGCATTGCGAGCTGACGCGGGACGTGGCCATCCGCTTCAACAACCTCTACGGCGAGACCTTCAAGGTGCCCGAGGCCTACATCCCCAAGGTGGGCGCCCGCATCATGTCCCTCTCCAACCCCATGAGCAAGATGTCCAAGTCCGACCCCAACGGCTGCGTCTTCCTGCTGGACAAGCCCGAGGAGATCGCCCGCAAGTTCAAACGCGCCATCACGGACTCCGATGCCGAGCGCTGCGTCCGCTTCGACCCGGAAAATAAGCCCGGCGTCTCCAACCTGATGAACATCTACTCCTCCGTCACCGGCAAGAGCTTTGACGAGATCGAGCGGGAGTTTGAGGGCCAGGGCTACGGCGTGTTCAAGCCCGCCGTGGGCGAGGCCGTGATCGAGACCCTGCGGCCCATCCGGGAGGAGGCCGAGCGCATGATCGCCGACAAGGCCTATCTCAAGGACGTGTACACCGACGGGGCCCAGCGGGCCTCCGCCGTGGCGAGACGGACCCTGCGCAAGGTCTACAAGAAGGTCGGCCTGGTGGAAAAACCCTTTTAAAACCGAGCCTGTCCCCAGATAGAACATTTTTCGGAGGAAACCTTTATGTTTCCAAAACTCAGTCAGTGGCCGGCGCTGGCCCTCGCCTTCGCCGTGTCCCTGTTGATCTCCTATTTCATGACCCCGCCGGTCAAGCGCTTTGCAGAGAAGATCGGCGCCATGGACATCCCCAAGGATGACCGCCGGGTCCACGACCACCCCATCCCCCGCATGGGGGGCCTGGCCATCATCATGGGCTTTGTGCTGTCGGTGCTGCTGTTCGTGCCGGTTTCGGACAAGGTCTACGGCATCGTCATCGGCTCCTTCCTCATCGCGGGCATGGGCTTTGTGGACGATATCGTCTCTCTGAAGCCCAGCGTGAAGTTTGGCGTGCAGATCTTCGCGGCGCTGGTCTGCGTCCGCTTCGGCTTGGTGATCGACGCGGTCTCCTGGCCCTCAGCCCAGACCTATCTGGAGCTGGGTCCCTGGGCGGCCCCTCTGTCCATGCTGTGGATCGTTTTGTGCACCAACGCCATCAACCTCATCGACGGGCTGGACGGCCTGGCGGTGGGCGTGTCCGCCATCTGCTCCTTCTTTCTGCTGGCGGGCGCTTTGATGTTCACCATGCCCACCCCGGCGGTCGCCCTGATTTTGGCCGCGCTGCTGGCCGCGTGCCTGGGCTTCATCCCCTTCAACCACAACCCCGCCAAGATCTTCATGGGCGACGTGGGCTCGCAGTTTCTGGGCTTCGTGCTGGCGGCGGTGTCCATTCTGGGCCTGTTTAAATTGCAGACCGTGGTCACCTTTGCCGTCCCGCTGGCCGACACGGCCTTCGCTGTCATCCGCCGCATCCTCCGTGGGCAGAGCCCCTTCCAGGCGGACAAGGGCCACTTCCACCACCGGCTCCTGGCCCTGGGGCTGAGCCAGAAACAGGCGGTGCTGGTGCTCTACGGCGTCTCCGCCATCGGCGGGCTCATCGGCCTCTGGATCCCCAGCAGCACGCCTCTGGTGCGGGTGCTGTGCATGATCGCCATTCTGGTTTCCCTGCTGGGCATCCTGATCATCATCTTCATCCGCAATCCCCGCCGGGCCCGGGCCCGGAAGCTCCGCAGAGAGATGGAGAAGGTTCAGCGGGAGATGGCCGGCTTCGACGGCGAAAACAAGAAAGACGCCCCCTGATTTGGGGCGGCGAACGAGACCGCGCGGCAGTCTGCCGCGCGGTCTTGCCGCGCCATGGGCCCCATGTGCACATCCCGCGCGTCGCGTTGGCAGGCAAGGACCGCGTCGCACGGGGACCGTTCTCAAAAGTGGGAATATTTCACCACGCGCGTCGCGATGGCAGGCAAGGATCGCGTCACACGCTTCCCGCGCGTCGCGTTGGCAAGCAAGGATCGCGTCGCACGCTTCCCGCGCGTCGCGTTGACAGGCAAGGATCGCGTCGCACGGGGACCGTTCTCAAAAGTGGGAATATTTCACCACGCGCGTCGCGTTGGCCCCCTTTCGGAAAGGGGGCTCCGCCGCAGGCGGTGGGGGATCGACAGGTTTGGCCTTTCGATCCCTCTGCCTCGCTGCGCTCGGCACCTCCCCTTATCCAAAGGGAGGCTTTGCGGGAGGGGCAGAGCCCCTCCCCTACAAGGCGGACCCCGGTTTTTCGCCGTAGGGGAGGCCCGCCTGTGCCCTTTATGGGTATGGGCCTCCCGCGCGGAACAGCCCTGATCCAAAGGATAATCCCCGGCGAAAACGTACACAGGCACGTTTTCGCCGGGGATTGGTTTTCTGGTTTGCCTTGCGTTGGGTGACCGCCTTACTGCATGCCGTTGACCAGGGAGTTGAGCTCGTCGGGGGTCATGCCCGCGCCCTCAAGACCCGGGTTGTAGGTGATGGCCCAGTACTTGCCGCCGCTGGAGAAGGTGGCCCAGTTGATGGTCTCGCCGTCGCCCTGGCAGTAGATGCGCAGGCCCTTGACGTTCTGGTTCCAGCCGTTGGAGTAGCTGTTGTAGTCGCCGGCCAGATCCGCGCCGCTGGTGGTGTTGGACACGCGGATCATCATGGAGTTGCCCCAGCCGGTGTAGTTGGCCTCCAGAATGCCCTGGATGGCGCGGTAGCCGTTGAAGTACAGGCCGTCGGGCACGGAGACGGGGGGACTGAAGGACACGCCGGAGGCGGAGCTGGCCTCGGAGAGATCAAAGGTGTCGATCCAGCTGTTGACCACCGGGCCAATCGGACCGGGCTTCGGGGTCGGCGTGGGCTTCGGGGACACATAGATCCAGGCGCTCATGGTGTCGGTGAAGCCGACGTCATTGCTGTAGCGGCAGAAGACGCGCCAGCCGTTGAGCTCCAGGGGGATGTTCAGCAGCTGCATGGTGCTGTACATGCCGTTGCGCACGGTCATGTAGGGGAACAGGTACTGCATGTCCTGATAGGTGTAGTCGTAGCCGTAGGGGCTGACGAAGTGCCACACGGCCCAGATGGCGTCGTAATAGTTGGCCTCAAACCAGCAGGAGCCGCCCTCGGTGACCCACTCGTCCGTGGGGTCCTTGAGGACCTGCGGCGGCATGGGGATGGGCGTGGGCACCGGCGTCGGGGTGGGCTTGGGCGTGGGAACCGGGGTGGGTTCCGGCGTGGGCGCCGCGGTGGGGGCGGCGGTGGGCGCCGGCGTCGGCTCGGGCGAGGGTTCCGGGGTTGGGGCGGGGGCGGCGCTCTCCTGGGCCTGCTGGCCGCCGGGCATCACGGAGTAGACAAAGGTGCTCTCCTGGCCCTCGTTTGCCACCTCGTCAGTCCAGTAGAGGCGGGGGCCGGCGGTGCGCAGCGTGCCCTTGCCGTGGGTGGAGGCGATGGTGTCGGTCTCCTTGCCGTTCTCGTCAAAAACGCGCTGAATGCACACGGCGTTGTCGTAGACCAGGGCCTGCTTCTCCGCGTCGTAGACGGCGGTCATCTCCCAGTGGCTGACCTCCGCCAGGCTCACGGGCCAGTCCACGGAGACGGCGGCGCTGCCGTCCTCGGCGGCGGTGAGCTTGAGGGTGGCGCGGGCGGCGATCTCCTCCACGTAGACGCCCTCCAGCATCTTCACGTCAAAGGCGGGGGTGGGGGCCGCCGCGGGTGCGGGGGTCGCTTCGGGCTGTGCCGTGGGGACGGCGGGCACCTGACCGCAGGCGCACAGCATCACCAGGCACAGGGCCAGGGCGATCACGGAGCTGATTCTTTTTTTCATCCGGTATCCTCTCTCTTTCTTCACGCGGCCAAGCCGCCGTGGTTGATTACATTTTCTCCGGGGCGGTGACGCCGATGATCGACAGGGAGATGGCGATGACCCGGCGGACGCAGTCGGCCAGCAGCAGCCGGGCCTCCAGCACGCCCTCCTCCGCGCCCTTGATGCGGCAGACGGTGTAGAAGCGGTGGAAGCGGGCGGCAAGCTCGGTGACGTACTTGTTGATGCGGCTGGGGTCATAGTCCCGGGCGGCCAGGCGGATCTCCTCCGGCAGGGCGGCCAGCTGCTTGATGAGCTCCTTCTCCGTCTCGTCGGTGAGCAGGGCGGCGTTTACGGCCGAAGCCTCCGGGACCGTGTGCCCGTCGGCGGCCAGGGCGGAAATCAGCGTGCAGATGCGGGCGTGGGCGTACTGGACGTAGTAGACCGGGTTCTCGTTGTCCTGGCGCTGGGCCAGCTCCAGATCGAAGAGCACCGGGGACTCGGGCCGAGAGTTGAAGAAGTAGCGGGCGGAGTCCACGGGGATATCGTCCAGCAGATTTGTCAGGGAGATGGCCTTGCCGGTGCGCTTGGACATGCGCACCTCCTGCCCGTCGCTCATGAGCTTGACCAGCTGCATCAGCACGATCTGGAGCCGGTGCTCTCCGTCCAGACCCAGGGCGTCCAGAGCCCCCTTGAGCCGGGCCACATGGCCGTGGTGGTCGGCGCCCCAGACGTTCACCGCCACATCGAAGCCGCGCTTTTCCAGCTTGTTGCGGTGATAGGCGATGTCCGCGGCAAAGTAGGTGTAGAAGCCGTTGGCGCGCTTGAGCACGTCGTCCTTGAGATCCAGCTTGTCGATTTCCTCCTGCTTTTTGCCCGCTTTGAGCAGATTCTCCGTGAGGATCTGGGCGGTCTTGAGCCACAGGGCCCCGTCCTTCTCGTAGGTGTAGCCCCGGTCGGTGAGCTTCTGCACGGACTCGGCCACGTAGCCGCTGGCATGCAGGGAGCTCTCAAAGAACCACTCGTCGTACTCCACGCCGTAGCGCTTGAGATCGGACTGCATCTTGGGGATGTTGCGGTCCAGCCCGAAGCGGGCCATGGCCGCGTGGCGCTCGGCTGTGTCCTTGCTGAGGTAGCTGTCGCCGTACGCGTCGTAAAAAGCCCTGGCCAGCTCCTTGATGTCCTCCCCATGGTAGCCGTCCTCGGGAAATGCCACCTGGTCCTCGCCCAGGATCAGCTGCCCGTAGCGGGCGTCGATGGAGGAGGCGAACTTTTCGATCTGGTTGCCGGCGTCGTTGACGTAGAACTCGCGCCAGACGTCGTACCCGGCCCGGTCAAAGACGCTGGCCAGGGCGTCGCCCAGCACGCCGCCCCGGGCGTTGCCCATGTGCATGGGGCCCGTGGGATTGGCGGAGACAAACTCCACCATCAGGCGCTTGCCGTGGCCCTCGTCCACGCGGCCGTAGTCCGCGCCCTCGCGCGTGACGGCGCCCAGCACGTCGGCGTACCAGGCGGGGGAGAGACGGAAATTGATGAAGCCCGGGCCCGCCACCTCCACAGAGGAAAACCAGCTGCCCGTGAGATCCAGGTTCTCGATCAGGGCTTCGGCGATCTTCCGGGGGGCCATGTGCAGGGCGCGGGCCCCGGTCATGGCGTGGTTGGCGGCGTAGTCGCCGTTTAAGCTGTCCTTGGGGATCTCCACCGTGCCGGCGAGGACGGCCCCGGCGGGCAGCTGTCCCTTCTCCGCGGCCTTCTGGCAGGCGGCGGCCAGCAGGGCATTGACGCTGTCCTTGGCGTCTTGAATCATGTTTGCCATTTTTTGTTCTCCTATCTATCTCAACCCACAGGTTTCAGTTCCTTGACTTCAATCCGGAAGATGTTCCGGGTGACAAAGGCGTGCTCCAGATCCAGCACGTAGTCGATCTCCAGCTCTCCCCCGTGCTCGTTGAAGCGGAAGAGAATGCGCCGGGTATCCATGTGCATGGTGGCCGAGCCCACCGGCGTGTCGTACAGGAAGGAATTTTTGCTGCCCTCCTGGAAGATCATGCGGCTGGTGACGGTCCCGTCCCGGTCCACCACCACCTTGTCGGGGAACACCATCACGCTGGTGCGGGTGCCCGCCATGCCCGTGACCTCGGTCTCCAGGTAGGTCAGGCAGGCCACGCCGCCGTCAAAGGTATACAGCCCGTCGGTGACAAAATCGATGGAATCCTCATCCTCGCCGGCGCTGTTGCGGCTGAAGATGGATATGGTGACGTCTTTCATCATGGCTCAGATCTCCATGGGGGCCACTTCCGCGGCGCGGACGGGGCCCATTTCCAGATAGCGGGAGGCGAAGGCGTCAAAGTGCGCTGTCTCGCAGCTGACGAAAAAGCGGGCCGCGCCCGCCTCCCGGTCGGCGCAGAGCCCATCCCGCACCAGCCTGTCCCGCAGGGCGCGGGCGCCGCAGTCGGCGGCGGAGAGCAGGGGGACGTCCCCCAGACAGTCCCGGATGGCGTCCTCAATGATGCCGTAGTGGGTACAGCCCAGCAGCACCGCGTCCGGCTCCCGCCCCCGCAGGGGCTCCAGGGCGCGCGCCGCGGCCTCGGTGAGCACCGGGTCAAAGCGGTCGATGTGGCCGGCCTCGATCATGGGGGCAAACTCCGGGCAGGCGAGGCCAAGAATCTCCCGGCCGGGGCAGCGCTGCCGCAGCGGCTCGGTGAACTGGCCGCTTTGGATGCTGGCGGCGGTGGCGAGCACGGCCAGGGGCCTCTCCCCGGGCAGGGCGGCCATGGCCTCCACCGCGGGGGCGAGCACCCCGAGGGCGGGGACGGGGTAACTCTCCAGCACCAGGCGGGCGGCGGAGGAGATGGTGCCGCAGGCGGCCAGAATGGCCTTGACCCCGAAGGCGGCCAGAAAGTCCATGTCCTGCTCCGCGATGCGGCAGAGCTCGGCCTGCGGCCTCGGCCCGTAGGGCATACGGCCCGTGTCGGCAAAGAAGACCAGGTCCTCCCCCGGCAGAAGCCGCCGCAGCGCTTTGAGCCCGGTGAGTCCGCCGATGCCGGAGTCGTAGATTCCGATGGGTCTGTTGTCCATGTGTCGCTCCTTGTGTCCGCAGTGCCAAAAATGTGTTACAGTTTAATATAACCCAAAGCCGGGCGCAGTTCAAGAAAAATTTGTTTGCTTTCCCGGTGGAATTGCCTTAGAATTTCTGCTATACTAATATAGTTAGCATTCCGCACAGCGCGGCAGGGAGGGATCATGATGAACATTGAACTGAGTGAAAAGGAATTTCGCCGTCTGCTGGACCTGGTCTACGTGGGCAACTGGATTCTCAACTCCGCCCGGGGGGACGACCGCTTCGAGGACTACGACCTTTTGCAGGAGAAGATGTTCTCCCTGGCCCCGGAGCACGGCATGAAGTCCCTGGTGCAGCGCTGGTACGGCCATGTCTTCCCCTCCCAGGCCTATGAGGACGGGGGCATCCACGAGGCCATCGCCGACTATGAGGACGCGGTGTTCTACAACATCCTGGCCGAGGAGCTGGCCCGGCGGGACCTGGGGCTGGAGGACTCCGACCCGGAGGACTTCACGGAGCTGTCCGCCCGGATGGAGGAGTACCTGACGGAGTTTGACAAGAACGGCCTGAACACCATCAATATCGATTTATAAGAAGGCGCCATTTTGAACAACGATCTGACAAAAGAAGACATCAAGAAGATGCAGGAGGAGCTGGATTACCGGAGACTTACGCTCATGCCCGGCCTCATCGAGGAGGTCAAGCGCACCCGGGCCTTCGGGGATCTCAGCGAGAACTTTGAATACAAGGCGGCCAAGCAGGCCCAGAACAAGAACCGCAGCCGCATCCGCTATCTGGAGAACATGATCAAATCCGCCCACGTCATCTCCGACCGCTCCGCCGCGGACGAGGTGGGGCTGTTTGACAAGGTGGAGATCTACATCCCCGAGGACGACGAGACCCAGATCATCCAGGTGGTGACCACGGTGCGCACCGACCCGAGAAAGGGCCTGATCAGCCGGGAGTCCCCCTTCGGCAAATCCGTGCTGGGCAAAAAGGTGGGCGACGTGATCACCGTCCACGTCAGCGAGTCCTACAGCTACGAGGCGGAGATCCGCGCCATCACCAAGGGCGAGGACGACGGCTCCGTCCCCCTGCTGGGGTACTGAGTTCGTTCCAGGCCCTGCGTGCAAGGGAGACTTCCTTTGCGGCAAAAATCACGTCATTGCGAACCAACGCGACGCGCGGGAAGCGTGCGACGCGATCCTTGCTTGCCAGTGCGCACACTGGTGTGGCAATCCGTATCTCCGCCATTCTACGAAAGAGTGTACCCATCCATGTTTCAAGGCTTCAGCGAAAAAACCGGCGCGTTCCTCTGGGAGCTCGCCTTCCATAACGAGCGGCCCTGGTTCCTCGCCCACAAGCAGGAATTTGAGGACGAGGTCAACACCCCCTTCAAAGCTCTGGCCGCCGACACCTATGACCGTTTCAACGCCCGCTTCCCGGACTTTGAGGGGCGGGTCCACGTCTCCCGCATCTACCGGGACGCCCGGCGGCTCTTCGGCCGCGGGCCCTACAAGGACCACCTGTGGTTTTCCGTCAAGTCCAGCCGCATCGCCCACGAGGGGCCGGATTTCTGGTTCCTGCTGGAGAAGACGGGCTGGGGCTGCGGTCTGGGCTTCTGGTCGGCCTCGCCCGTGCAGATGGAGGCCTTCCGCCGGGCTGTGGACGCAAACCCCGCCCGCTTCCGGCGCATCGCCGAAGGCGTAACGCGCAAAGGTTACGCCCTGGGGGGCGAACCCTACAAGCGCCCCAAAAAGGATTTTGGGGATGAAGTACTGAACACCTGGTACAACCGCAAGTGGCTGATGGCGGAGAAGAGCTTCGACCTGGGCGGCGCGGCCTTCACGCCGGAGCTGCCGCGGATCGTGGCCGACGCCTTCGCCGAACTGATGCCCCTCTATGAATACCTGCTGGAGGTCTATCTCTCCTGTCCGGAGGAGATGGACAAGGTCCGCTGAAAGGAGAAGCGCCATGCCCGCACCCCGCGCTGCCATCATCATTCCCGCCTACAACGCGGCGGACTATATCGAAGCCTCGGTGCGCAGCATCCTGGGGCAGAGCGTGGCCGACTTTACGCTCATCGTGGTAAACGACGGCTCCACGGACGAGACCGGCGCCATTCTGGCGCGCCTGGCCGCGGAGGACAGGCGTCTGCTGCCCCTGACGGTGGCCAACGGCGGCCCCGCGAAGGCACGGAACCTGGCTCTGGAGTGGGTGCCGGCGGGGACGGAATATCTCATGTTCTGCGACGCGGACGATCTGCTGGCTCCGGACGCCCTGGAATATGCCCTCAGGGAGGGCGGCGGCGCGGATCTGGTGCTGATGGGCTTCACCATCCGGGGCCTGGACGGAACCGGCGCGGACTACTGCGAGCCGGAGCAGCACCTGACGCCGGAGACCCTGGGCGCGGCCCTGGGGAGACTCTACAAGGCAAACCTGCTCAACCAGGTCTGGGGCAAGCTCTTCCGGGCCTCCCTGGTGCTGGACAATGGCCTGCGCTTCCGGGATTACCGCTGGGGCGAGGACCGGCTCTTTGTCTGCGACTGCCTGGAGAAGGCGCAGACCGTGGCCGTGCTGCCGGAGAGCAAGTACACCTACGTCATGCACCGCGGGGAGAGCCTCATCACCCGCTACTACGAGAAAAAGTTTGAGGTCTGCCTGCTCTGCGACAAACGCATGCAGGAGCTTTGCCGGCGCTTCGGCGTGGAGGACGAGGGGGCCTTTCGCTACATGTTCCTCAAGTCCGTCTACTCCTGCCTCACCACCCTCTACGCCCCCAACTGCCCCCTGAACGGGGCGGAGAAGCGGGCGGAGATCCGGCGCATCGTGGAAAACCGGCAGGTGCGGGAGAGAAGCGTGGGCGCCTTCGGCGGCCTCGCCGTGCAGCTCCCGGCCCGGGTGCTGCGCACGGGCAGCGTCCCTCTCAACGCCCTGTGCTTCCGCCTGATGGCCTTCGCCGGCAAGGCGGCCCCGGCGCTGTTTACCAGACTCAAACACCAGAAATAAGAATCCGGAGCGCAGGCAAGATGCCTGCGCTCCGTTCTTTCCGGGCGGCCGAGGGCGTCCGCCCCTACGACACGTCATTGCGAGCCAACGCGACGCGCGGGAAGCGTGCGACGCGATCCTCGCTCGCGGTGCGCACACTGGTGTGGTGTACGCCCTGCGGGTGCAATCCGTCCTTCGGGAGGCCCAAGGGCCTCCCCTACAGGAACAAACCGGGATTTCTCCGTAGGGGAGGGGCGCCTGTGCCCTTTAGGGGTATGCCCCTCCCGCAAAAAAAGACCCCCGCCGGGGCTGTTCGGTCCCCGGCGGGGTTGTGCTTTTGAAGTTATTCTTCCGGCTCCTCGCCGTCGTCTTCGCCCAGGTCGAACTCCAGCAGCTCCCCGCAGTTGGGGCAGCGGATGGAGCCCTCCTCCAGGGTCTCCTCGTCAAAGCTGATCTCCTCGCCGCAGACGGGGCAGGTGGCGTCGTAGATCACGCCGTCGTAGCTGGGCTCGGGGTCGTTCTCGTCCTCTTCCTCCTCGTCCTCCGCCTGGCGGGGGCAGCCGCCGCAGCCCACGGGGCAGCCGTAGTCGTCCTCTTCCTCATAGTCCTCGAAATCCTCGGGATCGTCCAGGTCGAAGACCATCTCCTCCATCTCGCTCAGTTCCTCCGCCAGGGCGTCCAGCGCCTCCGCGTGGCCGAGATCCGAGTCATGGAGGTCCTCAATCTCGTGCGCCATGTCGGCCAGCAGATCGTTGAGCGCGGCCCAGAGCTTGCCCTCCTTGGACCCGGCGTCGATGCCGAGACCCTCCGTCAGACCCTTCAAATACGCTGCCTTTTCCACAACTGTCATGGTGATAACCTCCGATTCTCAGATGTTGGTGGGGATAAAAAACGGGGAGACCGCGGCCTCCCCGTATTTCTCTTGTCCGAAGATCAGGCTCTGGACAGATACTCGCCGGTGCGGGTGTCGATCTTGATCTTCTCGCCGCGCTCGATGAAGAGGGGCACCTTGATCTCGGCGCCGGTCTCGACGGTGGCGGGCTTGGTGGCGTTGGTGGCGGTGTTGCCGGCAAAGCCGGGGTCGGTCTCGGTGACCTCGAGCTCCACAAAGAAGGGGGGCTCCACGTTGAAGACCTTGCCCTTGTAGGAGTAGATGGTGCACTCCATGTTCTCCTTGACGAACTTGAAGTTGTCGTTCAAAACGGAGGCATTGACCGGCTCCTGGTCATAGGTCTCGGGGTTCATGAAGTAGTAGAGATCGCCGTCGTTGTACAGGTACTCCATGGTCATGCGGTCAACGGTGGCATTCTCGAACTTCGCGGTGGGGTTGAAGGAAGTTTCGGTCACGGCGCCGGTGATGACGTTTTTCATCTTGGTGCGGACAAAAGCCGCGCCCTTGCCGGGCTTGACGTGCTGAAACTCGACGACCTGCATCACCTGGCCGTCCATCTCAAAGGTGACGCCGTTTCTGAAATCGCCAGCAGTAATCATAAAAAGGGACCTCCCAAAAGAAAGATGAATGGATAAATACAGTTATCTCAGATATTTTACAGGATATATGCGGATTTTGCAAGTACTATTTATTTCGTGTTGAGTGTGAAGTGAAGGTGTGCCTGCGGTACATTCGATTTCGATCCCTCCGCCTCGCTCCGCTCGGCACCTCCCTTTCCAAAGGGAGGCATTTCGTGCGGCCCCCTTTGCGAAAGGGGGCTGTCAGCAAAGCTGACTGGGGGATCGAACATCGTTATGCCGCGCCCCGCCCTCCACCTCCACACTCAGAGAACAATCAGTTCTGTCTTGGGGGCCTTCGTGATGACCTCGGCGCCGTTTTCGCGGAGGATCATCACGTCCTCGATGCGCACGCCGAACTTTCCGGGCAGGTAGATGCCGGGCTCGGCGGAGGACAGGCAGCCCGCAGGCATGGGGGCGTTCCCCGCGGGGCCGGCGATGGGCCACTCGTGGATATCCAGCCCCAGGCAGTGGCCGAAGCCGTGGCCGAAGTACGCGCCGTAGCCCGCGTCGGCGATAACCCTGCGGGCCGCGCCGTCGATCTCCTTCCCCAGCACCCCGGCCTTCGCCGCGGCGATGCCGGCCAGCTGGGCCCGGAGCACCACGTCATACACGTTCTTCATTTCCTCGGTGGCGTGTCCCACGGCCACGGTGCGGGTCATGTCGGAGCAGTAGCCGTCCTTGAGGCAGCCGAAGTCCATGGTCACGAAGTCGCCCTCCCGGATGACCTCGTCCCCGGGCACGCCGTGGGGCATGCTGGTCTTGGCGCCGGTGACCACGATGGGGTCGAAGGAGTTGCCCTCGGAGCCGCGGCGCAGCATGCGGTAGACCAGCTCCGCCGCCACCTCCCGCTCGGTCATGCCCGGGCGGATGATGTGCAGCACTTCCTCCAGAGCCGCCTCGCTGATGCGCTGGGCGCGGATCATGGAGGCGATCTCCTCCTCGCTCTTGACGGCGCGGAGCACCTGGAACAGGTCCCCGGCGGGCAAAAGGGCGAGCCCCAGCTTCTTCTCCCAGCCCAGATAGCCCGCGTGGCTGAGCTTCTGGTCCTCGGCGGCCACCTTTGCGGCGCCGGTCTCGGCCAGGGCCTCCTGCAGCCGGGCGGTGAGCGGGTGCTCCCGGTCAAAGAGCCGCACGGAAACCAGGGCGGGGTCGACGGCTTTTTCGGCGGCCTCGATGTAGCGGGAGTCGGTAATCAGGTACGCCTTTTCCCGGCCCACCAGCACGGCCCCGTCGGTAAAGGGGAAGCCCGCGGCGTAACGCTGGTTTTTCTCGTCGGTGACCAGGACGGCGTCCAGCCCCCGGCGGAGCAGTTCTTCACGGATTCTTGCGATGTTGTTCATGGATGCCTATGTCCTTTCAATATTGAAGCGCGGGAAGCTCACGATAAAGCGGGAGCCCTGCGGCTGATTCTGCCCCACCGCGATGCTGCCGCCGTGGGCCTTGACCGCGTCGTGCACGATGCTCAGTCCCAGACCGCTGCCTCCGGCCTCCCGGGAGCGGGCCTTGTCCACGCGGTAGAAGCGGTTGAAGATGTTGAAGCGCTCGTCCTCGGGGATGCCGATGCCGGTGTCCTCCACAGTGAAGAGCACGGTGTCTCCGTCCGCGTGCAGGGAGACGGTGACGCTGCCCCCGGGCACGTTGTACTTGACGGCGTTTTCCATCAGGTTAAAGACGATGTGGAACATGTCGTCCACCGTGGCCAGCACCACGCAGCCGTCGTCCAGAAAGCTGGAGAGGGTGACGCCGTTTTCCTCGGCCAGGGGGCGCAGAAAGACCAGCGCGTCCAGGGCGGCCTGCTTGACGTCCACCGGCTCCGGCACCACCTGGATGTCGTCGTCCAGGCGGGACAGGTCCAGCAGCTTTTCCGTGGTGCGCTGCAGGCGCTCGGCCTCATTACCGATGTCCGCCACGAACTCCCGCACGGTGTCGTGGTCCATGTTCTCGTTCTGCACGATGCTGTCGGACAGCAGGCGGATGGAGGCCAGGGGGGTCTTGAGCTCGTGGGAGGCGTCGGCCACAAACTGCTGGCGCTGGCGCTCGGTGTCCTCCAGCCGCGCGGTCAGCTCGTTGAACTCCTGCCCCAGCTCGGCCAGCTCGTCCGTGCCGGAGGTCGGCATCCGGTGGCGGTAGTTGCCGCCGGCCACGATGCGCATGGAGGCGGAGAGCTCCTGAAACTTCCGCAGCACGGTGCCGGAGTAGACGGCAGCCATGACCAGGGCCGCCGCCGCGATGATCAGACTCACCGTGCGGATCTGCACCTGGATCCGGTGGAGAATGCCGCCCCGCTCCAGATCGGTCTCGTGCAGGTAGACCGCGCCGGTGACGGTGCCCTGGGAGAAAACGGGGATGGAGTAGGAGCTGAGAAAGCTCGCCCCCTGGAGGGAGGAGCGGAAGACCGTCTTGCCGCCCAGGGCGGCCCGCAGATCCTCCGGCCGCTCCTGCCCGCCGCCGGCGTCATAGATGACGCTTCCCTCGCCGCCGGTGAAGGTGATGCGGTCGTAATCCCGCACGTCCAGCAGGCGCAGCACCTCCGCCACGCTCTCCTCGTCCGGGCGGGACAGGGCCCCCAGAGCCGCCGCCAGGGAGACGGCGCGGCTCTCCATGCTGCGCTCCTTCTCCTGGTACACCGCGTCGCGGGCCGTGACGTAGGGGTAGAGATTCAGCAGCAGCAGCAGGATCAGCAGCAGCGCCCCGATGAAGGAGAAGAACCGGAAGCGGATGCTGCCGGTGTTGATCCATCGTTTTCCCATGGGCTCACTCCGCCAGGTAGTAGCCCACGCCCCACTTGGTCACGATGTGGCGCGGCCGCGCGGGGTCCAGCTCCAGCTTCTCCCGCAGGCGGCGCACATGCACGTCCACAGTGCGGGTGTCGCCCAGATAGTCGTAGCCCCAGACCAGGTCCAGCAGATTCTCCCGGGAGAAAACCTTGCCGGGGTTTTTCATCAGGAAGAGCATCAGGTCAAATTCCTTCATGGTCAGCTCCACGGGCTTTTCATCCTTGAAGGCGCTGCGGCTCTTCTCGTCCAGGGAGATGTGGCCGCAGCGCAGGGGCGCGCTGTCCCGGGCGGCGGGCGCGGCGATGGAGGCCCGGCGGATCAGGGCCCGCACCCGGGCCTTGAGCTCCAGAATGTTGAAGGGCTTGGTGACGTAGTCGTCCGCGCCGGACTCAAAGCCCATCAGCTTGTCCGCGTCCTCGCTGCGGGCGGTGAGCATGATGATGGGCACGGTGGAGAAGCTGCGGATCTCCTGGCAGGCCTGCAGCCCGTCCTTCTTCGGCATCATCAGATCCAGGATGATCAGGGCATATTCCTCCGCCTGGGCCATGGCCACGGCGGTCTCCCCGTCGTAGCACACGTCCACGGTGTAGCCCTCGTTTTCCAGGTTGAATTTGATGCCCTTGACCAGGAGCTTTTCGTCGTCGACAACAAGAATTTTCATGGTGATTCTCCTTCCGTGGGGCGTTCAGGGCGCAAGGCGTACGGAGTCTTTCCCGTAATAGCGGCTCATGGCCACGTTGATCCACTCCTCCGGGTCCTCGGCAATGTCGTCAAAATACAGCAGATAGGGCTGGGACGGGAAAGGCTCCAGCTCCGCGTCCCGGATCTGCGGGTCCTCCAGCACCTCCAGCCGCCGGTCGGCGCAGGCCCGAAAGGCCTGGGCCTCACCGGAGCGCATCAGCCCCAGGGCGCCCGGGGAGGTCAGCCCGTCGTGCCGCAGATACAGCAAAAAGGAAAAGCCGACGAAAAGCGCCAGAAAGATGGAAAGGACAGCGGGCGCGGCCTTTATGGAACGAAAACGTTCAAAAACGCGGGACCGGAGGAGCTTTCCCTCCCGCCGCCTGCGGGCGGCCCAGCCCAGCCAGTAGAACAGATTCAGCGCAAAGAGGCAGACAAAGGCAAAATAGATGATGTTCACCAGGCGCAGGTCCCCCGGCGTGCCGGAGGCGTAGACGGGCGGGGTGAACATGGCGGAGAGAAGGCAGAAGGAATAGCCCGTCACCGGCGCGGGAAAGCGGAAGGAAAAGTCCGCCCTTTTTGCATGGGGCCAGAGGAACACCGCCAGGGCGATCATGACCGCCGCAAAGGGCAGCGTGAACCAGCCAAGGGCATAACGCGCCGCCAGGCGGAAGGAGAGCAGGACCGAGGCCGCGGGCCCGGGGCCGGGCCGGATGGACGCCTGCCTCACCGCGTTGCCGGGGGCGGCGATGCTGAAGAGGAAGGCCGCCAGGAGCAGCAGCACCGGCAGCCAGAGGCGCCGGCGCCCCGGCGTCCGGCACAGCGCCGTCAGCACCAGCGCCGTCACGCCCAGAATCGCGCAGTGGAGAGCGGTGACGTAGTTGCCGCCGCCGAGAAAGACGGCCAGCAGGGAGAGCAGAAGCGTCCGGCCCGCGCCGCCCCGCCGCACCAGCCGGATGGCCAGGGCCATGGCGGCCAGGGACAGGCCGAAGTACACCACATAGTACACCGCGCCGTTATACCAGAAAAAGGCCTGCACCGGGGAGGGCAGCAGCTGGGTGCACAGCAGGCAGAGGGCGCAGGAGAGCACCGCGGCGTCGCCGCGCGGCATGCCGAACGCCTCGGCATAGAGGGCGCGGTTTAAGGAGAAGATGCCCAACAGCAGAAAAAACAGCATGATGCAGGGGGTCAGGGCATAGAGCCCGTCGGCAAACACGGCGGGCTGGAGCGCCATCAGAAAGATGGCGGAGAAGGTGCCCTGCCAGTCAAACCAGGCGTCCCGGGCCACCCCGGCCGCCGCCGGGATCGCCCGCCAGGCGGGGGCGCCGGCGCGGAGCGCGTGATAGGCCGCGGCGCCGTAGGTATAGTCGTCCGCGCCGGGCACAGCATAGCGGCCCAGAAGAAACATGGGCGCCAGCAGGGCCAGCAGCAGGACGAGGGCGGCGGCCGGGAGCAGCCGGCGGAGGGACGTCAGCTTGTTCATAAAAAACCTTTCTGTCTTCCGGGGCGAAGCCGCGGTCCGGTCGAAGCGGGTCGAAACCGGGCGAAGAGTTCACAGTTGCTTTTTCTTCGGAAAACCGGTATAATATCAAATACGACTTTTCGGGAGCGGGGAAGCACTTTCCGCATCGAAGCTTTTTCGCTTCCTTATCATACCATAATCCTGAGAAAACGGGAGAGCAAAATGAAAAAATTCAGAATTTTTCCCCTTGTCCTGCTTCTCTGCCTGGCCTTTTCCTTCGCTGCCCCCGGGGCCTGGGCCCTGGAGCCGCCGGAGCTCAACGGCAAGGCGGCGGTCCTGGCAGACCTGAATTCGGGCAAGGTTCTCTACGCCTATAACGAAAATGAGGAGCGGGCCCCCGCCAGTCTCACCAAGGTGATGACCGTGCTGCTGGCGCTGGAGGCGCTGGACGCCGGCCGCGTCAGTCTCACGGACATGGTCACCGCCCAGGACGACTGCCGCCAGGGTATGGAGGACGACTCCAGCACCTCCGGCATCGTGCCGGGCATGCAGGTGTCCATGAAGGATCTGCTCTACTGCGCCATGCTCCAGTCGGCCAACGAGGGCTGCAACATCATCGGCCGGTATCTGGCCGGCAGCATCTCCGGCTTTGTGGATCTGATGAACCAGAAGGCCGAATCCCTGGGCTGCACCCACACCCACTTCATGAACACCAACGGTCTGCCCGCCGAGAACCACTACAGCTCGGCCTATGACCAGTACATCATCTTTGCCGAGGCCATGAAGTACCCCCTGTTCATGGAGATCTCCAACACCACCTCCTACCTGCCGGAGAACACCGCCATCAACGCCGGCGAGCCCATCGGCAACTCCAACGCCCTCATCAACATCACCTCCATTTACTCCAACGGCGGCCGCTACCTCTATGAGGGGGCCAGCGGCGGCAAGACCGGCTACACCCGCGCCGCGGGCTACTGCCTCATCTCCACCGCCAAGCGGGACGACGTGCGGCTGCTGGCCGTGGCCATGGGCTGCGACGGCGCCCTGAACGCCCAGATCGAGGATTACTACAACTTCATCGACAGCCGCACCCTCTACGACTGGGGCTTTGACAACTTCTCCTACCGCACGCTGCTCACCGCCAACGAGGTGGTGGAGCGGCAGGACGTGGAGCTGGCCGACGGGGAGACCGTGGCCATGCTCAAGCCCGCCGAGGAGATCCGCGCCCTGGTGCCCAACGAGCTCAGCGACGAGGACATCCGCCGGGAGGTGGTGCTGTACAACGAGACGCTGACGGCGCCGCTGGCCGCGGGCTCCGTGCTGGGCGAAGTGCGCATCTGGGCCGGGGGCGAGCTGCTGGGCTCCACCCGCCTTGTCAACTCCTCCGCCATCGAGCTCAGCCGCAACGCCTTTTTGACCCAGCGCCTGGCGGAGATCGTCTCCAGGCCGTGGGTCATCGGCATCCTCGCGGTGCTGCTGCTCTTTGCAATTTTGTATATCATCCTGGTCTCCCGCTACCGCAGACTGCGCAAGATGCATCTCAAGGCCCGCAAGCGGGCCGAACAGCAGCGCCGGGAGCAGGAGAAGGCCAAGCCCACCCGCATCGAGTACGACCTGCAAAACCCCGCCGACCGCTTCGACTTCTCCGCCGA
>JBGUNL010000160.1:0-10611 GCA_045117295.1 Candidatus Limivicinus sp.
TAAAATGCAGTAATGATTGCCTGCGGAGGAGAAAGATGGGTTTTAAGAGAGCTTTCCGGCTGCTGCCGGCCTTGCTTTTATTGACAGCGGTGCTTTTGCTGGGGATTTCCGGTCCCTATCAGGAGGCGCCCTGGATCGTCGCGCCCTGGATCGGCAGCCCCAAGGTCGAGCTGGGCGGGCGGCGCATTTCCGCCAACAGCAAATCGCTCACCGCGGTGATCTCTAAGCGGGACATCCCCTCTCTGGTCTATTTCACCAAGCTGGAGACGGCGGACTTCCGCGGCAGCACCTGCTATGGGGAGATCGCCCAGTGGGTCGCCGAGCACCCCGAAGTGGAGACCAACTACAGTCTGCCCCTTCCCAACGGCAAAACCGCCGACGCCCTGGCCGAAGAGCTGGATCTGACCTGGATGGAGGGTGAGGATCTGCCGGCCGTACTGTCCGTGTTCCCCTATATGAAGAATCTCCGTTCCCTGCAGCTGGGCGACGTGGGGGGCGACCGGCTGACGATGCAGGACATGATAAACATCCACGAGGCCGCGCCCCATCTGATGCTGGACTTTCTGGCCGTGGTGGACGGCGAGGTGCTGGACAGCAACGCCTCCAGCATTGATCTCAGCCGCATGCGGCATGAGGACGCGGCGGGGCTTGCGCTGATCCTCTCCTATATGGAAAACCTGAAAACCGTGGAGCTGGGCGTACAGGCCGAGGGGGAGGATCAGATCCCCTGGGAGGACGTGGCCCTGCTCAAGGCCAGCTGCCCGGACGCCACGTTCCACTACAGCTTCCGCCTCTATGGCAGGGACCTGGATCTGAATGCGGAAAAGCTGGACTTCCGCAACGCGGAGGTGGACGACAACGGCGCCGCCCTCTATTCCGTGCTGGCCTGCATGAACCACTGTACATATCTGGACATGGACGGCACGGACGTGGAAAATGAGGAGCTGGGCAAACTCCGGGATCTCTTCCCCCAGACCAAAATCGTCTGGCGCGTCTGGTTCGGCACCAACTACAGCGTGCGCACCGACGCCGAGCGCATCCTGGCCTCCAAGCCCACCGTGGGCGGCATGATCTACGATCCCTCTCCCCTGCAGTACTGCACGGAGATCAAGTATCTGGATCTGGGCCACAACGATGAGATGACCGATCTCTCCTTCACCATGTATATGCCGAAGCTGGAGGTGCTCATCATCGCCATGACCGGCGTGACCGACATCTCGCCCCTGAGAAACTGCGAGAGACTGGAGTATCTGGAGCTCAACTCCACCGACATCGGCGATCTCAGCCCCCTGGAGGGGCACACCGCCCTGCGGCATCTGAACATCGGCTGCTGCCCCAACATCCACGATATCTCCCCGCTCTACGGCATCCCGGCCATGGAGCGGCTCTGGATCGGAAACCAGACCCCGGTGCCCGCCGCCCAGGTGGCCGAGATGCGCGCCGCAGCTCCGCGCTGCACCGTCAACACCACCACCTCCGATCCCCACGGCGAGGCCTGGCGCTTCACCGACTACGATCCCGAAATCCCCAAGTATTACTGGGTGCCCCGCCATGAGCTCCTGCGGGAGCAGATGGGCTACAACTATCAGGAATACAGCTTCTACTGGCTGGATCCCATGTGCGATCTCCCCGCCCCGCCCGAGTACGCGGGCAAATTTGGAAAAGAGGTCTACGGACTATGAAGCATGCTTCCCTGCACATTCTGCTGCTCCTGCTGGCCCTTGCCGTTCTGCTGACGGCGGGCTGTACCGCGTCGGCCCCCGCCGCCGCTGAGGCGGGAGAAAGCGCTTCCGCGGAGCACTCCCCCGCGCCCGCCGCCGAACCCACGGCGGAGCCCACCCCCGAGCCCGTCCGGGAGGTGGAAATCCTCGGGAAAACCGTGGACGCGGACGCCGCCGAGGTGGACCTGGCGGGCATCACCGACGCCGACGTGCCCGCTGTGGCCGAGAGTCTTTCCCTGCTGCATGCGCCGCAGCGCCTTGTGATCGGCAGCGAGAAGGACAATCCCCTCAGCTGGGAGAGTCTGCAGGCCCTGCACGGGGCCGCCCCCCGGGCCGCCATTGACTACGCCTTCACCCTGTGGAAGAAGGATCTCAACCTCAGCGATGAGGAGCTGGATCTCAAATACGTCCGCATGGACGACGAGGGCGAGCTGGTCCGGAAGGTCTCCTCCTGCATGACCAATCTCAAGACCCTGGACATGGACAGCTGCGGCGTCTCCAACGAGGCCATGGCCGCGCTGCGCGACAGCATGCCCCAGGTGGAGGTCATCTGGCGCGTCAACTTCGGGCGCTTCTATACCGCCCGCACCAATGTGGAAAAGATCCTCGCCTCCATGCCGGGCAAGGCCGGCAACCTGGTGCACAACAACGTGATGGCCCTGCAGTACTGCACCAAGGTCAAGTACATGGATCTGGGCCACAACAACCATCTGGACACCATCGAGTTCTGCCGCTACATGCCGGATCTGGAGGTGCTGATCGTCGCGTGCACCTATGTGGAGGATTTCTCCCCGCTGGAGAGCTGCCCCAAGCTGGAGTACGTGGAGGCGCTGAATACCCGCCTGCACGACCTGACGCCCTTTTCGGGGCTGAAAAATCTCCGGCACCTGAACATCGGCTACAATTTTGCCGTTACGGACATCACCCCGCTCTACTCCCTGACCGATCTGGAGCGCCTCTGGATCGGCGCCCACGACCCGGTGCCCCCCGAGCAGATCGCGGAGTTCCGCCGTCTGGCGCCCAACTGCGAGGTCAACGACACCGCCACGGACCCCACCGAGGAGGGCTGGCGCTTCGCCGAGGGCAACGGCCCCCGCAGCGCCAACAACGTCCCCCGCTATGAGCTGCTGCGGCGCCAGTTCGGCTACAAGGACTGGGACTTCTCGTTCCAGTGGAACGACCCCTTATATGATCCAACCTGGCACGCCCCCGAGGTGGAGCCGGATGCGGTGGAGGACTTTATCGATGAACCTGACCTGGTCTAAGAAACCTGTTCTTTCCCTGTTTGTGCTGCTGCTCTGTCTGGCGCTGTGCGCCTGCGGCGGCAAGAGCGTGCCGGAGGCGGCCCCCGCCGAGCCCGGCATCGTCATCGGCGGGCAGACTCTCTCCCTCGATACCACCGATCTCACCGCCGTCATTTCCGCCGGCGAGACCGCACAGCTCTCCCAACTGCCCAATCTGCACTACGCGGATCTCAGCGGCAGCGAGAATGTGGAGGAGATCGCCGCCTGGGCCGCGGAGCACCCCGGCGTCTCCGTGCGCTACACCGTGACCATGCCGGACGGCAGCGTCCTCCCCTCCGACACCAGAAGCTATGACCTCTCGGGCGCCTCCGCCGCCGAGGCCCTTGACGCCGCGCCGGCCCTCGCCCTGCTGTCCGGGCTGAAGACCGTCAAGCTGGGTACCGAGCGGAGCGGTCTGGGCTTTGACACCATCGAAAAGCTGCGGCAGGTTCTGCCAGAGACCTCCTTCCAGTACAGCTTTGATCTCTACGGCAAGTCCTGCGATCTCTCCGGCAGCACCATCAATCTCTTCCACACCCCGGTGGACGACAACGCCGAGAAGGTGGACCGGGTCATGGCCTGCATGCCCCAGCTGACGTATGTGGATATGGACAGCTGCGGCGTCTCCAACCAGCGGATGGAGCAGCTGCGCCAGAAGTACCCGGACGTCAAGATCGTCTGGCGCGTCTGGTTCGGCGAGGGCTACAGCGTGCGCACCGACGTGGTGCGGATCCTGGCCTCCAGGCCCTCCGTGGGCGGCATGCTGGACAACAGCGATATCGAGGCCCTCTCCTGCTGCCACGACGTGCGCTTCCTGGATCTGGGCCACAACAAGCAGCTGACCGATCTGTCCTTCGTCCGCAGCATGCCCAAGCTGGAGGTGGCCATTCTCGCCATGTGCGACTGGTCCGACGCCTCCCCCCTGGCCGACTGCCCGGAGCTGGAGTATCTGGAGATGCAGTCCACCCAGTGCAGCGACATCTCCCCCCTCTCGGGTCTGAAAAAGCTGCGCCATCTGAACATGGCCAACAACCTGGGCATCTCCGACATCACCCCCCTCTACTCCCTGACCGAGCTGGAGCGGCTCTGGATCGGCAGCTGGACGGTCATTTCCAACGAGCAGGTGGAGGAGATGCGCCGCCGCGCGCCCCACTGTGAGATCGACACCATGGTCTACGACGATCCCACCGCCGGTGCCTGGCGCTATGACGGGGACGGCAACATGACGGAGCGCTATTTCATCCTGCGCATGCAGTTCGACGGCTACAAGTTCTCCTCCTATTCCTTCAGCCGCAACGATCCGCTCTGCCCGCCGCAGGCATAGAGAGAAAGGAGCGATGAACATGAACAGGAAAGTCATTTCCCTCCTGCTGGTCCTGCTGCTGGCCGGCCTGCTGTGCGCCTGCGGCAAGGGCGGCGGCGCGGCTGAGCCCGTCGTCGTCGACTCCGCCCCCGCCGGCCCCGAAACGGTCCGCATCGCCGGCCAGGACATCCCCGTGGACGCAAAGGAGCTCACCGCCGTGCTCTCCGACGGGGAGACCGCGCTGCTGGACCGCCTGCCCGATCTGCGCTACGCCGATCTCAGCGGCAGCGAAAACCTCGAGGAGATCGCCGCCTGGGCCGCGGCACACCCGAAGGTCAGCGTCCGCTATACCATCCCCCTGCCCGACGGGACTGTGCTCTCCTCCGACACCGCAAGCTACGACCTCTCCGACGCCACCGCCGCCGAGGCCCTGGCCGTGGCCCCGTCCCTGGCCCGGCTGCCCGCGCTGAAGACGCTGCGTCTCGGCGCCGAGCGCGCCGCCATGGGCTGGGACGGCATCCGCCAGCTGCGCCAGATCCTGCCGCAGACGGAGTTTCAGTACAGCTTCGATCTCTACGGCACGGAGTGTGATCTCTCCGCCGCCACCGTCAGCCTCTACCA
This sequence comes from Candidatus Limivicinus sp., assembly GCA_045117295.1. Lineage (GTDB taxonomy): Bacteria > Bacillota > Clostridia > Oscillospirales > Oscillospiraceae > Limivicinus. The sequence goes on from JBGUNL010000160.1 coordinate 4,929, forward strand.
CATCCCTGTCTATGAGTATGACGAGGGCGAGTTTCTGGACCAGGTCATGAACTACATGCCCCAGCTGACATACGTGGATATGGACAGCTGCGGTCTGCCCATGTGGCGGCTGGAGGAGCTCAACCTTCTCCACCCCGACGTGAAGGTGGTCTTCCGCGTCTGGTTCGGCGACAACTATTCCGTGCGCACCGACACGGAAAAGATCCTGGCCTCCATGCCCTCCAAGGGCGGCCTGCTGACGCCCGACACGGTGGATGGCCTCTACTACTGCCATGACGTCAAGTATCTGGACGTGGGCCACAACGAGCTTTTGACGGACATCGGCTTTGTGGCCGAGATGCCGAAGCTGGAGGTGGCGGTGCTGGCCATGTGCGGCTGGACCGATGCCTCGCCCCTGGCCAAATGTCCGGAGCTGGAATATCTGGAGATGCAGACCACCAACTGCACCGATCTCAGTCCGCTTGCGGGACTGCAAAAGCTGCGGCACCTGAACATCGCCTGCATCGGCGCGGACTCCCCGGATTATCCCACCCCCTATCTCACGGACATCACGCCCCTGTACTCCCTGACCGGGCTGGAGCGGCTGTGGCTGGGCACCTATCATTACGTCCCCGCCGAACAGGTGGAGGAGATGCAGCGCCGGGCGCCGAAGTGCGAGATCAACACCTCCGTGGACGACCCCACCGGCGGCCGCTGGCGCTATATCGACTACGACACGGAAAACTACATGTTCCGCTTTCCGAAGGATTATCACCCCCGCTATGTCAAGCTTCTGGAGCAGTTTGCAGGGAAGGACGCCTCCTCCATCCCCACCGCCGCCTTCTCCTTCTCCTGGAACGATCCGCTGTATTATGAATGAGGTTCAAGATGAGAGACTATCAGGCTGAATTTGAAAACAGGGTCGCCTACATCCGCCGCAAGCTGGCGGAGGCTCACGCCGACGGCGTGATCTTCGGCAACTCCGGCGGCAAGGACAGCGCCCTGGCGGGCATCCTCTGCAAGGCCGCCTGCGACAACACCGTGGGCGTCATCATGCCCTGCTCCTCCAAGCGCAACTACGGTCAGGACGCCGACGACGGCCGGGCCCTTGCCGCACAGTTCGGCATCGAGACCCGCATGGTGGATCTCACCGCCGTGCGGGAGGCAGAGCTGAAGGCCCTGGAGGGCGCGGCGGAGCTCAACGACATGGCCCTGACCAACATCGCCCCCCGGCTGCGCATGACCACGCTCTACGCCATCGGCGCGGCGGAGAACCGCCTGGTCTGCGGCACCGGCAACCGCAGCGAGAGCTACATGGGCTACTTCACCAAGTGGGGCGACGGGGCCAGCGACTTCAATCCCATCGCCGATCTCTGCGCCACCGAGGTTCTTGCGTTTCTCCGCTTCCTGAACGCCCCCGCCTCCATCGTGGAGAAGGCCCCCTCCGCCGGACTCTTTGACGGGCAGACGGACGAAGACGAGATGGGCGTGAGCTACGCCGCCATCGACGGCTACCTGCTCCGCGGGGAGGTCAATGAACACGACAAGGCCGTCATCGACCGCTACCACAGCCGCAGCGAGCACAAGCGCAGACCCATCAGCACCTTTGAAAACCCCTGATAAACGCCGAAGCAGCCGCCCTCTCGGGCGGCTGCTTTTTCTGTTCTATTCTTTTCTCCCCACCTGTTCGATAAAGTCCGCGGCCTCTTTCGGTCCGCCGCAGGCGAGGAAATCCGCCCGCATGGCCAAGGCGGCTGCTTTGAGCGTCTCATCCGCCAGCGCCTCCTTGACCGCCCGGCGGATCGTCTCCGGGTCGGAGGCTTCCTGCGGGGTCAGAAGTCTCCCCGCGCCCATCTCCTGTACGCGCCGGGCTACCGCCTGCTGCTCGCCGGTCAGCGGAAACAGCAGCTCGGGCACGCCCATGTACAGGCCCTCCGACGCGCTGTTCATGCCGCAGTGGGTAATAAAGAGGCTCGCCTCCGCCAGCACCCCCAGCTGATCCACATACGGCTCCACCCGCACATTCGCCGGCAGCGCCCCCAGCTGTTCAGGGTCAAAGGCCCGGCCGCAGGAAATCAGCAGTTCCGCGTCCTCTTTCGCCAGGGCCGCGATGCAATGGCGGTAAAAGTCCGGGTGATCGTTGATGACCGTGCCCAGGGACACGTACACCAGAGGCCTCCCGCTCTTCTCCGCCGGCTCCGGCGCCCGGAGAGAGGGCCCCACGAAGCGGTAATGCGCGGCGTCGAAGGTCTCGGCGCAGGGCTGGAAGCGGTGTGAGGTGTAGACAATGGTGTCGGTGTCGTTGGTGTTCTGCACAATGTCCAGCGCGCTCCTGACCCGATATCCCAGGGGCCGCAGCTTCCGCATGGCCCGGTTCATCCGCGGCAGGCCCAGGATCATGTCCGCCAGCTCCGCCGGGCTGTACTTCATATACTGGCTGGAGAAGCGGTTGAAGGCAAAGGTGGTGGTGGAACAGACCATGGGCAGGCCGTATTTCTGCGCCGTGAGCTTGCCCCAGAAGCAGGCCGAGTCCGACACCACCAGATCCGGCGCAAAGGCCTTCACGTCCGCCGCCAGCATGGCGTCCATCCGCGCGGTGGTCTCAAAGGACTGGACGCTCATCTCCGTGGTGGAGACCCGGCGCAGCCGTTTTTCGGCTTTTTCATCAACGGGCGGCAGATACTCGTCACAGGGGATGAACTCCGCCCCCGCGTCCTCGATCTTCTCCCGGAAGTCGGCAAAGGAATAATAGCGCACCCGGTGCCCCCGCCGCGTCAGCTCCCGCACCACCTCGATGCTGGGGTTGGTGTGGCCGAAGGCCGGGATGCAGAACCAGAAGATCGTCATCCCTCGTCACCTCCGAAAAGGTGCGCATACCAGGCGGCAAAGCTCTGCTTCGGCGGGATGGCGATGCCCCTCTCCCGGTCTCCCAGCAGGATCAGGGTATCCCCCGGCTGAATGTCAAAGAGCTCCCGGGCCTCCCGCGGGATCACGATCTGGCCCTTGGTGCCCACCGTGGCCGTCCATGCGTGCTTTCCCTCCGGCGCCTGTTTCATGGCTGTCCCTCCTGATTGTATGTTTTGTTATACAAATCATACTTCTTTCCTTCTCTCCTGTCAAGCCCTTTCCGCGGCCGCCTCGTCAATTCTCACCAAAGCGCGGCTTTGCCGGACAGTCGAATTTCTATAGACATCCCAACAAAAAATCTTGTTGCTGCGCGAAGCTTGCAGTATAATGACCGTATCGAAACAAAAAAACAAAAGGAGACATCGTTGTGAACAAGTACAGAGAAGCCATCCACGCAAAGATGGGCGAGCTGGTGGCCTTCCGCCGCGAGCTCCATCTGCATCCCGAGGTCAGCTTCAAGGAATTTGAGACCACCGACCGCATCTGCCGTGAGCTGGACCAGGCCGGGATCTCCTACTACCGTCTCAATCCCACGGGCCTGTACGGCGACCTGAAGGGCAGCAAGTTTGAGAGCAGCCACATGGTGCTGCTGCGCTCCGATATGGACGCCCTGTCCATCGTGGAGCAGACCGGTCTGGATTTTGCCAGCGTCAACGAGGGCGTCATGCACGCCTGCGGCCACGACAACCACATGACCGTGCTGCTGGCTGCGGTGAAATATCTCCACGCGCACCCCGAGGAATTCGGCGGCACCGTCCGCTTCATCTTCCAGCCCGCCGAGGAGCTGGGCCAGGGCGCCAAGGCCATGATCGGTCAGGGCGTCATGGCGGGGGTGGAGCGCGCCGTCGGCATGCACATCGACCCCATCCTCCCCTGCGGTCAGGTCTCCTCCATGGAGGGCGAGTGCTGGGCCGCCTGCGACGTGTTCAAGATCACCGTCCACGGCAAGGCCGCCCACGGCGCCAACCCCCACATGGGGCATGACGCGCTGGTGGCAGCCAGCGCCATCGTCATGGCCCTGCAGCCTATCGTCTCCCGGGAGACCGATCCCAACGCCGCCATCGTGGTCACCGTGGGCTCCATCGTCTCCGGCACCCGCTTCAACATCGTGGCGGGCGACGCCGTGATGGAGGGCACCTGCCGCACCTTCTCCCGCGAGATCCACACCCGGCTGCCCGAGCAGATGCGCCGCGTGGTGGAGAGTGTGGCCATGGGCTACGGCTGCACCGCGGAGCTGGAATTCACCGTGGCCACCGAGGTGCTCTACTCCGATCCCGCCGTCACCCGCCTCGGCATGCAGAGCGTGGCCAAGATCGTGGGCGCGGAGAACGCCGTTTCCTGCGGCCCCAAGATGATCGCCGAGGACTTCTGCTACTACACCCTCCACGCCCCCTCCGTCTTCTTCAACCTGGGTGCCCGGGTCGCGGACGAGGGCAAGGTCTTCCCGCTCCACTCCGACCACGTGGTCTTTGACGAGAACGCCATCGAGGTCGGCGCCTCCGTCTTCATTCAGACGGCCGTCGATCTGCTGGACGAGCTCAACGCCGAATAAACCAAATCAAGATAAAGGAGAGAACCCCCATGGATCAAGCCAGACGCCCCGAAAGCATGGAAAGAATCACAACGCCCGCTCTCGCCCGGCAGTTTATCGAGGAGCAGATCGCGGCGCTCAAGGCACAGATCGGCGACAAGAAAGTCCTGCTGGCCCTGTCGGGCGGCGTGGACTCCTCCGTTGTCGCAACGCTGCTGATCAAGGCCGTCGGCAAGCAGCTGGTCTGCGTGCACGTCAACCACGGTCTGCTTCGCAAGGGAGAGCCCGAGCAGGTCATCGAGGTCTTCCGCAACCAGATGGACGCCAACCTCATCTACGTCGATGCGGTGGACCGCTTCCTGGATCAGCTGGCGGGCGTGGCCGACCCCGAGACCAAGCGCAAGATCATCGGCAAGGTCTTCATCGACGTCTTCGCCGAGGAGGCCGCCAAGCTCGACGGCATCCGCTTCCTGGCCCAGGGTACCATCTACCCCGACATTCTGGAGTCTGGCCCCGTCAAGTCCCACCACAACGTGGGCGGCCTGCCCCCCGAGCTGGACTTTGAGCTGGTGGAACCGGTCAAGTTCCTCTACAAGGACGAGGTCCGCGTCGTGGGCAAGGCCCTGGGCCTGCCCGACAGCATGGTCTACCGCCAGCCCTTCCCCGGCCCCGGTCTGGGCGTGCGCTGCGTGGGCGCCATCACCCGCGACCGTCTGGAGGCCGTGCGGGAGTCTGACGCCATCCTCCGGGAGGAGTTCCGGCTCAACGGTCTGGAGGGCAAGGTCTGGCAGTACTTCACCATCGTGCCCGACTTTAAATCCACCGGCATCACCGACGGCAAGCGCACCTACGACTGGCCCGTGGTCATCCGTGCCGTCAACACCGTGGACGCCGTCACCGCCGAGGTGGCGGAGCTGGACTTCAAGATGATGGCCCGCATCGTCGACCGCATCACCCACGAGGTCAAGGGCGTCAACCGCGTGCTGTGGGATATCACCCCCAAGCCCTCGGGCACCATCGAGTGGGAATGATTCAAAGTTTGACTTGAATTGATCCGGATTATCTCAAATTACTTGAAACAGCAGGCATTCTACGGAGTACCTGCTGTTTACTATGATTTGCAATGATAGCAGAATGATAGCAAAATCGGGGAAGAGCTACAGCAAAACACCGCTTTTCCCCGTGCGCGTTTGCCTTTTCATCTGAATTCGCCAAGGGCTTTTCACGCGCAAATCTGAAAAACATGCGTTCGTTTTATTTGGTTTA
>JBGUNL010000161.1:0-9315 GCA_045117295.1 Candidatus Limivicinus sp.
TGCGGATCATCCCTACACGGCGGAGAAGCTCTACCGACAGAGCCTTGCTTTTCGGCCGAACCTCGTGCTGCTGATGCTGGGCACCAACGACTCCAAGGCCGTCAACTGGAACGCAGAGGCCTACGCCCGCGACCTGGGGGAACTGATCGAGAGTTACCAGAGTCTGGAGAGCCGCCCGCGGGTTTTCCTGCTGCTCCCGCCGCCGGTGTTTCCCTTCTGCGGAAAGGTGCGCTGGGACATCCGCAGCGAGGTGCTGGAGAACGAAGTTCTCCCGATCTGCCGCCGCGTGGCGGAAGAGAAGGGCGTGCCCATCATCGACATCCACTCCGCCTTCGCGGGCAGAAAAGAACTGTTTGTAGACGGCTGCCATCCGAACGCGAGAGGAGCGAGGGTGATAGCGGAGGCGGCCCAGCTGAAAATAAATGAACTAGAATATTATACATTCCGCGCAGGAAATGAAAAGCTGCAGGTGTACAGAAGGGAGAAATCGAATGTCCACAATTCTTGATGGGAAAACCCTAGCGGGGTCGATTCGCCAGGAGATTCGGGAAGAAGCCGCAAAACTGCCGCGTAAGCCCGGCATTGCTGTTATCCTCGTCGGAGATGATCCCGCCTCACAGCTTTACGTGAGGAACAAGGCCAAAGATTGTGCCGAATGCGGTTTCCTTTCCCGTCGGATCAATTTTCCCGCTTCTGTTTCAGAAGAAGAGCTGCTAGGCACGATCAGCAAGTTCAATGCTGACGCTGCCATTGACGGCGTTCTGGTGCAGCTCCCGCTCCCGGCATCAATGGATGAGCGCCGCATCATCGAGGCCATCCATCCCGATAAGGATGTAGATGCTTTCCATCCCCTCAACGTGGGGCGCATGGTTCATGGGGACTCCGTGATCTGGCCGTGCACGCCGGCCGGAATTGCTGTCATGCTGGATTCCTATCATATTCCCGTGGACGGAAAAACCTGTGTCGTAGTCGGCAGAAGCGATATTGTTGGAAAGCCTATGGGGCTGCTCCTGCTTCAGCGTCACGGAACCGTGATCTACTGTCACCGCCATACGCCTGATCTCGCCGCCATGACGCGCCTGGCGGACATCCTGATCGTTGCGGCAGGCCATCGGGGGCTCATCACCGCAGAAATGGTGAAGGACGGAGCCGTGGTAATCGATGTTGCCATGAACCGCGATGCTGTTACCGGGGAGTTTACAGGGGATGTGTGCTTCAATGAGGTAAAGGACAGATGCTCCCATATTACGCCTGTTCCCGGAGGCGTCGGCCCGATGACGCGGGCTATGCTCATGAAAAACGTACTCACGCTGGCCAAGCTACACATGGGGCTGTCTTTATAAGTGACGGTGTCGTTAAGACCGCATACCTTGCCGCACAACAAAAAAGGAGGGTATCGTTATATACTTCTTTTCTCAAAGGAAGAGCCTGTGGGCCTGCCCACAGGCTCTTCCTTGAAACGTGTCAGATTGCCGATGTCAGTTCCGGGGAGGTCCGCCGGCGGGGGGACCGCCGGGGCCGGCGCCCGCGGGAGGCCCGCCGAGGCCGACCGCCTGCACCACGAAGGGGGAGATCAGCACGGCCAGCACATAGCTCACCAGGATGGAGAGCGGCAGCAGCTTGAGCCAGGAGGGCAGCCACATGGCCAGCAGCGGGGGCGCCGCCTGGGGCGGGATCTTGGCGTGAGCCTGGGCGGTGTTGATGAAGCTCACAACACAGCCCACGATGGTGGAGCAGCCCACGGAGATGGGCAGGCAGTTGAGCATGGTGAACTTCATGGTGGGCGGGAAGGCCTTGTGCTTGGCGGCCAGCGCCCTGCCCCACTTGCCGAAGGGGGCCACCAGCATCAGCAGCACGCCGACGGCCACGGACTCGAGAATGCTGGCCAGATACATGCCCGCGGCCGGGGCGGAGGCCAGGGCCTGGGGGTTCATGTTTCTGCGCGCCAGCGTGGTGGCGAGCGCGCCCATCACTGCCGAGAGAATGACGGACATGATGAGAGAGACGCGCTTTTCTTTTTTCTTCATATCTTTCACTTTTCTTTCCACCTCTCCTTTGTCACAGTTTATAAAGATCTGACAATCGCTGGTGGGGAAGCTGCAGCAGGGATGGACAAAGCCGTCCTTTTTGTCCGCGCCGCGGCGGTACTCGATGACGGAGGGGACATATACGCTGCCGTAGCCCAGACGGGAGCGGCAGAAGCCGCATTCGCCGCTGCGGCACTTGCTGGGGGCGTGGATGCCGGCGCGCTCCAGAGCGACCAGCAGGCTCTCCCCGCTCCTGGCCGGGATGACCCGCTGCCCGTCGGGCAGTTCCACCGTGAGCTGGAAGGTCTTGCCGACGGCGTCCTGCGGGAAGCCGTCGTCCCGGTCCGCGTTGTGGTACTCGCCGTAGGCCTCGTGCCGGACTCTCCGGCGGGGCAGGCCCAGCTTCTCCACTTCCTTATCGCAGAAGCGGTACATGGCCTGGGGGCCGCACATAAAGATGCTGTAATCTCCCTCGGGGGCGTACTTCTGGATCAGTTCCGCTGTGAGGAAGCCGTGCTCGAAGCCGGCCTTTTCTTCATCGGAGAGCACGTACACAACCTGAAATTTCTCACAGGCGGCGGCGAGGGCGTCCAGCTCCTCGCGGTAGACGATCTCCTCCTCGCTGCGGCAGCCGTAGAGCAGGGTCAGCGAGCAGTCCTCGATCCCTTCATGGATGGCGTTTGCCAGGGAGAAGAAGGGGGTGATGCCGCTGCCGCCGGCGAGACCGACGATGTGCTTTGCGTCCCGAAGAGGCTCATAGTTGAGATCCCCATCCGGCCCGGAGATGGAGAGCTGCATGCCTTCCTTCCAGTTGTCGTGAATGAAGTTGGAGGCAAAGCCGTCCTGGTTGCGCTTGATGGTGAGCGTGTAGCTGCCCTTCAAAGCGTCGCCCGGGGAGCAGGAGAGCGTGTAGGCCCGGGTCAGCACGCTGCTGCCGATCAAAAGATCGACGCTCACATACTGTCCGGCGCGGAAATACGCCAGGCTCTCCGTGCCCCGGGACGGGTCGGGGAGCAGGGTGTAGCTCTTGGCACCCGGGCGGTCCACGATCTTCGAGATGGTGACAAACTGCTTTTCCGGGTGCAGGGCCTTGGCCACCCGGTTGGTCTGGTACTCATAGACGGGCTCTGCATCCGGAGCCTTTTCGATGATGGCCCGGCGCTGGGGGATGATTTTGGCAAAGTCCTCCGCCGGGACAGATTCCAGGACTTTTCTCAGTTCTTCGCTCATGCGTTTCCACCTCCCATCACATAACCCATGACCTGTTTGGCCGTGAGATCTCCCGAGGTCAGCGTGGGCAGAAAGCCCGACAGCCTGTTGCCGTGGGCGCCCACAAAGAAGAGGCCGGGCACCGTGGGCTCGCTGCCGCCCACCAGGGTGCGGGCGGACATGCCGTCCCAGCGGGCGGAGTGGTAGCCATAGATGGCGCCCTGGGGCGTTCCCATATAGCGGGCGAAGGTCACGGGTGTGGCGATGGCGATCTCCTCAATGTGATTGCGGATGTCGATGCCCATGACCTTTTCATAGCGGTCGATCATCAGATCGGCCATCTCACGCTTGACGCGGACATAGTTTTCCGGCGTGACAGCCTTGTCCCAGGCGTCGGCGGCAAAGCCGGTGGTGATGGCAAAATGCGCCGTGCCGGGGGGCGTAGCCTCGGGGTTTACGATGTTGAGACAGGTGCAGGAGAGATTGTCCGCCCGGCCGCCCAGGGGCAGCTCCGGCGCGGCGGCCAGCCGATAGAGCTCCTTCGTGTCCGCCGTGGAGTTGATGAACACGTTATAATCCCTGATGCCCAGCTCCTCCGCCGTGCGGTCCAGCCCCATGTACACCGAGAAGCCGCGGAAGCCGTAGCTTCTGGCCTGCATCTTTTTGCGCTCAAAGGCGGGGACGAGGCTCTTGTCGTCCAGGAGTTTTCCGTAGACGATGTCGGGGAAGACGTTCGCGATGACGGCGCAGGCCTCCACCCGGCGGCCGTCTCTGGTCTCCACGCCGCAGACCGCGCCCTTCTTGGTAAGGATCTTTGTGACCTCGGTCTCAAACCAGAAGTCGCAGCCGTTCTCGCGGGCCCGCTTCTGGATGGCGTTGGCGATCTCGTGGGAGCGCAGCTTCGGCATGTACGCCCCAGCCAGGAAGTAGCCCTCGGTCATCAGCAGGTAGCGGGAGGCGTCGATGGTCTCCAGGTCGGAGCCCTGGTAGGGCCAGTAGGCGCCGATGATGTCCTGAATCTTCTGGGGCATTTTGACGGCGCGCATAAAATCCGCCGTGGACATGCTCATGAGCTTGCAGAAAAGGGGATAGTCGCGCCGCAGCACCTCGGGGTCCGGTCTGCCGCGGGACGCCCCCAGGTAGGCCAGACCGCGTTCCAGCTCTCTTGCCCCTTCAAAGTAGAGTTCCAGGGACTTGGAGCAGCCGGGACTCTGGCTCTCCATATAGGCCATGAAGGCCTCCTTGCCGTGGGGAACGGTGGCGTCCAGCGTGATCTTGCCGCCCTCGGCCACAATGGTGCGGAAAGCGTCGGGGATGGGAAGCCAGTCCACCTGGATGCCCAGCTCGTCAAAGAGTCTGCCCAACTGGCCGCGCTGTGCCCCCTCACCGAAATCCGGGATCTCGTGCAGGGAAGCCTCAAATTCGAAGCGACCCCGCACGAAGCTGGCGGCGGCGCCTCCGACCATGTTGTGCTTTTCGATGACCAGCGTTTTCAGGCCCATCATGGACGCGCGGCAGGCCGCCATGCTGCCGCCGTTGCCGCCGCCCACGATCACCAGATCGTATTTATAGCCCATGGTTCATTCCTCCTTCCGATTTGATTTGTTCCGCGGCCTGCTCCGTCAGCAGCAGACTGCGGATGGTTGATAATTGTCTGCGCAGGAAAGGCTGGCTGATGTCCAGCAGGGGTGCCATGCTGCGAAGGCCGCCGATAGCCATGATGACGTGATAGGCCAGCTGCTCGGGATCGCCGGCGCGGAAGCTGCCCTCCTCCTGACCGAAGCGGATCAGGTCTGCCGTGCGGCGGACCGCGGCGTCGATGCGGCGGCGGTTTTCCTCCCGCCCGGTTTCGTCCGACTGGGCAAACTGGTTGATGGCCAGCTCCAGCCGCCCCCGGTGGGCGTGCATGAACTGGTAATGCTGCTGCAAAAAGGCGTCCAGCATCTTCACGGCGCTCTTGTGCTCGCCGTGCTCCCGGGCCACCACCCGGTCGGCGTGCTGCTGCTCGGATCGCATCAGCAGGATCATCATCTCCGCCGTGGAGCCGAAATAGCGGTACAGCCCGCCGCGGGAAAGTCCGGCCGCCTCACAGACGTCCTTCATGGTCACCGCGGTGTAGCCCTTCTCCGCGAACAGATCGGCTGCTTTTTCCAGGATCCGCTCCCGGGTGCGTTCCCCCTTGGTCAGGGACGGGGTTTCCTGTACCATTTCACTCGCACCCCACGCAGACGGTCAGATCCGAGGTCGCGAAGCTGCAGCAAGGATGGATATAGCCGTAGGCCAGATCCGCCTTGCGCCGGTGCTCCGTCCGCTCCGGGGTGAACACGGTGCCGGAGACCAGCTTGGACCGGCACCAGCCGCATTCCCCGCTGCGGCAGCGGGAGGGCGGCGTGAGCCCGGCCCGCTCCATGGCCACCAGCACGGTCTCCCCGGACGCGCAGGGGATGGTGAACACTTCGTCGCGCATCTTGACCGTGAGAGTAAAGGTCTTTCCTGCGGCGTCGGCGGGCCAGCCCGCCTCCAGCGCGGCATCCGTCACGCCGTAGGTCTTGCGTCGGATGCGGCGCTCCGGCAGGCCCAGAGGCGCGATGGCCGTCTCCATGGCCTGCATCATGGCCGCCGGGCCGCAGATAAAGAGGGAGTAGTCCCCCGCCGGGGCATACTTTTGGATAAGCTCCGTGGTGATGTAGCCGCTCTCTTCCCCGCCGCCCTGCTCCAGAACGTTTACGAGGCGGAAGCGTTCATCCTTCGCGGCGAGAGCCTTGAGCTCTTCCCCCAGAAGGATGCTGTCCCGGTCCCGGCTGCCGTAGAGCAGCGTGAGGGAGAAGTCCTCGCTTCCCTCCGCAAGGGCCGCGGCCATGGCGTAAAACGGCGTCACACCGCTGCCGCCGCAGACGCCGAGGATGTGTTTCGCGTCCCGAAGGCGGGTATAGAAGAACTCTCCTAGCGGGGCCGAGGCGGAGAGTCCCATGCCTTCGCGCCAATTTGCGCAGATCCAGTTGCCGGCAAAGCCGTCCTCGGAGGGCTTGACGGTGACCATGTATTTCCCCTCCCCGGCCCAACTGGGCGGGCAGCAGAGGGAGTAGGCGCGGGTGACGGTAGAGCCGCCGATCTCCAGGGAAAACGACAGGAATTGCCCGGCCCGGAAGCGGGCCAGCGCCCCGCCGTCCGCGGCGGTGAGGACAAAGCTCTTCGCCCCCGCCTCGCGCTCAATGACCTTCTCCACCCGCAACTTCTGGCATTCCGGGTGCAGGGCTTTGGCCGTGATGTTTGCGGCGTAGTCCAGCTTCGGCGGCACGGGCGCCCCCTGAGCGATGTGCGCCATGCGCCGGGGCATGATGGCGCCCATTTTACTCAGATCCATTTTGGCCGCGTAACGCATCAGATCCTCTTTCATGCGGGGGCACCTCCTCTCATTTCACCGGCAATGCGCATGGCGGTGAGGAAGCCCGACATATACGAGGGCGAAAAGCCCGAGAGCCGCGCCCCGTGGCCGCCGGCGAAGTACAGGCCGGGGATGGTTTTCTCCGCCTGCTCGCCCATGTTCCGGCTCATCATGCCGTCCCAATCCTCCGGCGAGTAGCCGAAGACGGAACCCTGGGGCGTGCCCAGGTAGCGGGCGTAGGTGACGGGTGTGGAAATGACGATCTCCTCGATGTGATGTTTCAGGTCCACGCCCAGCACCCGCTCGGTGCGCGCGATCAGCTTTTCGGCGTAGGCCTCTTTGATCTCACGGTAGTTGTCCGGCGTGACATCGGCAAAGGCGTCGCCGTTGAACATGGCGGTCAGATACACGATGCAGGTGCCCTCTGGGGAGGCGTCCGGCACCACGGCGTTAAGCACGTTCACGCTCATGTCGCCGTTTGTGTCCCGGCTGCCGCCGTTTCGGATGTTCTCCGCGTTCTTGATGGAGCTGTTGATAAAGGTGGCGTAGTCGGTAAAGCCCAGCTCCCGCCAATCGCGGTCCAGCCCCAGAAACACGCAGAAGGCCCGGGCACCGAAGGTGCGGGCGTTGGCCTTTTTCAGCTCCATCACCGGCGCCTCTGCCGCATCCAGAAGTTTCCCGTAGACCAGATGCGGCATGATGTTGCACAGCACCCGCGGGGATTTGATTTTACGGCCGTCGGCAAGCTGGACGCCGGAGACGGCGCCGGCATCGGTGCAGATCTTCGTGACCTCACAGTTATACCAGATGTCGCAGCCGAAGCGCTTGGCGCTGTTTGCCAGGGCGGTGGACAGGCCGAAGGAGCGCAGGTCCGTCTGGGACGCGCCCTCGGTGATGAAGGAGTCCGTCATCAGCATGAAGCGGGCCGCGTCGATTTTCGAGGTGTCGCCGCACTGATAGAGGGCGAACATGGACAGAATATCCCGCAGCAGCTCCGGCAGCTCCAGAGCCTCGAACATCTCGTCCACGGTGCTGGAGGCCAGACGGTAGTAGTTGGGGTGCTCCCGGGCCATCTGGGCGGGGTCTGGTCTCCCGCGGGCTGCGGAGAGCGCCGCAAGGCCGCGGTTGAGATCGTCGCACATGGCGGCAAAGCGGCCGAAGGCCTCCGCCGCGCCGGGACAGACCGCCTCCGCCGCCCGGGCAAAGGCTTCGCGCCCGACGCCCGCCTTGAACTCGAAGGGCTCCGGGCCGTCCACGATAAAGTGCAGGGATTCGGGGATGGGATAGAAGTTCCGCTCCACGCCGAAGCGTTTGAACAGCATGCCGATATCGCCGTTTTCCGCGCCGGGACCCACATAGGGCAGGTTGTGCAGCGAGGCCTCAAACTCAAAGCGCCCGCGCACAAAGCTGGCGGCGCAGCCGCCGGGCAGATTGTGCTTTTCCAGCAGCAGTGTCTTCAGACCCATCTGCGACAGGGTACAGGCGGCGATCAGACCGCCGTTGCCCGCGCCGACGATGATCACGTCATAGGACTCCGCCAAGGCTATCACTCCTTTCCTGTTACTGTGTGCTTCATAAAGTTCCTTCCTTCCTCTTTTTATATCCCGTATTGCTTGCATCCTTCGGATGCAGAAATCCCAAAAAAGCGGACAGGCGCCACGCTTTCATGCCTGTGCTGACGAAAACAAAATGGCCGCCTGTCCTGTTCCATTTGAAAAAGCGACACGCGTGCCACTTTGCTTGGCTCCATTATAGCGCGGCAGGAAACCTGCGTAAAGGGGGCAAATCTGTCTTGACAAAAAACTGTATGCTGTCACAAAAAGCGACACGGAAATTGGAAATTCTCACAATGTGATCGCGGGCTCCGCTTATCCTGTGCGGTCGACGGGAATCCCCGAAACGTTTTGTAAAAATGAATAATCATCGTTAAAAAGCGGCGCCAGAACTTGTCTGGCGCCGCTTTGCCCGGATTATTTTTCTACAATATGCAACCGCTTTTTCTGCATTTGCGATTTGTACTGACGACAACGTGACATTGACGCCAACCGCGACGACAAGCACAATAAATGGAAAATAATGGTTAGTCAAAATGTACACGGAAACTGCAATTATTAGAATAATTAGACACTTTTTACTTCAAAAAGTTGGGATTTGGCCATTCGAAGCCTTCTTCCCCTGCCAGAAATCGTCTTGAAATATTTCGTTTCAAGGCGATTTTTGTTATATCTAAGAAAGTTTGACCTCTAAAAGTGACTTGTTAAAAATCCTGACCCCTTTCTGACCCCTATTGGCCTTATTTATCGCCTTAAATAGTTCGCAAATAGGGCACGAGAAGTAAAATGAGGACACTTTTAAGCGTTCTTCATTCTCGAAATACTCGCAATATATGTGGCCTTGGAAAACAATTAATCAATTAACTTTACAGCATTGTTCTCAACCGCAATGTATTAACTGAATAAGCTTCAGCACCGCAGGAACTGCCTGCGGTGCTGTCATTTTACCTCCGGCTCTATATCTCTAAACAGATCATCATTGAAGAAATCAATGATCGTGATCCCAAGGCCGTCGCACAGCTTTTGGAGCGTGGAGACGGTAGTGCTGTTGTTGCGGCCGCCGACCACATTGTTCACGGTGGACTGCGTAACGCCGCTGATCGTGCTCAGCTTGTTAATAGTCAGGTCTCGCTCTGCACAT
>JBGUNL010000162.1:0-3586 GCA_045117295.1 Candidatus Limivicinus sp.
TCCGCATCCTCCCCTTTGTTCACGTAGCCCGCCACCAGGATGTAGAAGGGCTTTCCGTACTGCTGGATCAGCAGCACCTTGTCCCGGACGGGATTGAGGACGATCATGCTGACGGCGGTGTTGAACCCCGGCCAGCGGTATTCCTCACACCTGGGACAATAGGGGGGCGGCCCCTCCGTCCGGTGCTCCCTGACGATCAATTCCGTCCCGCATTTTGTGCAGTATTCCATGTTGTATCCTCCCGCTCACCAGATCCCCGGCAGCAGCCGGTATTTGACGTGCTTTTTATAATCGATATATCCCGCCAGCTCCCGCTCCAGCACCGCCTCCTCATTGCGGATGCGCCGGGCGATGATGGGCAGATACAGCAGGGAGACCCCAAAGGAGAGGGGAGACGCCAGCACCAGCGGCATGGAGAGAAACAGCAGCACCGTGGCCAGGTACATGGGGTGGCGCACTACGCCGTACAGCCCGGTGTCCACCACGGTCTGGTGCGCCTGCACCTCGATGGTGCGGGACAGCCAGGTGTTCTCCCGCAGCACCTCGGCAAAGAGCAGATACCCCAGCAGAAAGACCGCCGCCGCGGCAAAGCTGACCCAGCGGGGGAGAACCAGCCACGCAAAGCGGAAGTTCAGCCCGGCGAGGACAAAGACCGCCAGGAACATCAGGGCGCTGAGGGCAATCACCTGCTTTTGCTCCGCCTGTTCCTCCTTTGCGTTGAGCCGCCGGCGCAGCAGCTCCGGGTTCTTTGCCATCATTACCAGCCCCGCGAAAAACATCGGCACAAACAGGATCCCCATCAGCAGCCAGCCGTCCGGCCAGGCAAAGGTCCCCGCCGGCAGAAAGAGCAGCAGGCCCATCAGCAGCAGGCCGCTGAAGAACTTCACCATGGCGGCCGCAAACAGTTTTTTATCCATGCTTTTCCTCCGTTTCCCGGCAGAATGCCGCCACACGCCTCAGAAAGTCCGGGGCCTCCTCGTAGAGCCCGTGGCCGAGCCCCTCGTACAGATATAAGGCGGCGCCGGGGATCCGCGCGGCGATTTCTTCTGACGCCTGGCCGGTGACGATGCGATCGTCCGTCCCGCCGATCACCAGCGTGGGGCAGGCGATGCGGGGCAGCGCGTCGTATGCGTCGTGGGTCACACAGGACTCCGCCTGGGTCAGAAAGCGGGCGAAGCTCTTCGGCTTGCCCACACTTCCCAGCAGGGCGTATTCCAGCCGCGCCAGCCTGAGGCGCTTTTCGGAGGTGGAGCGCTCCGCCGTGTCCAGCAGGATGCCCCGGTAATCCCCGCGCTCCGCCATCTCTGTCCACACGCCGACGGCCTCCCGCACGACGTCGTTGGGGCGGGCGAGGGTCACGGTCAGCACCAGCTTTTCCACCATGTCCGGGTGGTCAATGGCCAGCCACTGGGCGATCATCCCGCCCTGGGACACGCCCACCACCGACGCCCGGGAGAGCCCCAGGGCGTCCATGGCCGCGGCGAGATCCGAAGCCATCTCCCGGGTGGTGAAGTGCGCCGGCAGCTCCCGCCGCCGGCTGAAGACGAAAACGGTGAAATCCTTCGCAAGCTGCCGGTAGAGCAGCGCGAAGGGGAGGGCCATGCCCCGGACGGTTTTGAGACCGTCCCCCACGCCGGGCAGCATCACAAGCGGCCTTTCGCCGGTGCCGAAGCGGATATAGTCCATCTCGCCCGCGGCCAGCCGCAGGCAGCCGTTTTTCGCATGGAGCACGAGAACATCCCCCTTTTGTGTCGTGTTGCTGAGTCCATGTTAACACAGCGCCCCGGCTCATGCAAGCCGGGGCGTATGACATATTTGGGTTTGAACAGCGGGGCTCAGCCCTTGCCCTTCTCCTTGGCGCGCTTGTCGTTGATGATCTTCATCTCGACCGCCGTGACCTCCTGAACGCCGTGCTCCTTGGCCCAGGCGACGCAGCCCTTGAGCACCGTGGGCAGGAAGATGCGCGGCACGTTCAGCAGCATCTCCAGCGCGTCGTCGGAGAAGTGGACGGTGGGGTCGGTGCGGTCGGCGGCGTAACGGACGGACGAGAGCGAGGCGTTGCGGATGGGCAGCAGCTCCGGCACCAGGCGCGGCGTTTTGGCAAACCAGAAGTTCTTGCTGTCCCGGTAGCCGTGGCAGATCAGCACGTTGGGCCACAGGCGGCCCTTGACGCCGTTGATGATGTTGTCATAGTATTTGGGCTTCATCAGCATCTTGTCGATGCGCAGGATGAAGTGGGCGCCGTACTGGGTGGTGATGCCGTTGAAGTCCCGGTAGGGGGGCGGGTAGCAGCCGTCCACCAGCTTGCGGCCGATGTCCTCCTCCGCGTTCTCCAGATCGCTCATCCAGGTGCACTCCATGACCAGATAGGCCTCGGAGATCACCTGAGGGCGGGGGGTGGAGGGATCCGACTGGATGCAGAGACCGTCCTCCAGATGGAAGCCGAAGTCCTTCATCTTCTCGGCGGGCGTATCGCCGGGCCAGCCCTGGGCGACGATCTTCTTGTGGTAGCCGCGCCCCTCGGGCATGAAGTTGATGGCCAGCTGTTTCCGTCCGGCCAGCAGATGCTGGGCGGTGTTGGAGGAGTTGCGCGCCTCCAGCACCATGGCGTAGTAGCCCTTGCCGGCGATGTAGTAGGGGAAGCACAGGGAGTAGGAGCCCACGGAGGTGCTGCCGTCCTCGGCCAGGGTGGAGATCATCACGGTGGGCATGGGGAAATAGGAGCTGGTCTGATAGAAGTTGTCGACGATGCGGAGATCCTGGAAGCTGCTCATGTCAAGTCCTGCCTTTCATGGGAGCGGTGGCGATGTTGATGGACAGAGTATAGCACAGGTTTCGAAATCTGTAAATCAAACAGGTGCTTACCCTTCCCAGAACAGCTCGTCCAGGGTCTTGTCCAGAGCCTTGCAGATGGAGATGCAGAGGTTGATGGTGGGGTTGTAATCCCCTTTTTCCAGCGCGCTGATGGTCTGCCGGGACACCCCGCAGAGCTTGGCCAGCTCATCCTGGGAGAGATCCTTGGCCGCCCGCGCGGATTTCAGCTTCAGGTTCTTCATGCGTCTTCCTCCGCGCTCTCCGCCCGCTTGTCCGCCAGCTGCTTGAGCAGCAGCTCCGCGCCGACCACCACCAGCATGACGCAGCAGAGCAGATTCACATAGGGGAAGTCAGAACCGGCGGCGTCGGACAGTCTGCCGACGACGGGGATGGCGTTGAAAACACCTGCGACCACCAGGATGATGCCGTAGCTTTTGCGGTTGTTGTTGAGCCCCCAGTAGGCGTCCTTCCAGATGCAGATCGTGGAGAGAACCAGAGCTCCGATGATGATTCCCGCAAAGTGAAGGGCAATATCGGGAACGGGAAGGTGAAAGTCTCCGTAGGCCAGGACGATCAGAACAGCCTCCCAGATCACCACCGTATAAAACGCGTAGCGGTAGGCGTCCCCGCGCACCCGGAGCTGGCGCTCGTCGTACTCCGCCTTGACCTTCCGGTTGCTGTTTGCCAGTCTGATCAGGACAAAAGCCACGATCAGGCCCACCAGGATGCCGACTGCCACGCCGGCAGACTTAAAAATGTTTCCGTTCATTTC
>JBGUNL010000163.1:0-4082 GCA_045117295.1 Candidatus Limivicinus sp.
TGCTGCCGGACTGGGACGAATGGGAGCCGGACGATCTGCGCGCTTTGGGCCGCAGCCTCCGGTTTGCCCCCGCCTTCCCCAAGGGCGCCAACGTCAGCTTTGTCAAGCCCCTGGGAGACAGCGCCGTCAAGGCCGTGACCTTTGAGCGCGGAGTGGAGGATTTCACCCTGGCCTGCGGCACGGGCAGCGGCTCTATCGCCTCGGCGCTGACGCTGCTGGGGCTGGTCTCCGGGAAGGATGTTGCCGTTGAAATGCCCGGCGGAACGCTCTCCATTGACTTGACCGCGGACGGCGGCAGCGTCTGCGACATCTTCCTCACCGGTCCCACCTGCGTTATCTGCGAGGGCGAGCTGACCGACGAGGCCCTGGGTCTATAGTTCCGGCAGGAGAAGAACATGCATCCCATCCAACATTTTCAAACCATCACCCGGCACAGGCATCTGGTGTGCCGGTATTGCATGCGCCTGGGCCTCGTGTGGCAGGGTCTGACCCACGATCTCAGCAAGTACTCCCCCACGGAGTTCATCCCCGGCGCCAAGTACTACCAGGGCTATCGCAGTCCCAACGACGCCGAGCGCATGGATACCGGCATCTCCCTGGCCTGGCTGCACCACAAGGGACGCAACCGGCACCACCTGGAGTATTGGATCGACTACCGCGTGCACGACGACGGCAGCGTTCACTTTGAGGGAAACCCCATGCCCCTGCGCTATATCGCCGAGATGTTCTGCGACCGCGTGGCGGCCAGCAAGGTCTACATGGGAGAGCGCTATACCGACGCCTCGCCGTACGAGTACTATCACAACTCCCATCTGGGCAGTCTCATCGATCCCGGCACCGCCGCGGAGCTGGATCACATGCTTCTGACCCTGCGGGACCAGGGCGAGGACGCGGCCTTTGCCTACGTCCGCCGCCGCCTGAAAGAGGAAAAAACCAAACGATCGACTGCAAAAAGCATTCACCGGTAATGGAAAGCATAAGGGGAAGACAGACATCATGGTGGTTTTCCATGTGTCGCCTTTCTCTTATGCCTTTCTCTTTTCAAGTCAGCGCACGGCGTTGAACTCTTACAGAATTTTTCTTTTTTTGTAATCCGCGATGAACAGCGGATTGTTCCAAAATGCCGCTCTGGCGGACGCACGGCAGCGTTGACAGGAGGTTTTCCCTCCTCTATACTAAAGAGCAAAGATTTCGTGGAGGTAGCATCGATGGCGTCCCTTCTCCGGCGCGGCGATACGGATATGACGGTGGGCAGCATCCCCGGCCATCTGATCCGTTTTGCCATTCCCCTTGTGATCGGCAATCTCTTTCAGCAGCTGTACAACACGGTGGACTCCATCGTGGTGGGCAACTATGTGGGACACCAGGCGCTGGCCGCCGTGGGCTGCACCACGCCCATCGTCAACATGCTCATCGGCCTGTTCATCGGGCTCTCCTCCGGCGCGGGGGTGGTGATCTCCCAGTACTACGGCGCGCGGGATCAGGAGAAGCTGCCCCTGGCGGTACAGACCACGGTGACGCTGACCATCATCATGTGCGCGGTGCTGACCGCGCTGGGCGTTCTGCTGACGCCCCTGATGCTGCGGCTGATGGACACGCCCGCCGACGTGCTGCCCGCCGCGGCCGAATATCTGCGCATCTACTTCTGGGGCGTCAGCGGGGTGCTGCTTTATAACATCGGCGCCGGCATCCTCCGCGCTGTGGGCGACTCCACCAGACCCCTCTATTTTCTCATCTTCTCCGCCCTGACCAACACCGTGCTGGACGTGCTCTTTGTCAAGTACTTTTCCATGGGCATCGCCGGGGCCGCCATCGCCACGGTGATCTCCCAGTGCCTCTCCGCCGTGCTGGTGCTGTTTCTGCTGTCAAGGACAAGGGCCGCCTACCGGGTGGACCTCCGGCATCTGGGGCTGCAGAAAGCCATTCTGGGCAAGATCTGCTCCGTGGGCATTCCCTCCTCCCTGCAGCTTGCCATTACCTCCTTCTCCAATATCTTCGTCCAGGGCTACATCAACCGTTTTGAGAGCGCCTGCATGGCCGGCTGGGCGGCCTACACCAAGATCGACGCCTTCGCCATGCTGCCCATGATGAGCCTCTCCATCGCCATCACCACCTTTGTGGGGCAGAACCTGGGGGCGGGCGATCTCAGGCGGGCCAAGGCCTCCACCGGCTACGGGACAGTGATGGGCTTTCTCCTGATGCTGGTGCTGCTGGCACCGCTGATGCTCTTTGCCCCACAGCTGACGGGACTGTTCAACGCCGAGCCGGAGGTGGTGCGCTTCGGCACCTGGTTTATCCGGGTGATCTCCCCCTTCTATCTGCTCTTCTCCGTCAACCAGGTCTATCTCGGCACCCTGCGAGGCGCGGGCAACACCCGGGCCGCCATGCTGATCTGCCTGGGCTGCTACGTGGTTTTCCGCCAGATCTATCTCTTCGTCTCCTATCGTCTGGGCGGCGGACTGCTGGCGGTCACGCTGGGCTACCCCGCCGGATGGATCACCTGCTGCGCAGCGCTGCTGCTGTACGTGCACCGCGGGCAAAACGCCATGCGCAGTCTGGTAAAAGAATAACGCCTGTCAAAAACGCCGCCGCATCACTCGGATGCGGCGGCGTTTCTCATCTGTCTTGAACGACCGTGATCAGGCGGAAGGGCAGTTCCATGCCGTCCCGCACCAGCTTGTAGGTGCCGGTCTCCAGGGGCAGGGGGCTCAGATCCAGGGCGAGAGAAACCTCGTCCCCGTCCTCCAACTCGTAGGCGATCATGATCCAGCTGCGATCGTCCGGCACCGAAGTCCAGCCGTCCTCCGCGTTGCGCTTGAACAGGCTGTAGCTCTCCCCATAGTACCAGGTTTTCCCGCTGTGATTGATCAGCCGGATGTGCAGCATGCCATCCTCGAAGCTCTCGACCTTCAGCAACACGCCGTCCTTTTCCGTTTCCGCTTTCTCCGCCAGGCGCAGCGCGACCTCCTCCGCGGGGACCGCGGTGGGCGCGGCGGCAGACTTCTCCTCCTGTCCGCAGGCGGTCAGCAGCAGAAGCGCCGCCAGCGCGCCGAACCAGATTCTTTTCATGGAACGCTCCTTTCCCGTGTCAAAATTCCTCAAAGGACTCCCTGGCCTCAAAGGCCCGGCAGATGGTGCGGTAATCGCCGAAGACGGTCAGCTTGTCCCCGTCGCGGAAAATGGTCACCGCTGTGGGCGGCGCGGGTTTTTTCCCGCCCCGCTCCACCAGCATCACCAGCAGATTTTCCTTTGCCCGGAGCCCCGACTCCGCCAGGGTCACATCCTGCAGGTATTCCGGCACGTGCCGCACCATCACCTGAGCAATGGAGTCCTGCCCGATGTAGTCGATAAGCAGCACCGCGTTTTCCTGGCCCTGCCGCAGGACCTTGCCGGCCAGCCGCGCCAGGAGATTGTCCAACCACGCCCGCACCCCGGGCATCCGCAGGGCGGTGAACACCAGCACCACCACCGCCATGGGCAGAAAGATCCCCTGGAACACATGCTCCACCTGGGTGACCTTCAAAGAGAGAAAGATGTTGATAAACGCGGTTACGATGGTGATGTTGAACACATAGCCGAAGAGCATGGTCACCCGGGCAAGCCTCCGCCGGCCGCGGGAGGAGATGATGATCTCACTCTCCCTGGTGGTAAAGCCGCAGCCGGTGAGCAGGCTCATCACCTGAAACCTTGCCTTCTCCTCCGGCAGGCCGGTGAAGCGGAACAGGATGGTGAACAGCTCCGACATTCCCCAGTAGAGCAGAATGATGATCGAGAACAGTGACAGCGCCACATAGATACTCATGGGTCTCCCGGCCTCCTGTGAAGTGTCTGTTTCTTTGCGGGGGATGATTCGCTTTAATTGTACCATATCCCTCCCGGAAAGGAAAGCACGCTCTTTTCTTTTCGCGTGGAAGTCGGTATAATGAATCCGGAAGAAGCGCCCGTCCTGTCCGGACAATGGGACAGGGTTTCGGCTTATCCTGTGTCTATTCCATCCGTTGATTGACAAAGTGAAGGTTAAATTTGAAGGGTAAAAATGAGGATTTAAGGTGACGATCACTAAGGCAACAAAGATGGTATAA
>JBGUNL010000164.1:0-7284 GCA_045117295.1 Candidatus Limivicinus sp.
ATCTTCCACCAGTTCAACGTCATGCACTATCTGGACGTGGCCCAGCTCTACGGCCTGCCCGGCGACGTGTGCCCCATGCCCGAGGCCGAGGCCGGCATCTCCATCGATGACGACTTCTGCGTGCTGGGCTGCTGCGCGGTGCAGAACAACACCACCTGCGACGGCTCTCTGATGGGCAACGGCGTCATCGCCAAGCGCCTGGAGCGGGAGTACGGCATCCCCACCTTCCAGCTGGCCACCCCGCTGCGCCACAAGGAGCCGGACGTCATGGAATACGCCGCCGGCGAGATCAAGAAGGCCATCGCCTTCGTCGAGGAGCACACCGGCGAGAAGTGGGACTGGGACGTGTACTTTGCCGCCGCCAAGCGCGTCAACGACGCCACCCGCTGCCGCATTGCCCAGATGGAGATCAACTCCACCCCGTACCCGCAGTTCTTCGGCGCCGCCTTTTCTCTGTACAATGACACCAACTACATGGGCAACTCCGGCCGGAATACGGACTTCGTCACCATCGACCACAAGCTGTTGGATCTGGCGGAGAAGGGCTACAAGGCCAAGAGGATGTACGCCAGGGAGTACCGCCACCGCGCCATCGTCTGGGGCGTGCAGCCGCAGTACGTCATCGACATGCTCTACTGGATGGTGCAGTGCTGGGGCGTGGTGCCGCTGACCGATATGCTCTCCGTCATCAACACCGACATGATCGCCGAGGAGGACACCCCGGAAAACCGGGAGCAGGCCTATCGCGACATGGCCATGCTGAACATGGAGATGATCATGCGCAACCATACCCACGGCGGCTACAAGGTGCTGCTGGACGACCTGTGGGATCTGTGCGAGAAGATGAACGCCGACGTGGTCATGATGTGGGAGCACATGTCCTGCAAGGCCCTGACCGGCATGCACGGCATGTTCGAGGAGCAGGCCCGCGAGCGCGGCATCCACATCATGTGGGTCTCCCACGACCTGTGCGATCCCCGCGTCTTTACCCGCCAGGCCATCCGCGACCAGGTGAACAAGTACATGCGCACTGTCATGCGGGAGGAGCCGCTGGATCCGTCCCTGGAGAACATCCCCGACAGCGAGGCGTGGTAATAAAGGAGAAGCAAGATGAAAAAAGCCATTCTGAGTGTTCTGCTGAAGCTGGTCCTGGCGGTTCTCGCCTTCTTCGTGGTGACCTTTACCGTGTATTTCTTCAACCTGGATATGAAGGCCACCTCTCTGCTGGCCCCGCTGCTGGAGAAATGGTACGACAATCTCGACCGCAAGCAGTATATCTGACCCGATTTTACACTTTTACACAAAGCCGGAGATCTTTTGGATCTCCGGCTTTGATATTTCTTTGGCATTTCTTGACAAGGCCGCCGCCGGGAATTATCATGAAAAAAATCAGATTGTCCCCGGGAGGAATGCCCCATGGAAAAGTTCCGCGCCTTTCTCAAACGCAAGAACATCGTGTTTTCCGGCAAACGCTACGGCATTGACGCCCTGGGCGCCATGGCCCAGGGCCTGTTCTGCTCGCTGCTGATCGGCACCATCATCCGCACGCTGGGTTCCCAGCTGAAGATCCCGTTTCTGGTGGACATCGGGGCCTATGCCATGGCGGTCTCCGGCCCGGCCATGGCGGTCGCTATCGGTTATGCGCTGCAGGCCCCGCCCATGGTGCTCTTCTCCCTGGCCGCGGTGGGCTGGGCCGCCAACGCCGAGGGCGGCGCCGGCGGGCCCCTGGCCGTGCTGCTCATCGCCATCATCGCCGCGGAGTGCGGCAAGGCCGTCAGCAAGGAGACCAAGGTGGATCTGCTGGTGACCCCGGCGGTGACCATCGTGGTGGGCGTGGCCCTGGCTAAATGGATCGCCCCGCCCATCGGCACTGCGGCCTCCGCCTTCGGGCTTGTGATCGACAACGCCACCCGGCTCCAGCCCTTCTGGATGGGCATCGCGGTGTCGGTTCTCGTGGGCATCGCGCTGACGCTGCCCATCTCCTCGGCTGCCATCTGCTCCGTCCTGCAGCTGACGGGCCTTGCCGGAGGCGCCGCGGTGGCGGGCTGCTGCGCCCAGATGGTGGGCTTTGCGGTCATGAGCTTCAAGGAAAACCGCTGGGGCGGTCTGGTGTCCCAGGGCCTCGGCACCTCCATGCTGCAGATGCCCAACATCATCCGCAACCCGAAGGTCTGGATCCCGCCCATCCTGGCCTCCGCCGTCACCGGACCCATCGCCACCTGTCTGTTCCGCCTGGAGATGAACGGCGCGCCCATCAACTCCGGCATGGGCACCTGCGGCCTCTGCGGCCAGATCGGCGTCTGGACCGGCTGGGTGGCCCCCAGCGCGGAGGCGGCGGCCAAGGGCGCGGTCGCCATCACCCCCACGGGCTTTGACTGGCTGGGCCTGGTGCTGATCTGCTTTGTGCTGCCGGGCGTCCTCTGCCCGCTCTTCAACGGCGTCTGCCGGAAGCTGGGCTGGGTGAAGGACGGCGACCTCAAGCTCTGATCCATCATAAAAATGGAAAGGAGCTGTCTCAAAACTCCGTGTCATTCTGAGCGAAGCGAAGAATCTTTTCTTGAAAGCTTGCAAAAACCCTCAACAGAAAGATCCTTCGTCACTTCGTTCCTCAGGATGACAAAACAGGAAACGTTTTGAGACAGCCCCTTTTGTCGTCTATGGAGTTCAGCAGCAGAGAATGAAGGGCAGGCAGCGGCCGCCGGAGCAGATGGAGGCGGCGCAGAGGCCCAGCCACAGGGGGTTGAGATTGATGGAGCGGGCGTAGCCCCCGGCGTAGCGATCGTAAAAATCGCCGCCGGATTGGAGCATCTGCAGCAGTCTGCGGTATTCCTCGTTCCCGGGCTCGATCTCCACGGCGCGCTTGGCGTATTCCAGCGCGGCCACCCTGTTGCCCAGATACATGTTGGCGCCGGCGGAGAGATAGTACCACTTGCCGTCCCGCTCGGGGATGGGCACGCCGGAGAGGGCGGTGAGCGCCTCGCGGTACATGCCGTTGCGCATGTAGTTGACCGCGGC
Organism: Candidatus Limivicinus sp.; assembly: GCA_045117295.1. Classification (GTDB taxonomy): domain Bacteria; phylum Bacillota; class Clostridia; order Oscillospirales; family Oscillospiraceae; genus Limivicinus. The sequence continues at coordinate 3,016 of JBGUNL010000164.1, forward strand.
GGTGTACTCGCTGCGCTCGGTCTGCTGCGCCTGCTGGGCCTGCTGCCAGGCGTTCCAGCCGTTCCAGGCGCTCCAGTCATACTGCTGGTAGGCGTTGCCCGCATAGCCGTAGCCAGGGCCGCCGGGGCCGCCGTAGCTCTGCTGGGCATAGCTCTGCGCGGTGCCGTTTTTGATCTGGTCGTAGGCGGCGTTGATGTCGTTCATCTTCCGCGCGGCCTCTTCGTCGCCGGGGTTGAGATCGGGGTGGTATTTCTTTGTCAGATCGCGGTAGGCTTTTTTGATCTCCTCATCGGACGCGTCCGGGGAGACGCCCAACACCTTGTATGGATCCTGCACCATTAGGAGTCCTTTCCGCCGAACTTCTGATTGAAGGCAAGCCAGAGCCCGACGCAGAGAATGTTCTGCAGCAGCCCCGCGTCCCGCACCAGCGGGAGCTTGTCAAACCAGAAGAGGCACTCGCCGAGCTGCATTTTCAAAATATCGCGAAAGCGCTGTTCGTTGTCCTGCCCCGCAAAGGAGCGGAAGGGGTTGTAGCTGCCGCTTTTGACGTCGTCCTCCAGGTCCATGGCGGCGTCCAGCAGATAGAGAAAGCGGCCGAGGGCGTGGCCCATGCGGCGCAGGGGCTGTGCCCAGCGGTCGTCCCGGTACACGAAGACCTCCGCCATCAGATCGCCGAAGCAGGCGGCCGCGGCGTCGGGGGCTTCCTGCCCCTCGCGCTCCAGCTCCGCCAGCGCGTCCAGCGCCTGGGAGATGGCCTGGCACTGCCGGGGATAGCGGGCCTGTACCGCCCGGTACCAGGGCTCCAGGGTCTTGGCCTCGGCCAGGGCGGAGAGCCGCTTGTCGTCGTTCCAGTCGTCCAGGCACTTGAGATAGGCCAGGGCCAGGTTCATGTTGGCGGCGTAGTCGGAGATCTCGCTGCAGACGTAGCGCTGCGCCTCCACGGGATGCCGGGGGCAGCGACGCTGCGCGGCCTCCTCCTCCGGCTCGTACAGGGAGCCGAGAAGCAGCACCAGAAAGGTCATGTCATAATTGAGCGTGAGCCTGGCCGGATGGCCGAAGCAGCGCTCCAGACTGCGGCAGAGCCCACAGTAAAGGCTATGATAGCGCTGCCGCTCCTGATCCTCCAGAACGCCCGCGGCAGCCACCAGATATCCGAACATCAGCTTTTTCCTTCAAAGGAGCTGCCGCACTTTCGGCAGACGATTTTCAGCTTGCCCTTGCCCCGGGGTACGCGCAGCGTGGTCTTGCAGGAGGGACAGGTGAAGAATTTGTAATCCTTGCGCTGCACCCACTTTTCGCGCCGGATCTTCCAGGCGGCGGCCAGCTTGTAGCGCAGGCGCAGGTATTTTCCGTTTTCCTCCCTGCGGCGCACGGTGTTGCGGGAGAGCATGCGAAAATAGGAGTAACCCAACAGCGCGAAAACCGGCAGATAAGCCAGCAGCCCCGCGCTGCCCCGGAAGAGGGAGGCGGCGAGAAGCAGCACCAGGTCAAGCCCCAGCAAGAAGAGATTCAGTTGATCGATGCCGTTTCTTCCGGCCATGAATCGCGCCAGCTTTTCCTTCATGATGTCACCCTGTTCCAAGAATGTACAACTAAAATTTTAACACATCGCAGGGGGAAGAAATGAAGATTCTGTGAATTTCTGTTTTCTTCGCCAAATGGACAGTTTTCAGGATACCACAAAAGGCGGATGCATACAAGAGCGGGACGACAAAAGCGGCGGGAAAACCCGCCGCTTTTGTCGGTGTTTGATGGACTGCTGCGGTTTAGCGCAGATTCAGAGGGGTGAGCTCGACGTAGTCGTCCAGCGGCGCGTCGTTCATGACCAGCTCGATGATCTGGCGGCCGAGAGGATCCAGCTCGTCGGTCATGAACTGCTGCAGCTGCTCCTTGAAGAAATCGGTGATGATTTTGGCGCCGGCGTCAAAGCCCTCGAAGCCCAGCCAGGACTGCAGCTCCGGGCGCAGGAAGGTGCGGCGGATATACTGGCCGTCCAGCTTCATCTCATCCAGGGAGTAGCCGAAGATGGGGCAGCGGGAGGGGACCAGGTGCTTCTTGCGGATCTGGCCGGTGCGGCGGGCCAGGTACTCGCGGCTGATCCATTCGCCCATGAAGCCGACCTGATAGGCGCCGATGTACTGGTTGGGCAGCAGGATGTTGAGAGTGTTGGGGCAGGCCAGCATCTGGTGGAGCAGGAGGTTTGCCTGCGTGACCTTGAGACCCGTGGAGAAAGGCCAGTAGGAGCCCACGCCCTCCGCCTTCAGGCCGCTGCCGGCGTTGGAGTCGGCGATGGAGGGGTTCTTGAAGCCCCGGGGCGCGATCAGGCGCCAGACCCAGGCCAGGGAGATGGGCACCACCTGCAGCATGCCCATGACGCCGTAGTTGGGGGCCATCTTTGTGGAGGGGGGCATGCGCACGCCGAAGGAGCGGACGTTGACCTCCTGGGGCTCGTTGCCGGGGACGATGCCGTCCACCATGTCGCGGGGGATAATGACGCGGGGGTTGGAGCAGGGCTTGCCCGTGGAGTCCATGATGTGCTCCCAGATCAGGCAGGTGGAGCCGGGCACGCCGTCCATGTTGAAGAACTCCAGCGGCTCGGAGGGATGGATGCTGATGCGCTCGTACTCGGCGTTCTTGCCGTAGCTGGTGTCGCCGTCCATGCGCAGAAACCAGCCGTCCTCCGCGTCGGCGATCTTGAGATAGCCGGAGCCGTCCTGGAAGTCCTTGTGGCTGAGCACCATGTCGTCGGCAATGGGGCGGATCTTGCAGGTCTCGGAGAGGTTCAGGTAGTATTTCTCACCGCTGACGGTGTGGATGCCCATGAGGATCTTGCTGTCGGGCTCCCGGTGGATCTCCTCCAGCATCTCGCTCTTGCCGCCGCCGGACGCGCCCTCGTGCATGAAGACGGTCTCGTTCTCATAGGGGGACTCCAGCATGGCCGCGGAGGCGTGGTTGGTGATCCAGCCTTCATGCTCGCCGATGTCCAGCAGCATGGAGAACACGCCCTTTTTGGCGGAGGGGCCGGGGTAGAGGTTGTAGGAGAACACCTCGTGCAGCTTCTCGCTGCGCTGGTGCACCACCACCTGCTTGCCTTCAAAGTGGGTGTGGCGGAAGGGAGGCGCCACGTAGATGATGGCGCGGGGGTCAAAGACTTCGGGCACGTCGTAGATGGACATAAAGCCCTGCATGTTGGCCAGGGACAGGGCGAAGAAGGCGGCGTTGACCGGGCAGATCATCAGGCTGTTGTAGCCGTAGTGCTTTCCGCCGGCCTTAAAGGGCAGCATGATCAGCTGCTGGTTGGACAGCCAGTCCATGGTCTCCTGGCGCAGCTTGGAGAAGGGGTAGCCGTAGCGGTCAATGAAGTACGGCTTGTCGGAGGGCAGCTCGTCGCCGATGCGCATGCAGTCGGGATCGCGGCGGCGCATGTAGTCCTCCATGAAGTTGACCACGGTGCCGTTCTTGCAGCGGACCACCTCGGCCTCCTTCAAAAGACCCTTGCCCGGAATGTTGTAGCACACGTCATATCGGGAGGAATGGGTGGGGCCGTAGGCCATCTCCATCAGTTCCTCCTTGGACTCCGGATAGACCAGATAGCGGCTCTTCTGCAGGGCCTCCTTCAGATCCTCCGGCAGAACAAACCGGGAAAAATAATTGTCCGTATACATGAGAATTCCTCTTTTCACGCGAATTATTGAATAGAATATCGCATCTTGTGACTATTCTAACACCGCGCCCCGGGAGATTCAACGAACAAAAAAACCGAAAAATTGCCCGGAAGCGGAGAGGGAAAACGGCCCTTTCTGTACAGAATGACCAAGAATACTCCATTCTATGCGGGCGCGGGCCGGCGGTTGAAAAAAGAGAGGAAAGCGTGTAAACTGAGAAGAGAGAAAACAGCGGGAGGACGCCCATGAGACGCAATTTCAAGCTCACCCTCTGCTACGACGGCACGCGTTACCGCGGCTGGCAGAAGCAGGGGAACACCGACAACACCATCCAGGCCAGGCTGGAGCGCATCCTGTCGCGTCTGCTGGAACAGGAGGTGGAGGCGGCCGGCTCCGGCCGCACGGACGCCGGGGTCCACGCGCGGCGGCAGGTCTGCTCCTTCCGGGCGGACACAGAGATGCCTTGCGAAATTATGTTAACTGAATTACGGAAACATCTCCCGGAGGACATCGGGGCCCTGGCCCTGGAAGAGGCGGAAGAGCGCTTCCACGCCCGTCTCAGCTGCCGGGAGAAGACCTACGTCTACCGCATCTGGAACAGCGC
>JBGUNL010000165.1:0-3796 GCA_045117295.1 Candidatus Limivicinus sp.
GCCGTGGGCTACAACGGCTCCGGCCAGTGCGATGTGTCCGACTGGAAGAATATCATCGAGATCGGCTGCGGCGAGGAGAACACCATCGCCCTCTGCGCGGACGGGACGGCCCGCGCGGCGGGATACAATCTGTACTCCCAGTGCGAGGTGGACAAATGGAAGGATCTCCGCCTGCCCTCCGTCCCCCTGGACTGAACCCCTGAAAACAGATCCGATTGACAAAACCGCCCGGGCTCTGCCCGGGCGGTTCAGCTTGTCAAAAAAGTCCTTGACGGACTTTTTTGCCTGCGCTTCAGCCGCCGAGCATTTTGCTCAGAGCAAAATGCTATTATCCGGAAAGCCTTGAGAAATCAAGGCTTTCCAGACGGCGGTTTATCCAACTCGAGAACAGCCGGTTCCCGGTGCCTGGGGAATATAAGGGTACCGGGGTGTACCGCAGCCGCGCAAGCTGCTGCGTGCTATCGGCGGGCAGCAGCTTGCAATGCGGCAAGGAGAGCAAGGGGCCTTGATCCTCCCCCCTTTTGTCAGCTTCGCTGACATTTCCCCCGCCGGGGGAATCTTCCCCTCGAGCTCCCCTGCGGCTCTATCGTCCTTCATAACAGCAGGTTTTTTGACAGTCTCAAGGGAGAGCGCCCGCGCAGTGGGCGCTCTCCCTTTTGCACAAGCTGGGGATAATAAGTTTGTGCAGGATTGCCAATTTAATTCCCAGCAAATTTATAGTATATTAAAAAAGTAGGAATTGAAAGGGAGGGCTGCCATTGAATGTGACCAGCAAGGGGCGCTATGCCCTGCGGGTGATGCTGGATCTGGCCCAGCACCGGGAGGACGGCTTCATCTCCCTCAAGACCGTGGCCGACCGGCAGGAGATTTCCCAGAAGTACCTGGAGGCCATCATCAGCTCCCTGAAAAAGGCGGGGCTGGTGGAGAGCAGCCGGGGCAAGGAGGGCGGCTACTGCATCGCCCGGGAGCCGGACGCCTGCACCGTGGGCGAGGTGCTGCGCTGCCAGGAGGACAGCCTGGCCCCCGTGCCCTGTATCCGGGAGGACGCCCAGGGCTGCGAGCGGGCGGGGATCTGCCTGACCCTCCCCATGTGGATGGAGCTGGACGAGATCACCAACCGGTATCTGGACAGCGTGTATCTGAGCGATCTGCTCTCCGGCGCGCGCTGGCGGAAAGAAAGCCGCCGCTGAAAAGAAAACAAATGAATTGCGATAGAAAGGAAAGGGTTCAAAACTATGTTTGTCTATGCGGATAACGCAGCCACCACCTGCGTCAGCAAAGCGGCGCTGGACGCGCTGCTGCCCTGCCTGACCACCGACTGGGGCAACGCCTCCAGCCTCTACGCCTTCGGCCAGAGGGCGGCCGAGCGGCTGGAGGAATCCAGAAAAACCGTGGCCGAGTGTCTTGGCGCCAAGAGCCCCAAGGAGATCTACTTCACCTCCTGCGGCAGCGAGGCGGACAACCAGGCCCTGGTCTCCTGCGCCCGGCTGGGCGCCAGAAAGGGCAAGAAGCACCTGATCTCCACCAAGTTTGAGCACCACGCGATCCTCCACACCCTGAAGGCCCTGGAAAAGGAGGGCTTTGAGGTGACGCTGCTGGACGTGCATGAAGACGGCGTCGTCCGCCTGGAGGACGTGGCGGCCGCCATCCGGGAGGACACCTGCTGCGTGTCCGTGATGTTTGCCAACAACGAGGTGGGTACCATCCAGCCCATCAAAGAGATCGGCGCCCTCTGCCGCGAAAAGGGCATCCCCTTCCACACCGACGCGGTGCAGGCCGTGGGCCACATCCCGGTGAATGTGGAGGAGATGAACATCGACATGCTCTCCCTCTCCGGCCACAAGTTCCACGCGCCCAAGGGCGTGGGCGTGCTCTACTGCCGGAAGAACATCCCGCTGTTCTCCTTCATCGAGGGCGGCGCCCAGGAGCGCGGCAAGCGCGCCGGCACCGAGAACATCGCGGGCATCTGCGCTCTGGCCGCGGCCCTCAGGGAGAGCTGCGACAACATGGAGGAAAACGCGAAGAAGATGTGCGCCATGCGGGACAAGCTCTTTGCGGAGCTCGGCAAGATTCCCCACAGCAAGATCAACGGTTCTCTCGAGCACCATGTGCCCGGCACGGTCAACATGTGCTTTGAGGGCATCGAGGGCGAGAGCCTGCTGCTCCTGCTGGACAAGAAGGGCATCTGCGCCTCCTCCGGCAGCGCCTGCACCTCCGGCTCCCTGGATCCCAGCCACGTGCTGCTGAGCCTGGGCATCCCCCATGAGCTGGCCCACGGCTCCCTGCGCCTGTCCATCGGCGAATACAACACCATGGAGGAGATCGACTACATCATCGAGGTGCTGCCCGGCATCGTCCAGTATCTGCGCGACATGTCCCCCATCTGGGACGCGCTGGAGAAGGGCGAAAAGGAACACTTGTGCTGATAGAAAGAAGCTGACAGGAGGAATAACCAATGGCATTATACAGTGAAAAGGTCATGGACCATTTTGAAAATCCCCGCAACGTGGGCAAGCTGGCAGACGCCGACGGCGTCGGCGAGGTGGGCAACGCCAAGTGCGGCGACATCATGCGCATGTACATCAAGGTGGACGACGGCATCATTACCGACGTGAAGTTCAACACCTTCGGCTGCGGCAGCGCCATCGCCACCAGCTCCATGGCGACTGAGCTGATCAAGGGCAAGCCCATTGAGGAGGCGCTGGAGCTGTCCAACAAGGCGGTGGTGGAGGCCCTGGACGGGCTGCCCGCCTACAAGCTGCACTGCTCGGTGCTGGCCGAGCAGGCGGTCCGCGCCGCGGTGATCGACTATTACGAGAAGCACAATATCCCCTACGACAAGGAGAAGTTCAAGATCACCGACTGCGAGGAGTGCGAGGAGGGCCGCCTGCACTGATTCCCGCGAAGCCATAAAAAGCGCGCTGCAAAGCACCTCTTCTGTCATTGCGAACCAGTGACCGCTGTCACTGGTGTGGCAATCCGTATTTCTGAGAGCGGATTCCCACGCCAGTGTGAGCACTGGCTCGGAATGACGGAATATGCTTTGCAGCGCGCTTTTTTGATTTGCTGTCTACTTGATCTTCAGCTGGGGGCGGTAGAACTCGAAGATCACCGCGTCCCGATGCCGCTCGGCCCGCTCGTTGCGGGCGGTCCAGCCGAAGCGCATGGCGCCCAGCGCCTGGCTGAGCCGCACCGTCAGGGGCGTGAAGCCGATGCGGTAGGCGATGAACTGGGGCCGGGACAAAAAGTTCATCAGACAGCAGCTGAGCAGAAAGGCCGTGGGCTTCTTGACGCTGTCGCCGTAGTCCTTGACGGTGGTGGCCAGCTGCCCCCGCACCAGATCTTTCGCGTGGCGGCGGAACCAGCGGACAATCATGGGGTTGAAGCTCTCGATGCAGACCTGCCCCTCGTAGTCGGAGAGAATGGCGTAGGTCTTCTCGCAGAGCTCCCGGTTGCGTCTGCCGTTTTTCAGCTCCACGATCAGAGGGCCGCGGCCGCGGATCACCGCCAGGGCCTCCGTCAGCAGGGGGATGCGCTGTTCGGTGCCGCAGAGACGCAGCAGCCGCAGCTCGTCAAAGCTCTTCTCGTCCACCCGGGCGTGCACGCCGCAGACCCGGTCCAGGGTGTCGTCATGGAAGACCACCACCTGCCCGTCCCGGGACAGCTGCACGTCCAGCTCCACGCCGTAGCCGGCCTTGGCGGCCAGCCGGAAGGCCTCCAGGGAGTTCTCGGGGACGGATTTGTCCTCACTGTGGAGACCGCGGTGGGCGTAGCTCCGGCCGTAGAAGGGGGCCTT
>JBGUNL010000166.1:0-4668 GCA_045117295.1 Candidatus Limivicinus sp.
GCCAGCTCAAAGTAGAGCACGTTGGAGCCGAAGAAGGGCGTGGTACCCACCTTGCCCAGCTCCGCCACGTAGATGCTGCCGTCGGCGTAGTCGCGGGTGCGGATAACCTCCTGGCCGCCGATCTCCTTGGGGGGATTGGCGCGCAGCTCGGCCATCAGATCCTTCATCTTCTGCAGACCGTCGAGACCCGGCATGACCAGGTTCAGGGTCTTCTCCTTGAACCAGCCGTACTTTTCGTACAGGGCCATCATGGCGTCCATCAGGGTCATGCCCTGCTTGTGGTAGAAAGCGGCCATCTCGGCCACCATCATGGAAGCGGTGACCGCGTCCTTGTCGCGGACAAAGTCGCCCATCATGTAGCCGTAGCTCTCCTCAAAGGCGAAGATGTAGTTGTAGCTCTTGGCGGCTTCCCAGGCGGCCACGCGCTCGGCCATGAACTTGAAGCCGGTGAAGGTGTCCTCAAAGTGGACGCCGTTGGCCTCGCAGACGGCTCTGGCCATGCTGGTGGAGACGATGGAGGACAGGACACCGGGATTCTCGGGCATGGTGCCGGTGGCCTTGCGGGCGCGGATGATGTAGTCAATGAGCAGCACGCCCATCTGGTTGCCGGTGATGGTGGTATAGGTGTCGCCGGTGCGGACCATGGTGCCGATGCGGTCGGAGTCCGGGTCGGTGCCGATGATCAGGTCGCTGCCCACCTTCTTGGCCAGATCCACTGCCAGATAGAAGCCCTCGGGATTTTCGGGGTTGGGGCTGACCACCGTGGGGAAGTTGCCGTCGATGACCATCTGCTCGGGCACCGGGAAGAGATGCTTGATGCCCAGGCGCTTGAGGGCCTCGGGGACCAGCTTGTGGCCGCAGCCGTGGAAGGGCGTGTAGACGATCTTGAACTCGTCGGCCACCTCTTTGACCACTTCCTTGTCGATGGCCTGGGCCATGACGCGCTCCAGGAAAGCCTCGTCCGTCTCCGCGCCGATGACCTGGATCATGCCGTCGGCGACAGCCTTGTCGTAGTCGCAGGTCTTGAAGCCCGTGAAAATGTCGATGGCCTCCATCTGCTGGGCGATGGCCTCGGCCTTCTGGGGCGGCAGCTGGGCGCCGTCGGACCAGTAGACCTTATAGCCGTTGTACTCCTTGGGGTTGTGGCTGGCGGTGATGTTCAGGCCCGCCGCGCAGCCGTAGTAGAGCACCGCGAAGCTCAGCTCCGGGGTGGGACGCAGGGCGTCGAAGATACGGACGCGGATGCCGTTTGCCGCCATGACGCAGGCGGCCTCCCTGGCGTACTCCACGCCGTTGAGGCGGCAGTCATGGGCGATGGCGATGCCCTTGGCCTTGGCCTCTTCCCCCTCGGCGCAGATGACATTGGCGAAGGCCTGGGTGGCGTGGCGGATGACGTGGATGTTCATGTGGTGCAAGCCCAGCTTCATGGTGCCGCGCAGGCCCGCGGTGCCAAACTCCAGGGGCGCGAAGAAGCGGCTCTCGATCTCCTTCTCGTCGTCCCGGATGGAATTGAGCTCTGCCCACTCCTGCTCGCTGAGGGCGGGGCTGTCAAGCCAGTGCTGATACTCTTCCTTATAGTTTCTGGACATAGTGTGGTGACCTTCCTTTCAATCTTTTCTTCGTTCTCCGTGAAGACCGCCGCTGCGGTCGAAAGTACAGGGTTTACTCGTCCTCCCGGGCCTCGCCGCTGACCAGGGCCACCGCATCCTCCAGCATGCTTTTGGGGACGTAGATCTCCGTCCCCTGGCCGCTCATGCCCAGGATGATCTTTCCGAAGCTGCCGTTTCCGGGGTAGCGCTTCAGGCAGGGAATGCCGTAGGCTTCCAGCATGTTGACCGTCAGCTCGTCAAAGAGGTTGAGGTTGATGGCCGTGGTGAGAAGGACAGGCTCCTCCGGCTCGCCGGAGGCGTCCTTCGGCCAGCGCTCATACAATCCGCCCGGCAGGGAGCGGGACCAGTTTCCGTTGTCGCTCAAAAGCCCATACCTCCCGTATGATACTGCGTCCAGTATAGCATCCTTTTTTGATTCTTTCAACCGTTACTTGTGGTAACGGGAGCCCTCGTTGATCTTGAAGCCCCGGTAGAGCTGCTCGATGAGCATCACCCGGGCCAGATGGTGCGGGAAGGTCATTTGGGACATGCTCAATCTCCTGTCGGCCCTGGACTTGACCGAATCGCTGAGGCCGAAGGAGCCGCCGATGACAAAGCAGAGCTTCGGCTTGCCGGAGTTCTCCCTCTCCCGGATCAGCTGGGCCATGCCCTCGCTGGGCATTTGCCTGCCCTCCACGCAGAGCGCCACCACGTAGGCGTCTGCCGGGATGGCCCGCAGGATCTCCTGCCCCTCCTTTTCCAGGGCGGCGCTGATCTCCGCCTCGGAGGGGTTTTCCGGCAGTCGCTGTTCCGTGGGCTCCACAAGCTCCAGACGGCACAGGCTCTGCAGCCGCTTCTGATACTCGGCGAAGGCGTCAATATAAAAGCGCTCCCGCATTTTTCCCACACAGATCAGCTTTACCGCGAGCATGTCGTCTCCCCCGTTTCCAAACTTAAAAAGCCGAAATCCGGCGCGCAGCAGAGTCTTGCGCCGCTGCCGGCCAACGCCTCCTTACAGGTGCGCAGGGCGATCTCCGGCCGGTTGTTCTCCCGGCTGAGATGGCCGAGGATCACCGTCTCCGTGCCCTCCCGGACAAGCCGGGCGGCTAGCTCCGCACAGTCGGCATTGGACAGATGCCCGTGGTCGGACAGGATCCGCCGCTTGAGAGTGGCCGGATAGGGGCCGTCACACAGCATGTCCAGATCGTGGTTGGATTCGATCAGCACCGTCCCGGCGCCGAGCAGACCGCCCAGCACCTCGTCCGTGACGGTGCCCATATCGGTGGCGAGGGCAAAGCTGCCCTCCCCCTCCACGCGGTAGCCGACGCTCTCGTCGGTATCGTGGGGCGTGTGGAAAGCCCGCACCCGCAGCGCGCCCAGATCAAATGACTGCCCCACCGGGATCACGTGCATCCGTTCTTCCGCCTCCGGCAGCATGCCGCAGAGGCGGGCCGCCACCGTGTGCGGCGCATAGACCGGCAGCTGATGATACTTCAGCAGCATTTTCAGCCCCGAAATATGATCGGCGTGCTCATGGGTAATGAGCACGCCGCTGACGTCGTCTATGGAAAAGCCCGCGCGGGCCAGAGAACTCTGCACCCGGCGCATGGAGATTCCGGCGTCAATCAGCAGCTGCGTCCCGCCGTCCGAGAGCAGCATGCAGTTTCCGCTGGAACCGCTGGCAAAAACAACGATTCTCATCCGACTACCGTAATGATTTTCTCCATCTCCGACTCCTCGGGGAAGTCGACGATTTTAATGTCCGCGCCGAGGGCGGTGAGCTTGCCCACGAAATTCTCGTAGCCGCGCTCGATAAAATGCACGTCCTCGATCACGGTGGTCCCCTGAGCGCACATGCCCGCGATCACCATGGCGGCGCCGGCCCGCAGGTCGCAGGCCATTACCGGCGCGCCGGTCAGGCGCTTGCCGCCCTCAACGACGGCGATGCGGCCGTCCACCTGGATCTCCGCGCCCATCTTTCTCAGCTCGTTGACATACTTAAAGCGGTTATCGTACACGCCCTCGGTGATCAGGGACGTGCCGTTTGCCACGCACAGCAGCGCGCACATGGGCGGCTGCATGTCGGTGGGGAAGCCGGGATACGGCAGGGTCTTCACATTGACCCGGCGAAGCGTGCTTGCGCCCTTGACCAGGACCGCGTCGCCGAATTCCTGCACGATGGTGCCGGTCTCCCGCAGCTTGGCGGAGATGCACTCCAGATGGCGGGGAATGACGTTTTTGATCAGGACCTCACCGCCCGTGGCCGCGGCGGCCACCATGTAGGTGCCGGCCTCGATCTGGTCGGGGATGATGGCATAGCTTCCGCCGTGGAGCTTCTCCACGCCGTTGACCTTCACCGTGTCGGTGCCGGCGCCGCGGATATCCGCGCCCATGGAGTTGAGGAAGTTCGCCAGGTCCACAATGTGCGGCTCTCTGGCCGCGTTTTCGATGATGGTTCTGCCCTGGGCCAGGGTGGCGGCCAGGATAATGTTCATCGTCGCGCCGACGGAAACCTTGTCCAGATAGATGCGGGAGCCGTGCAGCTTGCCGTCCCGCGCGTCGGCATAGACGAAGCCGGACTTGATGTCCACATCCGCGCCGAGGGCGGTCATGCCCTTGATATGCTGGTCGATGGGCCGCACGCCGAAGTTGCAGCCGCCGGGCATGGTGGTCTTGGCGTGGCCGAAGCGGCCCAGCATGGCGCCAATCAGATAATAGGAAGCGCGGATCTTGCGCATCAGATCATAGGGGGCGTCCTGCATGCAGACCTGTGTGCAGTCGATCTCCACCGTGGAGCGGGTCAGATAGCGAATCTTCGCGCCCAGCTCCTTGAGGATGGTCAGCAGCATTTCGGTGTCGCTGATCTGCGGCATATTCTCGATGACGCAGACGCCGTCCACCATCAGGGCCGCCGGGATAATGGCGACCGCCGCGTTTTTGGCGCCGCTGATTTCGACCTCGCCGCGCAGGCAGCTGCCGCCGTTGATAACATACTTTTCCAAACTGTACACCTTCCCGTGAAATCGGATATTGCCCGGGTAAAGGCTCACCGAATTCTGATTTTACCATATATGCCGCT
>JBGUNL010000167.1:0-9426 GCA_045117295.1 Candidatus Limivicinus sp.
AAAGGTTTAGGTAATGGCTTTTTCTTTTGAGCCGTTTTTGGCGATTTCTGCCGGTCACTTTATGGCTGTTTCAGCCGGGCCCGAACAATCCAGCACGAGGTCGACCATTGCAACGGCGTGCTGATTTAGATATAAAAGATTATTTTGCCTCACCAAAATCATAGGATAATGGTAATGAAAAAGCCGTTACAGTCTTAGACTTGTATAAGTCTAAAAATTGCGACGGCTTTTCACATTTTAGCGTGGCGATTTGCTCGGTTAATGTTTCAATAAAATAGAGAACTTAAGGATTAAGCCAATCCCGATCAGGACGTGCTAATAGGCGAGCATTGTTAATAGCTTGATCTAGCGTTAGACAGGTAGAGGCTCTATACATTGTTCCGTAATCCTCAACAACTATTGCTAGGTCTGCTTTATCTTGAGCAGATAGGCACAACGGAATTAAAAGCTGAATTGTCCCGTTTGTAATAAAGTATTGAGGCACTGCGATTTTATAGTTTCGGCGCAAGCGATCTTTTGCAGCCTTAACACTACCATCAATTATTAATTGTAACTGATAGTCGGGGAGCGAAGAAAAAGGAGCAGGGAACCGGGCTTTATTATCTTGAATTATGTGTTCAACATTTACAATTAATTCTTTACGAGTATCAAAAACAAGTTTAGAAGGATCGTCCCAATAGAAAGCCATTTCCGGCAGCTTGGTGTACTTCCTAACTTCGTGCTCTCCCTTCCGAAAGAACTTAGAAAAGAACCAGAAACAGTCTACCGCAGGGTTTGTATTGATACAGAATTGCATGTAAACTGGTTCATGTTGGTTTCTGGATAGAAGTCCTGTGTCAAAGCAACAGTACTGGTTATCGTTTGAATAAGATACTTTCTTTTCACGAGACAAACGGACGTATGTATTGCGAATGTAGTTTTCTAAAATAGGATAATTTGACCCAGAACTTGTGGAATTGTGATAACTCCAATCTTCATCTTCGACCAAAGCCGCAAGATCTTCTATAGTTGAACGATAATCGGGTATCTGAGCAAAGTCATATAGGCTATCGGGAAGTTCATACATATCCCGTTTCATTTGTTGTTCCTCCAATCGCGTTTTCCGCCCTATTAATTATCAATAGTATAACCGAACTCATGAAGTATTGCAATGGATTGGCTAAAAAACTAAAGTTGCGTTTCTCAATACCAGTTGCCGGCTTCCCAAAAAACTATTATACCGTGTTCCGTATAATTATCATGTCGTTTAAAAAACAGGCACATAATCCGAAGATTATGTGCCTTGGACGCTCGGCAAAGCTTAGAGCCTTGTCAGTTTCTCCAAGGCTTCGGCAAGGATCAAAAAACCCTTGGCGAACTTCTTGGAGTAAACCAGAGCGGTTTTGAAGTTTGCCTTCATGGTACTACCTCCTTTCTGAGCAAACAGCCCGGAATAATATGGGTAGACCATACCGCCCTAGCGCCAGAAGAATGATAGCATATCCAGACGATATAATCAACAATTCTTTTACGAGCTGGACAGTATAATTCGCATTTTTTACAGCCCCCATAGTAGAACACCGGCTGGGTTCGTCCCGGCCGGTGCTCATCTATAGGAAGGGTGAATGATTTGCAGAAGGAGAGTTGCGAGCAGGCGAACAAAAAGGTAAACGAAGAATTGCGAAGTATCCAGGCACAGGAGCTGGCACTGTTTTTCGATTTGCAACGAAAAACCTATTGATCTTGTGTCAAACAATTGCTCGTCAGAAATACGATGCATTTTTCTGACAGATCTGCAAACAACAAAAAACGATCCGGGATCGCGGTACAGCAGTACAGGCGATCCCGGATCAGTGTTAGTCACCGGCCAAGCTAAAAACACGAAATCTGAGCGACATTTTTATGTTTATATCACGAAATCATAGCGAGATTACGTGATGATCATCACGTTTTCCGAAAATATACAAAGTTAAACGTCCACAAACTGGTTTGAGATCCGCATGGCAACGGCTTCCCATATCTTTAAGAAAAATAAAAAGCAATATTTTACTTCTTAAATTTGATAAGAGAATTAAAAGCGTAAAATATTACGTTTTAAAATACTGCCTCGTTCTCGTTTGACATCCCGGCAGCAGTGAACCTGCCGATCGGCTGCTCCGGGTATCCTCTCATTCCGGGCCCTCCGGAATTGCGGAGGACAATGAAAGAATGTCAAACGCAAACGAAAAAATATCAAAGCGGATTGACATTTTTTCGTTTGCGAAAAGAAAGAGTTTGACTAATGAGGGTTTGCAGCACCCGAATCGGCTGTTTTGGGACTGTTTTTCGGCTAAAATGCAAATATTTATCGGGGCCAGATTTACCGCTGCTGAAAACATTGAAAAGAGTATAACGGCAAAAATCCAGTCATCCCAAGGCCTTAGGACCTTTGTGCAACTTTTTTGACCCATTGCGAATGTGCATGGTAGAACACCCGTTGTCCGTCGATATGTACTATTCCCAGCCCTGCCTTTTAGCTAAATCCAACATAGAAAAGCTGAATTTTTGCCATTTTTCCAATGTCGTCTGTGACGGGTCACCCTCGCGGATGCGCATGGTGCGGCGGATCTCCTTGGGGATGACCACCCGGCCCAGGTCGTCAATGCGCCGCACGATTCCGGTTGCCTTCATATGCAAAAACCTCCTGCGTTTCTATCTGTTGTCTCGGATAGTATTTGCAGGAGGGTTTTGGTTATGCAGGGGATCGGAGGCTGAAAAGACAGACGGTGAAAGGCGCCGCGCAGAGGATTGAAGAGCCGCCGGGGATATGATAAAATGGGATCAAATCCAAGGAAAGGAAAAGAAGCCGCCATGCATATTCTGGAAAATGAAGCGCTGACCGTTGAGATCGCGGACAAGGGCGCTGAGCTGAGCCGCGTGTGGGACAAGGAGGCGGGCTGTGAGCGCCTGTGGGGCGCCGACCTCGCCGTCTGGAACCGCCACGCGCCCATCCTCTTTCCCTTCGTGGGCAGGGTGATCGACGGGAAATACCGCCTTGGCGGTCGGGAATACGAGATGAAGACCCAGCACGGCTTTGCCCGGGATCTGGACTTCGTCTGCACCGAGGAGACGGAGTGCGCCGTCTGCCACGTTCTGTGTTCCACGGAGGAGACCCGGCGGCGCTACCCCTTTGACTTCCGCCTGCTGGTGCGCCACCGGCTGGACGGGGCCAACCCCCGTCTGCTGCATGTGGAGTGGGAGATCACCAACACCGGGGCGGAGACCATGTACTATTCGATCGGCGGGCACCCCGGCTTTCTGCCGCCGGAGGGCGTGAAGAAGGAGGACTGCTTTCTGGGCTTCCCCGGAAAGACGGCGCTGCGGTACATCAGCGCCGACCCCGCGGGCTTCGCCATCCCGGCCGTCCTGCACGAGCTGACGCTTCCGGAGTCGAGTACGCCCTATGACGCCAGCCTGCCGGAGACCTGGATCTTCGAGCACCGCCAGCTCTCCCGGGTGCAGCTGCTCCGCCCGGACAGGCGCCCCTGGGTGACCCTGAACTGCGAGGGCTTTCCCATCCTGGCGGTCTGGGCCAACCCCGCGGGGCCCTTTATCTGCCTGGAGCCCTGGTACGGCCGCACCGACGACGCGGGCTTTTCGGGTCAGATTTCAGAGAAGGTCTGTGAGGAGCACCTCGCCCCGGGGGAAACGAAGCACATCGCCTACAGCATCGAGTTTCACCGGTAAGCCCCGCACAAAACCGACCCGGGATCCCCGCCGCGACTGCGGAGGGGAATCCCGGGTTCTCTTGTTTCTGCCCCGCCGTTATCTCCGCCCGGCAAGCCAGGCGTCAAAGGCCTTGCAGATCTCCATCAGATGCGGGGGCAGGAAATCGCCCGCGCGGGAGCGGAGCTCCTCCGGCACACCGTAATACGCCTCCGCGATGCCGCCGGCGATGGCCGCGATGGTGTCGCTGTCGCCGCCGATGGAGATGCAGTTGCGGATGACGTCCTCGTAATCCTCGCCCTCGAAGAAGCAGGCCAGAGCCTGGGGCAGGGAGACCTGGCAGATCTCCTTTCCGTGGCCGCCCCACTCCTTCCGGTAGGCGTCCACGCCGGTGCTGAGGTCGTAGTACTTCTCCATCTCCGCGCGGATCTCGTCCTTGCTCTTGCCCTGCCGTGCCATCACAATGGCCACCGCCGTGGCCTCGGCGCCCTTCATGCCCTCCGGGTGATCGTGGGAGATGCCCGTCACCGCGGCGGAGAGGCACTTGGCCTCTTCCACGTCCCGCGCGGCAAAGCCCACGGCGCTGATGCGCATGGCCGAGCCGTTGCCGCAGCTGTTGTAGGGCCGCGGGTCGTCCGCGAAGATCCAATGGATGAAGCGGGCGCCGTAGCCCGCGTTGGGGTAGAGCCGCCCCAGCCGCTGCATGGAAGCCACCGCCTTTTCCGACAGGTCGGAGAAGTCCTCCCGGCTGTCCATGAGCGCCTCGGCCACGGCGCAGGTCATGACCGTGTCGTCGGTAAATTCGCAGCGGCGCGTCAGCAGCTCAAAGTCCTTTCCCAGGTAGTTGTGAAATTCAAAGCGGGAGCCGATGATATCTCCCAAAATTGCTCCGATCATAGCAAAGCCCTCCTTTTTCTTGATTCTGGCCGTATTATATCACAACCCGCCCTCCAAAAGGTCACTTGACAGGCGACCTTTTTACAGAAAAACGCACAGCGGCCCTCCCATGCGGGAGAGCCGCTGTGCTTTTTGCATCAATCCGGGCCCACCATGTCCTTCAGGATCGCCACGGCCTGCCGGATGAGGGCCTTTTCGGGATTGGCCTCGGCGTAGCCGTAGTAGTATTTGCGGGTCTGCTCCATGTCAGGCAGCACGCAGTAGAACACGTTTTCCCGCTGTTCCGGCTGCAGGAAGCGCACCAGTTCCTCGTTGCCCAGCATGTAGCCCAGACCCGCGGCCACCATCTGCACGCCGGAGATGGTGTTGTTGGTCTGGATGAGAGCGGGAGGGGAGATCTGGAAGCGCTTCCACAGCAGCTGCACGTTGAGATTCAGACCCATGGCGCTGCCGGGGACGATCATCCGTCTGCCCTCCAGGACGCCCGGGCTCATGAGATGGGGCTGCTCCGGGGCGCGGCCTTCGCTCTCCTTTAGCTCCGGCAGAAAGTTCCGGGGCATCAGCAGGAGGATGCGCTCCTCAAACAGCTCGCCGAAGGTGAAGTTCACCGGGTCGATCTCCGCGTGGCCCAGGAAGAGGTCGATCTCCCCCTCCCGCAGGGAGGTGATCAGCCGGGCCTCCTGCCCCTCGCAGAAGCGGACGTCCAGCTCGGGATGGATCTCCAGCAGACGCCGGGCCAGTGCGGCGGCCCACATGGTGCTGTGGGCGTAGCCCACGCCGATGCGCAGACGCTTGCGGCCGGAATCGTGATACTTGAGTTCCTCCTTGAGCTGCTGCTCAGCCAGCAGAAGCTCCCGCATCTTCTGGATGTACAGCTTCCCGTTTTCGGTGGTGCGCACAGGATTGCGCGTGCGGTCAAAGAGCTTGGTGCCCAGCTCCTTTTCCAGCTTCGTGATGAAGGTGGTCAGGGTGGGCTGCGTGATATAGAGGCGCTGGGCGGCGCGGGTGACGTTCTGCTCCTCCGACAAAACCAAAAGATAGTTCAGCTGATCCAGGGTCATAAAGGCTGCCCCCTATTCTATATTTTCCCTATTTTACACCTTATTATAGGAAGTTTTTCGCCGCTTTGCAAATTGTTCTTTGTCAATGATTCCATTGGAAACTTCCAATTTTACAAGAGAAAGAAACGGGGTTATTTTTATAACAGAAGGAAAAACAACAAGCTGTCTAAGGAGGATTTCAGATGGTCATCACCGATGTAAAAGTCATCCGCGCCAACCGCTGTGTCTTCGCCAAAGTGATCACCGACAACGGCCTTTACGGCATCGGCGAGGCGGGCGCCTGGGGCCTGCTTGCCGCCAGCGCCACCGCCATCGAGATGTTCAAGGGCTATCTGGTGGGGAAGGATCCGCTGGATATCGAGCACCACTGGCAGTACATGCAGCGCTACGGCCACTTCCGCGGCGCCGCCATCATGGCGGCCATCTCCGCCATCGACGTGGCCCTGTACGACATCGCCGGCAAGTACTACCAGGTGCCGGTCTACCGGCTGCTGGGCGGCAAGTGCCGGGACAAGGTCCGGGTCTACAACCACACCGCGGGCCAGACCGAGGAGCAGCTGGTGGAAAACGCCATCCGCGGCAAGGAGGAAGGCTTCACCGCGCTCGGCCACCTCAACCCCTACCTGGACGAGCCCCGCAGCCTGCCCTTCCATGACAACAACACCCAGATGCTCTATAACGCCGAGCGCCGCGTGGCCAAGGTGCGCGAGGCCGTGGGCGAGGACATCGACCTGTGCCTCGAGATGCACCGGCGTCTGGAGCCGGGCCTTGCCGTGCAGCTGAGCCACCGCCTGGAGCCCTTCAACCCCATGTTCCTGGAAGATCCCATCCGCCCGGACAACTACGACGAGATGGCCCGGGTCGCCGCCAAGACCAACATCCCCATCGCCACCGGCGAGCGCATCACCAGCTTCTTCGATTTTGCCATGCTCCTGGAGCGCGGGGCCTGCAGCTACGTGCGCATGTCCCTCGCGGTCTGCGGCGGCTTCACCGGCGCCAGGAAGATCGCCACCCTGGCCGAGGCGCACCACTGCTCCCTCGTGCCCCACAATCCCCTAAGCCCTGTCACCACCAACGCGATTCTGCAGTTTGTGGCCGCCACCGAGAATGTGGCCATCACCGAGTACCCCGACCCCTACAAGGCCTCCACCGCCGACAATCTGCTCAACACCGGCGTGAAGCTGCGGCAGGTGGACATGGTGAACCAGATCCCCGAGTTTAAGAAGGGTTATCTGCTGGTGCCCGAGGAGCCCGGCATCGGCATCGATCTCATCCCCGACGTGGAAGAGCGCTTCCCCTTTAGACCCCATGAAGTCTCCGCCCGGCTCAACCTGGACGGTTCGGTCTGTGACCAATAAAGAAAAGAGAAAGAAAAAAGGAGGTACCCCATGAATTCCCAGCTCGTGATCTGCATTGTGATCTTCGTCGCATCCCTGATCCTCTACGGCAGCAACAAGTTCCCCATGGGCGCCGTCGGTATGGCGACCATCGTGGCCCTGGTGCTGACCAAGTGCCTCGACGCAAAATCCGCCCTCAGCTACTTTGCCAACAACAACGTCATTATGATGGCCTCCATGTTCGTCGTCTCGGCGGGCCTGAGCCGCACCAGTCTGGTGGACAAATTCTCCAAGGCTGTGGTAAAATTGACCGGCGGCTCCTTCAAGCGCACCTATCTGGTGTACCTGATTCTGGCCGCGGTGCTCACCAACCTGATGAACAGCCCCGGCGCCTGCTACTGCATCGTCTTCCCCCTGGCCCTCCAGATGTGCCGCGAGTACAACGTCTCCCCCTCCAAGGTCATGTTCCCCCTGGGTATGGTGTGCGTCGCCTGCTGCTGCATCCTGCCCACCGGCGCCTCCATTCAGGAGACCGGCATTTTCAACGGCTTCCTGGAGACCTACGAGTCCGAGTTTGCCTTCTCCGCCATGGACTTCACCAAGGGCCGCTGGCCCATGCTGATCATCGCCCCGCTGTGGGCCTGGACCATGGGCTATAAGATCGCCCCCGAGCAGCCCCCCGTGCCCCTGCAGGACGTGGCCGTCGCCAAGCAGAAGACCCCCCTCAAGCCCTTTGCCGACTGGGCCGGCGTGATCATCTTCTTCCTGGTCATCTTCCTCTTCTTCTTCGGCAGCAAGTTCGGCCTCGCCGCCTGGCAGGTCACCCTTCTCGGCGCTGTGCTCACCATCTTCTGCGGCACCCTCACCGGCAAGGAGGCCATCGCCGCCCTCCCCGTCGACATCGCCTTCATGCTCATCGGCGCTCTGGCCATGGCCGGCGCCATGACCGCCACCGGCGCCGGCGACGTGATCGGCAACGCCCTGGCTGCTGCTGTCGGCGGCGTCCGCAACGGCTATGTCCTCGGCCTCATCTTCTTCCTGATCCCCTTCGTGCTGACCCAGTTCATGCAGAACCAGGCCGTTATCAACATCTTCGCCCCCATCGTCATCCTCACCTGCAAGGCCATCGGCGCAAACCCCATCGGCCTGCTGGTCATCATCACCGCCGCGGGCCTGACCGCCTACATGACCCCCATGGCCACCAGCGCCATCCCCATCGTCATGGGCGTGGGCGGCTACGACATCAAGAGCCTGGTCAAGCAGAGCTGGCTGGTATCCCTGGTCTTCTGCCTGATCTACGTGCTCTACGTCATGACGGTTCTGCCCTGCTTCTAAATCATCATCTGCCCGGAGGATTCCAGCATGAAAATCACCAAGGTCTATACCGAAAAGTACAAATGGCCCAAGGATAAGCCCATTCAGAACGGCAAGACCACCTTCACCCACAACTCCTTGAACCTGGTCTGCATCGAGACCGACGAGGGCGTCACCGGCTACGGCACCTCCTATGAGCTCAACTTCGTGGACCGTCTGGGCCAGCTCCTGATCGGAGAGAACCCCCTGAACAACGAGAAGCTCTGGAAGCGCATGTACGTGCCCAAGTTCCTGGGCCGCAAGGGCAACAGCCTCTGGAGCATCTCCGCCATCGACATCGCCCTCTGGGACATCCGCTCCAAGGTCTCCGGCATCCCGCTCTATCAGCTGCTGGGCGGCTCGCGGGAGAGTGTGCCCTACTACATCGCGGGCGGCTACTACGCCCCGGGCAAGGGCATCAAGGAGCTGCAGCAGGAGATGGAGGAATATCTCAGCTGGGGCGCCAAAGCGGTCAAAATGAAGGTGGGCGTCCTGTCCCTCCGGGAGGACGCGGCCCGGGTCAAGGCGGTGCGCGAGGTCGTCGGCGACGACGTCAAGCTCATGATGGACGCAAACTGCGCCTATAAGGCCTATGAGGCCATCGAGTTTTCCAAGATGGTGGAGGAGTATCACCCCTTCTGGTTTGAAGAGCCCGTGGACGCCGACGACTACGACGGCTACCGCAAGATCTCCGAGAAGACCCTCATCCCCCTGGCCGCCGGCGAGAACGAGATGACCCGGTACGGCTTCCGTGATCTGTTTGCGACCCACGCTGTGGACATCCTCAACCCGGACGCGGCCTGCTGCGGCGGCATCACCGAGTACCAGAAGATCGCCTCCATGGCCGACGCCAACGGCCTGGTCATGAGTCCCCACGGCCAGCAGCAGGTGCACGTGCATCTGGACTGCGCCCTGCCCAACGTCATCATGGCGGAATTCTATCCGCCCCAGTATGACGCGAAGATCTACGAGGCGTTCGTCAATCCGGTGCGCCTCAATCCGGACGGCACCGTCAGCCCGGGCAGCTCTCTCGGCGTGGGTTTGGACATCAACCGCGAGGTCCTCAAGGACTACAAGGTGGCCGATTCCTCCTA
>JBGUNL010000168.1:0-3913 GCA_045117295.1 Candidatus Limivicinus sp.
AAGCAGGGCCCTGGTCTGAAAATACACGGACAGCCCGCCCCAGCCGGTGAGAAAGGCCGCCAGCGCCAGGGAGGCGGGAGAGAGGGCCATCCCCTCCATGGCGGCGACGCCGCTGCCCAGCTCCAGCAGACCCGCGAGCAGCGGGCGGACAACGACGGGCGGGGCGCCCAGTCCTGTGAGCGCGCGCAGCGGCAGGTCGAGAAGGCCGAGGTTTTCCGCGGCGGAAAGCAAAACGGAGAAAAACACCACAAAGCCGCAGACCTGCAGGATTGCCGTCACCGACTGACGCACCGCGGCGGTCAGCGCCGCAGCGGGATCGACCGCATCGAGAAAGACCGGCGGGATCTCCTCCGGAAAGGAGCGGACGCGAAAGAACAGCCCGGTGAGCAGCGCCGCGGCGACATGCGCCGCATAGAGCAGCAGCCCGGCCTTCACCGAGTGAAAGACGCCGCAGCCCACCGCGCCGATGAGAAAGGCAGGGCCGGAGTTGTTGCAGAAGGCCAGCAGGCGTTCGGCCTCCCGGCAGGTGACGGCGCCGTTTTTTTCCAGTTCCGCGATGTAAGCCGCGCCGGTGGGATACCCGCCGCAGAGACCCATCAGCAGCGCGGAGGCCCCGGCGCCGCTCACGCCGTAGAGACGCATGGCGGCGGGGGCGAGGGCGCGGCCAAGCAGACCCGGCAAACCCAGGGCGTTGAGCAGGGAGGACAGCACAAAAAACGGAAACAGCGCGGGGACGAGCATTCTTGCGCAGACGGCCAGGGCCCTCCGGCAGCCGTCGGCCGCGGCCTCGGCGGAGATCAGCAGCAGAAACAGCAGCAGGAGCGCTGTCAGAAGGGGAAGAAGCATCCTGCGGCGGGAATCGGGTTTGGTCATGGCAACGCCTCCTTGTCCATGTATCACTCTATGTTCGGCGGCATAGGCTTATCCCGGAAAAGAGGTGCTGCGGATGAAGGAAAGCAGGGAATGGGCGGCGGCCCTGGCTGACAAGCTGGATCTGCCCGGCGAACTGCTGCCCGGGGCGGGCTGTGTGACGCTCAGCGGGGGCAGACAGGCACTGATCGAGGGGCAGCAGGGGATCCTGGCCTACTCCCCGGAGTGCGTGGTGCTGCGCCTGGGACGGCAGAAGCTGAGCCTGCTGGGACGGGATCTCCGCATCCGGACCCTGCGCGGCGACAGGCTTGTGATCTGCGGGAGCATTCAGCGGGCGGAGTGGGAGGAATAGCATGCGTGTGAGCGATCAACTCCGGGGGCTTGTCCGGGCGGACATCATGGGCGCCTTTCCCGAGAGCTTTCTCAATGCGGCCGCGGCCGCGGGGATTGAGCTGTGGGAGCTGGCGGGGACAGGGGAAAACCGTGTCGCCTTCACCTGCTATGAGAGCGCTCTGCAGAAGCTGCAAACGATTGCGGAGCGCTGTGGCTGTGAAATGACACTGGAACAGCGGCGGGGCGGCAGCCGGATCCGCGGCTTTCTGAAGCGGCGGGTGCTGCTGCCGGGCGGCATGGCGCTGGCCGCTCTGCTTCTGATGCTCTCGTCCCTTTTCGTGTGGAGCGTGGAGGTCCGCGGCGCGGAGAGGATCGGCAGTGGGGAAATCCTCCGCGCCCTGGAGGATGCGGGTCTTGGCGTCGGCAGCTTCTGGCCGGGACTTTCCACGGAGCTGCTGCGCAGCGAGGCCATGCAGAAGCTGCCGGAGCTGGGGTGGATGAGCGTCAACATCTGCGGCTCCAGGGCCGTCGTACTGGTACGGGAGCGGGAGGACCGGCCGTCTCTGGAGTCTGAGTCCGCCTCCTCAAATCTGGCGGCTGCCCGGAGCGGGCTGGTGCGGCGGGTCTCCATCCTCTCTGGCCAGGCGCTGGTACAGGAGGGCGAGGTCGTCACGGAGGGGCAGAGCCTCGCCCGGAGCATTCCCGGCGAGGGTCGGGCCAGGGGCAGCGTGCTGGCGGAGACCTGGCGGGAAATCAGCGCTGTCTGTCCATTGACGGAGACCGCCAAGCAGCGCGGCGGCCCGGCTTTGAGCCGCTTTGCCGTGTGCTTCGGAAAAAGACGTGTGAATTTGTATTTTAGCAGTGGAAAAGCTATTGACGGATGTGATAAAATCGTTTCAGAGCTTACCCTCGGGAAAGAGGGGCTGTTTGCGCTGCCGATCCGCATCGTGCGGGAAACACTGGTCCGCAGCCGGCATAGGGAGCAGCCGGCGGATTCCGCCCGGATGGCGGCCCGGCTGATGGATCGCCTGCAGAGCGGCCTGGAGGGTCAGATCCTGGAACACAGCTTTGCCGCCTTTGAGAGGGACGGCCTGCTGGTGGTGACGCTCCGGGCTCACTGCCTGGAAAACATAGCCCGCGCGCGGGAAGGGGAGGCCTGAACCGCGCCGAAAGGAACAACATGATCAACAAAACCATAGAAGTAGAGAGAATGGAGCATGTCATCAGCGTCTTCGGCTCCTTCGACCAGAACCTCCGTATCATCGAAAACGAGCTGAGCGTCAAGGTGCTGGATCGGGACAACCAGATCCACATCTGCGGCGAAGCGGAGAACGTCATGCTGGCGGAAAAGGCTATCAACGGCCTGCTGACCCTGGCGGCCAAGGGGGAAAACATCGACGCGCAGAACGTGCGCTACATCCTCAAACTGGTGTCCGAGGGGAAGGAGACCAAGATCTCCGAGCTTGCCGGGGACGTGGTCTGCATCACCGCCAAGGGCAAGCCCATCAAGCCCAAGACCCTGGGCCAGAAGGCCTACTGCGACGCCATTGCCAACAACACCATCACCCTGGGCATCGGCCCGGCGGGCACCGGCAAGACGTATCTCGCCGTGGCGGCGGCGGTGGCCGCCTTCCGGGCGGAGGAGGTCAACCGCATCATCCTGACGCGCCCGGCCGTGGAGGCGGGGGAGCGCCTGGGCTTTCTGCCCGGCGATCTGCAGAGCAAGGTGGACCCCTACCTGCGGCCCCTGTACGACGCGCTGTTTGACATGCTGGGCGCGGATACGTATCAGAAGTATCTGGAGCGGGGCAATATTGAGGTGGCGCCCCTGGCCTATATGCGCGGCCGCACCCTGGACGACAGCTTCATCATCCTGGACGAGGCGCAGAACACCTCCCGGGAGCAGATGAAGATGTTTTTGACCCGCATTGGCTTCGGCTCCAAGGTGGTCATCACCGGCGACATCACCCAGATCGACCTGCCGGAGGACAAGACCAGCGGCCTCAAGGTGGCCATGAAGGTGCTGGAGGGCATCGATGATATCGCGGTCTGCACCCTGACGGGTTCCGACGTGGTGCGCCACCGGCTGGTGCAGAAGATCATCGAGGCCTACGAGGTCTACGACAAGAAAAACCCGGCGGAGCCTGAAAAGAAGCAGCCGCCGCGGCGCTATAAGAGAGGATAAAACATGGAACACGAAGTGGAGATTTCCCGGGAGAAAACCGGCCTCGGCCATCCGGAGGCCGCGCGGCTGATCAAGAAAGCCGTCCGCATGGCGCTGGACGCGGAGGGCGTCGGCAAGCCCTGCCTGATCAGCGTGATGCTGACCGACGACGCGGGCATCCGGGAGGTGAACCGGGAGTTTCGGGACATCGACCGGCCTACCGACGTGCTGAGCTTTCCCATGAACGAGCTGACGCCCGGGGACTTTGACCCGGCGCTGTGCGATCAGGACCCGGAGACCGGGGCGCTGATGCTGGGGGATATGATGATCTCTCTGGAGCGCTGCCAGGCCCAGGGGGAGGAATTCGGCCACGGCTTCGGCCGGGAGATCCAGTACCTGACGATACACTCCGTCCTGCATCTGCTGGGCTACGACCACGTGGACGAGGGCGAGGGGAAGCGCCGGATGCGCGCGAGAGAAAAAGCCATCATGGGGGATACCTGAACGGACACTCCTGGCGGGGCGACGCCCCGGCGGCCCGCGCCT
>JBGUNL010000169.1:0-2559 GCA_045117295.1 Candidatus Limivicinus sp.
AATCAAAACAAACAAGGAGAAACGCCATGAGCAATTCTCATTCCGCCTCCTACGCCGCGGCCGGCGTGGACATCGAGGCCGGCTACAAGGCCGTGGAGCTGATGAAGTCCCACATCGCGAGAACCCTCACCGCCGGGGTCGTATCCGACATCGGCGGCTTCGGCGGGCTCTTTGAGCTGGACGTCAAGGGCATGGCTCGCCCGGTGCTGGTCTCCGGCACCGACGGCGTGGGCACCAAGCTCAAGCTGGCCTTCCTGCTGGACAGGCACGACACCGTTGGCATCGACTGTGTGGCCATGTGCGTCAACGACGTGCTCTGCTGCGGCGCAAAGCCCCTGTTCTTTCTGGACTACATCGCCTGCGGCAAGAACGTGCCCGAGCGCATCGAGGCCATTGTCAAGGGCGTGAGCGAGGGCTGCGTCCAGTCCGGCGCCGCCCTCATCGGCGGCGAGACCGCCGAGATGCCCGGCTTCTACCCCGAGGACGAGTACGACCTGGCGGGCTTCTGCGTGGGCGTGGTGGACCGGGAAAAGATCCTGGACAACAAGACCATGCGCCCCGGCGACGCGGTGCTGGCCCTGCCCTCCAGCGGCGTCCACTCCAACGGCTTCTCCCTGGTGCGCAAGGTCTTCCGCGTGGGCGAGGCCGACATCACCTCCCCTGTCCCCGAACTCGGCGGCAAGGGCGTGGGCGAAACCCTGCTGACCCCGACGAAGATTTACGTCAAACCCATGCTGGCCCTCTTTGACAGGGTCCCGGTCAAGGGTGTCAGCCACATCACCGGCGGCGGCTTCTACGAGAACATCCCCCGCTCCATCCCGGACGGGCTCTGCGCGAAGATCGAGAAGGCCGCGGTGAAGACGCCCCCCATCTTCGATCTGATCCAAAAGGCCGGAGACATCCCCGAGCGCGACATGTTCAACACTTTCAACATGGGCGTGGGCATGAGCGTGGTGGTCGCCAAAGAGGACGCGGACACGGCGCTCGCCGTCCTGCGGGCGCAGGGCGAGGACGCCTACCTGCTCGGTGAGATCACCGAAGGAAGCGACAAGGTGGTCCTATGCTGAGAGACACCCTCAGCGGCGTCTCCGCCGGGGTCTGCATCGCCCTGGGCGGCAGCGTCTTTCTCGCCGTGGATAACCGGCTGGCGGGCGCGGTGCTCTTCTCGGTGGCGCTGCTGTGCATCTGCATGAAGGGCTACGCCCTCTTCACCGGCAAGGTGGGCTTTCTGCCGGAGGATCGAAGCAAACCCGCCCTGCAGCTGCTGCTTGCGGGCCTGCTCGGCAATCTCATCGGCACCTTCCTCTGCGGCTTTTTCCTTCGCCTCGGCCTGCCGGCCCTCGGGGAGGCAGCCCGGACGATCTGCGCGGCCAAGCTTGCGCAGGCCCCCGCCGCCGCGCTGATCCGCGGCGTCTTCTGCGGGATTTTGATGTATCTCGCCGTGAGCATCTGGAAGGAACGGCAGACCCCTCTCGGCATTCTCTTCTGCATCCCGGTGTTCATTCTCTCCGGCTTTGAGCACTCCATCGCGGACATGTTCTACTTCGCCGTCTCCGGCATTGTGTCCCTGAAAGCCTTCGTCTTTCTGTGGCTCGTCATCATCGGCAACGCCCTGGGCGCCATGCTGCTGCCGGCGCTGCAGCTCTGGGGGAAAGGAGCAAAGGCATGATTCAGATCGCGGTTTTCGTCTCCGGCGGCGGCACCAATCTCCAGGCGCTGATCGACGCGGAGCGGGCGGGCCGGATCCACAGCGGGCACATCGCCCTTGTGGTGGCCAGCAAGCCCGGCGTCTACGCCCTGGAACGGGCCGAAAAGGCCGGTATCCCCAGCGTGGTGGTCTCCCGCAGGGACTGCGCCGACCAGGCGGAGTTTGAGGAGAAGATCCTCGCCGCGCTGGAAAAACATCACATCGACATGATCGTCCTGGCCGGCTTCCTGTCCATCCTCTCGGCGGACTTTACGCGCCGCTATCCCAATCGCATCCTCAATGTACACCCCGCGCTCATCCCCTCCTTCTGCGGCAAGGGCTACTACGGACTCAAGGTCCACGAGGCCGCCCTCGCCTACGGCGTCAAGGTCACCGGCGCCACCGTGCACTACGTCAACGAGATCCCCGACGGGGGACAGATTCTCCTCCAAAAGGCAGTCGAGATCCGGCCCGGCGACACGCCGGAGATCCTGCAGCGCCGGGTCATGGAAGAAGCGGAATGGATCCTCCTTCCGCAGGCAACGGAGCTGGTGGCAGAACGCCTCAGCCGGGAAAGGAATGCATAAGGAATGGACATCTACAAGATCAGCACCCCCGAGGAACTCATCGCGGGCAACTCCTACGTGGGCAGAGGCATCGTCCTCGGCCGCACGCCCGACGGCAAAAAGGCCGTCACGGCTTACTTCATCATGGGCCGTTCGGCCAACTCCCGCAACCGCGTCTTCGTCCTGGACGACGGCGTGCTCTACACCCGCCCCTTCGACGAGAGCAAGGTCAAGGACCCCTCCCTCATCATCTACGCGGCGCTGCGCACCTGGGAGAACAAGCTCATCGTCACCAACGGCGACCAG
>JBGUNL010000170.1:0-3037 GCA_045117295.1 Candidatus Limivicinus sp.
GGCGGAGTTTGCCTACCTCGGCAAGGACGTGGCCAAAGAGGTCGTCGTCACCAACACCCGGGCCATCGCCGACCAGGTGGAGGAGATTGAGCTGCTGCCCAAGGACCTCTTCGCGCCGAAAATCGAAAACTCCGCCGAGGATCTCAAGCGCCTGGTCTATGACAAGATGCACCGCATCTACGGCGAAAACCCGCCGGAGATCGTACAGAAGCGCGTGGACACGGAGCTCAACACCATCCTGGACCACCAGTACGACGTCATCTACATGTCCGCCCAGAAGCTGGTGCAGAACTCTCTGGAAAACGGCTACCTTGTCGGTTCCCGGGGCAGCGTGGGCTCCTCCATCGTGGCCTACATGTCCGGCATCACGGAGGTCAACTCCCTGCCGCCCCACTATGTTTGCCCCAAGTGCTGCCACTCGGAGTTCATCACCGACGGCAGCTACGGCTGCGGCGCGGACATGCCGGAAAAGGACTGCCCCGACTGCGGCACGCGCATGAAGCGGGAGGGCTTCGACATTCCCTTTGAGACCTTCCTGGGCTTTCCCGGCAACGAGAAGACGCCGGATATCGACCTGAACTTCTCCGGCGAGTACCAGGCCAAGGCCCACAAGTACACGGAGACGCTCTTCGGCGCCGACCACGTGTTCCGGGCCGGCACCATCGGCACTCTGGCCGAGAAGACCGCCTACGGCTACGTGAAGAAATACCTGGAGGAGCGGGGTATCCAGGCCACCAAGGCGGAGGAAAACCGCCTGTCCCTGGGTCTGGTGGGCATCAAGCGCACCACCGGCCAGCACCCGGGGGGCCTGGTGGTCATCCCCCAGGACAAGGACGTCACCGACTTCTGCCCCGTGCAGCACCCGGCGGACGACCCCAACTCCGACATCATCACCACCCATTTTGAGTACCACTGCATGGAGGCAAACCTCCTGAAGCTGGACGAGCTGGGCCACGATGACCCCACCATGATCCGCATGATGGAGGACATGACCGGCGTGGACGCCAAGGAGATTTCCCTGTCCGACCCGGAGACCATGTCCATCTTCACCTCCCCGGCGGCCCTGGGTCTGCCGGACGACGACCCCATTATCGGCAGGACCGGCTCCATCGGCGTGCCGGAATTCGGCACCCCCTTCACCCGCCAGATGCTGGTGGACACCCAGCCGAAGCAGTTTGACACCCTGATCCGCCTGTCCGGCTTTTCCCACGGCACCGACGTGTGGGCCGGCAACATCCACGACCTGATCGTAAACGGCGTGGCCTCCGTCAACGAGACCATCGGCTGCCGCGACGACATCATGCTCTATCTCATCTCGGTCGGCATCAAGCCCGCCCTGGCCTTCAAGACCATGGAGGCCGTGCGCAAGGGCAAGGTGAAGAAGACCGGCTCCTTCCCCGACGACGCCGAGGAGCAGATGCGCGCCCTGGGCGTGCCCGAGTGGTACATCGAATCCGCCCGGAAGATCGCCTACCTCTTCCCCAAGGCCCACGCGGTGGCCTACGTCATGATGGCCTTCCGCATCGCGTGGTTCAAGGTGCACGAGCCCCTGGCCTTCTACGCGGCCTACTTCTACCGCCGCAGCCAGAAGGGCGGCTTCGACGCGGCCATGATGTGCGGCGGGGCCGACGACGTGCGCCGCAGGATCAACGAGATGCACCGCCGCCCCACCCTCACCGCCAACGAGGAGGATCTGCTGGTGACCATGGAGGCCGTGTACGAGATGAACATGCGGGGCTTTGACTTTGCCCCCATCGACCTCTACCGGTCTCACGCAACCAAGTTCCTCATCACGGAGGACAAGCGCCTGCGTCCGCCCTTTGTGGCCATCTCCGGTCTGGGCGAGACCGCGGCCTGGGATCTGATGCGCGCCGGCGAGAGCGGGCAGAAGTTCGTCTCCGTGCAGGAGCTCTCCGCCGCCTGCCCCAAGGTCAGCCAGACCCACCTGGAGCAGCTCAAATCTCTGGGCGCCCTGGGCGACATGCCCGAGACCAACCAGATCAATCTGTTTGAGATGTAAAGGGGCGGAGAGAGGCAGGAGACATGTCGATCCCGCAGCGAAAAACGCTGCATTCTATCGAACATCACCGCAGGGGCCGACGCCCTCGGCGGCCCGCAGGTGAGACTGCCACGCATCGGTCAAATCGTGGAGAGATACATTCTCTCCACGGAAAACACCCCGGGCGTTCATGTTGATAAACATGTCATCATGCCCAATCATGTCCATTTGATTATATCGGTGATTGAAAAGGACGGGCCGCCGAGGGCGTCGGCCCCTACAATGGCTGCTTGTTTGGTATCCCCTTTGGCATAAAACAACACCCCACTTGTTAGTAGTATCCCATACTGTCTAACAAGTGGGGTGTTGTTCAAAAACCGCGGGAGTTTTTGCTTCTTATAGAACTTACGCCTTGGGGGTGCCGTCGGCGTTGAAGAGGGGCAGGGGGGCCAGCACGATGATGTCGTCCCGGTTCTGGGCGTCGCCCTCGGCCAGGACCGCCATGCGCCCGGCTACGATGCCGCCGGCCTGCTTGACCAGCTCCTCGGTGGCGTGGAGGGACTCGCCGGTGGAGATCACGTCGTCAATGATGAGCATGCGCTTGCCCTTGATCATGGCCGCGTCCTCCGCGTCCAGCACCAGGCGCTGCACGCCCATGGTGGTGATGGACTTCACGGTGACCTCAAAGGTGCCCTGCATATAGGCCTTGGCGCCCTTGCGGGCGATGAAGTACTTCTCCGCCTTGCTCTGGCGGGCCATCTCGTAGACCAGGGGGATGGCCTTGGCCTCGGGGGCAATCAGGTAGTCATATTCCGGGGCGCGCTTTAAGAGCTGGGCTGCGCAGTGGACGGTCAGCTCCACGTCGCCGAAGATGACGAAGGCGCCGATGCTCAGATCGTCGGTGAGCTTGCACAGGGGCAGATTTCGCTTCAGCCCCGCGATGTCCATTTCATAAGTCATGGTGGTTTTCCTCCCAGAAAGTTTTGTTTCAAACAAGAGTATTTTACCGTATCTGGCAGAAAAATCAAGCCCCGGGCG
>JBGUNL010000171.1:0-19987 GCA_045117295.1 Candidatus Limivicinus sp.
GGCAGCTCGGCTTCGGAGCGGCGGTAGATAATATACGTGTTGTCCGCGCCCAGACGCACGGCGGTGCGGCACACGTCCATGGCCACATTGCCGCCGCCGATGACGGCGCAGCGCTTGCCCACGGCGGGCTTGCCGCCGAGGTTGACCTCGCGCAGGAACTCAACGCCGCCGAAGACGCCCTCGAGATCGTCGCCCTTGACGCCCAGGGGGGAAGACTTCTGCGCGCCGATGGCGAGATAGAAGCCCTTATAGCCCTCGTCCCGCAGCTGCTGGATGGTGACGTCCTTGCCGACTTCCACGCCGCATTTGAACTCCACGCCCATCTCCTTGAGGATGTCGATCTCGGCGTTGAGCACGTCCTTCTCCAGGCGGAAGTTGGGGATGCCCAGCACCAGCATGCCGCCGGGGACCGGGTTGCGGTCGAAGACCGTGACGGGGTAGCCCTTGTTGGCCAGGTAGTAGGCGCAGCTCATACCCGCGGGACCGGCGCCGATGACGGCGATCTTCTCGGTATAGGGTCTGCCGATCTGGTTGAGCATCCTGGGGATAAAGCGGGTGTCCTCGTTCAGGTCGTGGTCGGCGATGAAGCGCTTGACCTCGTCGATGGCGACGGCCTCGTCAATGCCGCCGCGGGTGCACGCGGCCTCGCAGCGCTTGTTGCAGATGCGGCCGCAGACGGCGGGGAAGGGGTTCTCCTTCTTGATCAGCTCCAGCGCCTCGGTGTAGCGCCCCTGGGCCGCCAGCTTCAGGTAGCCCTGCACGGCGATGTGGGCGGGACACGCGGTCTTGCAGGGGGCGGTGCCGGTGGGCAGCACGTCCTCGCGGTTCTCGCGGTAGTTGGGGTTGAAGGCGTTTTTGAAGTTGAAGGTGTTGGTGAGCTTGGCGTATTCGGGCACCGCCAGCTCGTCGGTGGAGCAGAGCTTCTGGCCCAGCTTCAGGGCGTTGGCGGGACAGTTTTCCACACACTGGGCGCAGGCCACGCACTTGGCCTCGTCCACCTCGGCCACAAAGTTGGAGCGGATGGCGTCCCGGGCGCCGAACATCAGACCCGCGCGCAGGCCGAAGCAGGCACAGGCGCAGCAGTTGCAGATGGCGGCGGAGTCGCCGGCCTCCTCGATGTTGGGCATGTCGTGCATGAGGCCGTTGTCCTCGGCCCGCTTGATGATCTCCAGGGCCTCTTCCCTGGTAATCTGCCGGGCGCGGCCGGAGCGGATGTAGTGCTCCGCGCCCTTGCCCATCTGGATGCACATCTCCTGATCCAGGTGGCCGCAGCCGTCATTGATGCTGGTGCGGGAAGCGCGGCAGGAGCAGGGGGAGACGGAGAAGGTCTTGTACTTGTCCAGATAGTAGCTGAGCTTCTCATAGGGGCTGACGCCGGGGAGACCCTCGATGGCGCTCTCCACGGGCACCACGCGCATCAGGCCGTAGCCGTCGGGCAGGATGGGGCCCATGCTCTGCATGCGCAGACGGGTGTACTCCTCAAAGGCGCGGCCGATCTCGGGGTGGGCGGTCATCAGGGGGACGTTGTTGACCATCATCTCCAGAATGCCGGGGGCGAAGATCTGCATGAAGTAGACGTCCTGCCCGTCGGCCTCGGAGTAGGTGCGGCGGAAGACGCCGTAGTAGACCAGGTTGTCCAGACTGGGCATGATCTCTTCCACGGTCTTGCCCACCTTCTTGGCAAGGTACCCCGCGGTGCGCTCCTTGCGCAGACCGGCGGCGATGGCGATGTCGGCCTCTTCGTCGGAGACGATGTCGGCCAGGGCGTAGTACTCGGGCGCGTTCTCGTCAATCTTGTTGACAACGCCGGAAATGCCGCCGATGACATGACAGAGCTTGACGATTTTCGGTCTCAGATGTGCCATAGGGTTCTCTCCTTACATTCAGCAAAATGCTGGTTTTTTTGATAGCAGGGTTTCTCACACACCCGTTTCATTCTACCGTGATTTTGATAAAAAAGCAACAGAAACAGACGGCGGCGGGATTGACAAAAACCCGGAGACTGTTCAAAAAGCCTCCGGGTTTTGTGCTATGCGTAGGACATACACATGCGAAAGATTTTCTTTTCCGTCTCGCCGCTGACAAAGAAGCGGCCGCCGTCCTGTTCGACCGTGACGGAGAGCGAGTCGCCCAGACGGGCCTCGCTGGAATACTCCACCTGGATCTCCCGCAGCGCCCGGCCTTCCGCCGCGGCGGGGATGAGGTCCTCTGCCAGGTCAAAGTAACGGGTGTTGTTCATGTGACCGTTCAAGTCCAGATAGCTGAAGGGCACGGTGAAGCGGCTGACCTCTCCGCCCTGCGCCTTCCGCGGGGGGGAGGGGAGCTCGATCTCATGCCCGGTGACGCAGCCCTCCACATGCACGCCGTAGCGGTCGGGAAAAATCATGCGCCGGGTCTCCTGATCCACCAGGGCCCAGAGGGCGCTGGCCGAAACCAGGGTGTTCCCGCCCTCGTCCAGCACGCGGTAATAGCGGGGAAAGAGCAGGTGCATGGTCTCCCCGGGCCAGGACTCCAGGGTAATGCACTCGTCATATTCCGGCATGCGGGCGATCTCCGCCCGCTGCAGGGTGACCATCCACAGAAGGCCCCGGTCCAGGGTCATCTTCCGGCCCATGCCCAGCTCCTCCGTATGGCGGATGGAGGCCTCCTGCATCAGCTCAAAGAGCATGGCGGTGCGCAGACGCCGGTGGAGATTGACGTCCTTGTTGCGCAGGCGCAGCTCGGTGGTATAGACGCTCATTCCTTGGGAAGACGCTTCATGATGGCGTCGGCCACGTCGCCCATGGTTGCGAGCTTCTGCCACTGCCGTTCGGGAATGCGCACGTTGAACATGGCCTCCAGCTTGCAGATGACCAGAATAAAGCCCATGGAGTCGATGGCGGTTTCGGTGTTGATGACGGTGTCCTCGTTGAGATTTTCGGGTACCATTTCGGGCACGCAGTCGACGATGACCTTGCGGATCTTTTCCAGTACTTCTTCTCTTGTCATAATGTCTCCATTTCCTGTTGGAGTTCCCAACGTTTGATTTTTCCCGTGGCCGTGCGCGGCAGCGGGGTGTCGGTTACAATCACGCGGGCCAGCTGCTGCCCGCGGGGGCGGGCGGCCATCACGGGCCGCAGTTTTTCCAGGATGCCTTTTTCCTCCCCTTCGCCGGAGAAGACCAGGGTCGGGCGGCCGCCCAGCAGGATGACCGCCAGCTCCCGATGGCCGAGGGTCTGCATCAATTCGGCCTCATACTCGGGCAGGAAGAGCTTGGTGCCGTCGGAGAGGACCAGCATGTCCTTCTTCCGGCCGGTGATGTGGAGCTTGCCCTCCTCGTCGAAGCGGCCCAGATCGCCGCTGCGGAGGACGCCGTCCACCAGCACCGCCGCGGTGTCTTTGGGGCGCTTGTAGTAGCCCTGCATCATGCAGGTGGGGGCTTCGATGAGAATTTCGCCGTCCTCGGCTAGGGTGATGGTATCGTCCGGGCAGATCTCCATGGCGAAGGGGTCGCCGGAGATGCTGATGGCGACGCCGGAGCTGGTCTCTGTCAGCCCGTAGCCGAAGCTGACGCGCACGCCCATGGCGGCCGCCGCGGCAAGCAGGGGACGGGGACAGTCGCCCGCGCCCACCAGCACCAGCTTCAGCCCGGGATTGAAGAGCCTGTGCTGAATCAGAAAGCCCAGCAGCAGGGGCACGGCGGACAGGGCCGTGGGCTCAAAGTACATGCAGTCGTCCGCGTAGTGCCGCGGACCCCGGCCCAGGGCCACGGATGCGCCGCAGCTCAGGCCCCAGAGCAGACCGCACACAAAGCCGAACACGTGGCCCAGGGGCAGCATGCACAGCAGCCGGTCCTCCGGGGAGAGGGGGAGCTTGGCCCCGCCGTTGTAGGCGCTCTGGCAAAGGGAATGGTCGGTGAGCACCACGGCCTTGGAGCGGTCTGTGGTGCCGGAGGTGAAGAACAGGAGCTTCCCCACGCCGTCCGTCACCCCGGAGGTGAGGAAGGGGGAGAGCTCTTCACAGAGATCCTCATCGCCCCAGAGACAGTCCACGTCTCCGTAACGGAGCAGGGCCTGCAGCGTCTCGTCCGGCAGCGACGCGTCCAGCATCACCACCTGCAGCCCGGCCGCCGCGGCGGCAAAGATCTCGATCACGCAGTCGGCGCTGCCGTCCGAGAGGACGCCGAGACAGGTTTTGCCCTCCGCCCGCAGCGCGTCCGCGCGGTCCGTCACCGTCTGCCTGAGCTGCGCGAAGGAGAGGGTCTGTTTTCCGCCCGCGTCAAAGATCAGCGCGGGCGCGTCGGGCGTTCTGTCCGCCCAGTATCCGATCATCTGCGAAAAGGAATCAAATCGCAAGGAACCACCTCCCGCTTGGCTGTTTTTCCTCTTCTCACTATATCATAGCCGCCCCGACTTGCAAAGGCTTTTTTCCCGCGGCGGGAGCAAAACCTGACATTTTTGACAAAATTGTATAATGAATTTTTCCCGCCTCTGTTGTATCTTTAACATAGAAGATTTGTCTTCAAATGCTTTCAAAATTTTAACTTTTTGGAGGGTAACATGGACAAGAATATGCGCATCTGCATCGTCGGCGGCGGCCCTGCCGGCCTGTCCGCGGGCATGTATCTGGAGAAGAAGGGTTATACCAACTACTCCATCCTGGAGAAGTCTGACAGAGTGGGCGGCAAGTGCTGGTCCCCCCACTACAACGGCAAGCGCTATGAGATGGGCGCCATCATGGGCGTGCCCTCTTACTACGCTGTGCATGATGTGGAGGAGTTCTGCGGCATCACCCACGACGGCCCCAAGCTCAACCGCAACTACAAGGACGCCAGCGGCAAGGTCATCGAGCCCTTTGCCAGAACCCTGGGCAACATCATCAGAAACCCCTGGCTGCTGAAGATGAAGAAGCAGCTGACCAAGTTCGGCGAGCTGCTGGAGACCAAGTACCAGGGCTATGACGTCAACGGCCACCGCGGCGTTGCCGAGGGCCGTTACGACGGTTTTGCCGTGACTCCCGGCCGCGAGAAGGTCGAGGGCGTCAACCCCAACCTGAAGGATCTGGCGCTGCCCTTCAAGGAATTCTGCGAGAAGAACGGCTGCGAGCTCGTCCAGAAGATCTGGATCGGCCCCTTTACCTCCTTCGGCTACGGCTACTTCGATGAGATCCCCGCGGCCTACGTCCTCAAGTACCTGGACTTCCAGACCTGCATGAACTTTGTCAAGGTCAACCTCTGGACCTGGGAGCAGGGCACCCAGTACATCTGGGAGCAGCTCAACGACCACATCATGCACCCCGCCCGCCTCAACTCCAACATCGAGAAGGTGGAGCGCCGCGACGGCAAGGTCTTCGTCACCGTCAACGGCGAGGTCGAGGAGTATGACAAGATCATCGTCACTGCGCCTCTGTACGTTGCTGACGGCAACATGGGCTGCAACAACGGCATGGTCGATTACTTCGACGCCCGCGACGACGAGAAGGAGCTCTTCTCCAAGATCGACTACGAGCGCTACACCGTCCAGGCCTTCACCACCACGCCCGAGAATCACCCCGAGATCTCCTACTATGTCTTCGACAACATGGTTCCCGAGAAGCTGGGCCACCTGATGGTCTACTACCGCCGCTGGAAGGAGACCGTGGATCAGGTCATCACCACCTACGCGCTGCGCACCCACAAGAACATGAAGGAGATCCCCTACGAGAAGTGCAACGAGATGGTTCTCGAGGATCTCAAGACCATGGGCAACCCCGCCGAGGAAGTCATCAACAAGTGGTCCGTGTACTACTTCCCGCATGTCTCCTGCGAGGATTACGCCGCCGGCTGGTACGACAAGGTCGAGGCCATGCAGGGCAAGTACGATACCTTCTATGCCGGCGAGGTCATGTCCTTCGGCGACATGGACGAGACGGCCGAGTACTCCCGCGAGCTGGTCGAGCGCTTCTTCTAATCGATTTCCCATCTGAATAGGGGGCAGGCCTCTGCCCCCTGTTTTTTCGAAAGGATGAGTGTATGAAATTCTACAAAGACCATTATGACGTGGTCATCATCGGCGGCGCCCTGGCCGGCATGTCCGCCTGCCTGCAGCTGCAGGCCTGGGGCATCAAGGACATTCTGATCCTTGAGAAGCACAACATGCCCGGCGGCCTTGCCACGGACTTTGTGCGCAACGGCTTCGAGATCGAGGCCACCCTCCATGAGATGATGTCCATCGGCCGCCCGGGCAAGCGCCTGAAGGTGGGCCAGTTCTTCGAGGATATGGGCGTGGACGTGGACTGGCTCCCCGTCAACGAGTGCTACCGCGTGGCCCTGCCCAACTCCGGCATCGACAAGATCCTCCATCACGACTATGACGACAGCTACACCACCGTCGCCAAGGAGATCGACGAGGTCTGCCCCGGCACCTATGACAAGGTGCACGAGCTGATGCTGCTCTGCCGCCGCGTTTACGACAGCATGAACATCCTCTCCGTCACCCCCATGAGCAAGGTGCAGATGCTGATGAAGCACCCCGACTTTGTCAAGACCGTGGGCTACACCGCCACCGAGGTCATCAACACCTTCAACCTGCCCAAGAAGGCCGTCGAGATGCTGACGCCCTACTGGATCTATGTGGGCAACCGCATGGACGATCTGCCCTTCACCATCTACGCCTTCCTGATGGCCGACTACTTCACCGGCTCCTACGTCTGCCGCGGCTTCAGCCATGAGATGAGCATGAAGCTCCAGGCCAAGTGCGAGGAAAACGGCGCTCAGTACGAGTTCAACCAGGAGGTCGAGAAGATCCTGGTCAAGGACGGCAAGGTCTACGGCGTGCGCACCCGCCGCGGCGACGAGATCCACTGCGACTATGTCATCTCCGGCCCGTACCCCAACAAGGTGTACAGCCAGATGATCGAGCCTTTAAGCGAAGTGCCCGAGGGCGCCATCAAGATGATCAACAACCGCAAGCTCTCCGTCGTCCCCGTGTCCGTCATCATGGTCATCGAGGGCACGCCGGAAGAAAACGGCATCATCAACTACTCCACCTTCTCCGGCAGCACCATGGACACCAACAAGATCTGGGAGAATTACGCCAACCTCACCGAGCCCTACAACTACATCACCACC
Source organism: Candidatus Limivicinus sp. (assembly GCA_045117295.1). Lineage (GTDB taxonomy): Bacteria > Bacillota > Clostridia > Oscillospirales > Oscillospiraceae > Limivicinus. Next base: position 7,088 of record JBGUNL010000171.1, read on the forward strand.
ATCTGCCTCAACTACGCCAATCCCACCCTGCCCCAGGATTACACCCAGCTCTCCATCACGGCCCTGGTTCCCTCCAAGCCCTTTGAGGGCGTCAAGGAGGAGGAGTACCACGATCTCAAGCGCCGCCTGGCTTCCGAGATGATCGACGAGTGCATCAAGATCACCAAGGTGGACTTCCGCCCCCGCATCACCGAGATCGAGGTCACCACGCCCATGACGGTCTCCCACTATGTGGGCGCCTGGAAGGGCAACATCTACGGATATCTCCACTCCATGGAGGACCACGCCGTGGCGAGACTGCAGATGAAGGAGAAGGACCACTTCATCGAGGGTCTGGAGTTCGCCGGCGCCCACGGCATGTCCGGTGACGGCATGGGCCCGCAGATCACCAACGGCCGCGCCGCCGCCAAGGGCGTCAAGGAAGATATGGAGAAGAAAAAGGAGGCCCAGAAGAAATGAGCATCAAAGTCAAAGGCTTTTTGAAGGACGTCGGCGGAGCCTCCCGCGTCACCAAGCTCAGAGAGGAAAACTTCGCCAAGGGCTCTCCCATCCCCGATCCCAAGGACCCCATCCGCGAGGTGGCGGATCTGCTGCATCCCGAGCACATGACCTTCAAGGTCGTGGATATCCGGGAAGCCTCTCCCACCTCCCGCGTGTTCCGCTTTGAGTCTGCCGACGGGCATATCCCCGTGTTCCAGTCCGGCCAGTATGTGAACTTCCGTCTCAACATCGGCGAGAGCGTGCTCTCCCGCCCCTACACCATCTCCTCCGCCCCCTACGAGGCCAGAGGCGAGCACCCCTTCTTTGAGATCACCGTGCGCCGCAACGTGCCCTACTTCGTCCCCGACTACCTGTTCGAGAACGTGAAGGTGGGCGACACCCTGGAGGGCGCGCTGCCCTTCGGCTTCTTCTACTGGGAGCCCCTGCGTGACTCCAGGGAACTGGTGGCCCTGGCCGGCGGCTCCGGCATCACCCCCTTCCACTCCATGGCCAAGGAGATCATGAGCGGCAAGATGAAGGGCGTGAAGCTCACCATCCTCTACGGCTCCGTCAAGGCCAACGACATCGTCCTCAAGAAGGAGCTGGACGAGATCGAGGCCGCCTGCCCCGATGTGAAGGTGGTCCACGTCCTCTCCGACGAGCCCGACTGGCCCGGCGAGAAGGGCTTCATCACCCGGGAGATCATCGAGAAGTACTCCACCCCGGACTGCACCTACATGTTCTGCGGCCCGCTGCCCATGTTCCGCTTCGTCAAGAAGGCCCTGGACGAGATGGGCGTGCCGGTGCGGCGCTTCCGCCACGACGTGGTGAACAACCCCGCCGACATCTCCACCCTGCCCGGCTACCCCAAGGGCACCGAGGAGAAGACCTTCAAGATCACCGTGGTGCGCGGCATCCATGAGGATGTCATCGACGCCAAGGCCTCCGAGCCCGTGGCCGTCTCCCTGGAGCGGGCAGGCATCGCCATCGACACCCACTGCCGCAACGGTGAGTGCGGCTTCTGCCGCAGCCATCTGCTCTCGGGCGAGATCTTTGTCTCTCCCATCGGCGACGGCCGCCGCGAGATGGACAAGGAGATGGGCTGGTTCCACGCCTGCTCCTCCTGGCCCCTCAGCGATCTGAAGATCAAGATCCCCATCATGTAAACCAATCTGCGTCAAAAATCACCGGTCAAATGACCGGTGATTTTTGCATCTATTCGCCCTTGTCCTTCGGCTTTGCCAGCAGACTCAGCAGCAGGCTGAACACCACCGCGGCGCCGAGGCCGGTGGAGGCTGCCGTGAACGCCCCAGAGAAGACGCCCAGCAGGCCCTTTTCTGTTACCGCTTTCCTTATCCCCTTGGCGATGGCGTTTCCAAAGCCTGTGAGGGGAACCGCCGCCCCTGCGCCGGCCCAGTCCGCCAGGGGCTGATACAGGCCCAGCGCGCCCAGAATCACCCCGGCCACCACGTAGCTGGTCAGGATCCGGGCCGGGGTGAGGGCGGTGCGGTCGATGAGCGCCTGGCCGATGAGGCAGAGCAGCCCGCCCACCAGAAAGGCTTTGATATAGGGGATCAGAATTTCCATCAATCTCCCTCCCATTCCAGCGCCACTGCGTGGCAGATGCCGGGGATGCTGCAGCCCTGCTGACAGGTCAGCGGGGACATGAGCGCCCCGGTGCCCGCAAAGAGGACGCGCTTCCAAATGCCGCGCGTCATGGCGGGCAGAATGTGGGCGCAGAGCACCGCCGCCGAACAGCCGCAGCCGGAGCCGCCCGCATGCACGTCCTGGGTCTTGAGATCGTAGATCAGCACCCCGCAGTCCAGATAGCGCAGCCCGGGGGAGAGGCCCTCCCGCTGCAGCAGATCCTGCAGAATGTCGTGGCCGATGGCCCCCAGATCCCCGGTGAAGACCGCGTCGTAGTCCGCAAAATCCCGCCCCGTATCCCGGAAGTGGGCAAGGATGGTGTCAAAGGCCGCGGGGGCCATGGCGGAGCCCATGTTGCAGGCGTCGGTGATGCCCGCGTCCACGATGTGGCCGGGGGTGACGTGGGTGATGCGCACGCCCTTGCCCGCCCCGGACAAGAACACCGCCCCCGCCCCGGTGACGGTCCATTGGGCGGTGGGGGTGCGCTGGCCGCCGTATTCCAGGGGAAAGCGGTACTGGCGTTCGGCGGTGCAGAAGTGGGAGCCGGTCAGGGCGCAGGCGGAGGAGACGCCCCCGCCGTCCACCAGCAGCGCTGCCAATCCCAGCCCCTCCGCCATGGTGGAGCAGGCCCCGTAGAGCCCCAGATAGGGGAGGCCCGTATCCTTGACGGAGAAGGCGGAGCTGACGCATTGATTCAGAAGATCGCCGCCCAGGATACAGTCCGGGGGAGAGGGGGCCTTTTCAAGACAGAGCTCCAGACAGCCGCGGAGCATCTCCGTCTCCGCCTTCTCCCAGCTGTCACAGCCGAAGTAGGAGTCCCGGGAGATCCAGTCAAAGCCTTTGGAGAGGGGACCGTCCCCCTCCTTGCTGCCGCCCGCAGCGGCCCAGCAGGCCGCGTAAACCGGCGCTGTCAGGCGCAGGGTCTGCGCCCTCACGCGCTCCGCCATGGAATCACACCTTTCGTTTTGTTGTAATCCTAGCTTTCCCGATTCCAAACAAAAAATCCGCCGCAGGCTGCGGCGGATTTTTGCTTGGCAGGATTATTTCTTCAGCACATCGATGTAGCTGCGGATGACCCGGACAGCCCCGACCACGCCCAGCCGGGCGGAGTTGAGGCAGAGATCGTAGTACTCGCTCTCGCCCCAGATCTGGTCGGTGTAGTACTTGTAATAGCTGGCGCGGTCCTTGTCCACTTCCTTGAGGAGCTTTTTGGCCGCGTCCTCGCCGATGCCCTTGCGCTGCATCAGCGTCCGGATGCGAAACGGCACGTCCGCCAGGATGAACACCCGCACCAGATCCTCCCGATTGCGGAGGACATAGTCGGCGCAGCGGCCCACAAAGATGGCATCGCCCTCGTCGGCCAGCTTGCGGATAGCGTCAAACTGGGCGGAGGCGATCTGCATGTTCAGGCGGAAGCCCTCGTTCATGCCGATGTAATGGGGCGTGGGGACGATGTAGGCGGAGACCCGTTTCTCGTCATAGGACTCAAAGATCGCCCGGCTGAAGTTGGAGTTTTCCGCCGCGCGGTCCACGATCTCCTTGTCATAACAGGGAATACCCAGCTCCGCGGAAAGCGCCCTGGCGATATCGTGGCCGTTGGAGCCGTGCTGTCTGCCGATGGTGAGTATCATGGCAATTCCTCCCCAATTTCTTTCCCTGTAAAAATACCACGTTGTCCACGCGATTTCAAGCGCTTTGTGCGCTGCCGGACAAGTGCGCCCGCCCGGAAGCATAGAATGGTTCCACAAGATGAGGGGGAGGAAATCGCGCATGCGAAAACGAAGACTGCTGGTCAACACCCTGCTGCTGACGCTCTCGTCCCTGCTGATGAACGCCGTGGCCATGCGCTTTCAGGCCTGGCTGGTGGGGCGGATCGGCGCCTCCGGCATCGGGCTTTACCAGCTGGTGCTGTCGGTGATGGGACTGCTGGCCACGTTCGCCGTCTCCGGCATCCGCTTTGCGGCCACGCGCCTGGTGGCGGAGGAGCTGGGACTGGAAAACCGGGGCGGCATCCGGGCGGCCATGGGCCGGTGCCTGGCCTACGGGGCCTTTTTCGGCGCCGCGGCGGGCGTGATCCTCTGGGAGCTGGCAGCGCCCCTGGGCTTCCTCTGGATCCGGGATGCAAGGACGGTATCCTCCCTGCGCATCGCGGCCTTCAGCATGCCCTGCGTCTCCCTGTGCGCCGCCATCTCCGGCTACTTTACCGCCTGCGGCCGCGTCTGGAAGCCGACGCTGGTACACCTGGCGGAGCAGGCGGCGGGCATCGCGCTGGTGATGCTGTTTCTGAAACGGGCGCCCCAGGGGGATCTGGAGAAAAGCTGCGCCGCGGTCACCCTGGGGCGGACCGCGGCGGATGTGATCAGTCTTGTGCTGATGGCGCTCGTCTATCTCGCGGACCGGCGCCGGCACTACGCCGAGGGGGAGCGGGGAGAGCGCTATGGTACGCGGATGCTCTCCATCGCCCTGCCGCTGGCGGTCTCCGCCTACGCGCGCAGCGCCCTGACCACCCTCCGGCATCTGCTGGTGCCGCGGGGGCTCAAGTCGGCGGGGTACTCGGCCGACGGCGCCCTGGCCGGCTACGGCACCATCCAGGGGATGGTGCTGCCGATCCTGTTTTTCCCCGCCTGCATCATGGGCGCCCTGTCGGAGCTGATGGTGCCGGAGCTGACCGAGGCCCAGGTGCGGGGAGACCGGGAGGAGATCCGCCGGACCACCGCGAGGCTCCTGCGGGCAAGCGCCCTCTTCTCCGGCGCGGTGGGGCTGTTCCTCTTCGCCTTCGCCAGCCCCCTGGGCCTTGCGGTCTACCGCAGCTTTGAGGCCGGACGTTATCTGCGGGTTCTCGCCCCGCTGGTGCCGGTGATGTACACGGACATGGCGGTGGACGGCTGCCTCAAGGGCCTGGGGGAGCAGGTGTGGAGCATGGGCGTCAATATCCTGGACGCGCTGACGGGGCTTTTGCTGGTCTGGCAGCTGCTGCCGAGATTCGCCCTGGCGGGCTATATCGGCATTTTATACCTGACGGAGGGAATGAACTTTGCGCTGAGCTTCTGGCGGCTGAGGCGGGTCACACGGCGCTGCCCTGGGCCTGACGGCGGCGGAGCTTCTTCTCGTCGCCCCGGTGGAGCAGAGGGGAGATGCGCTTGTACAGCAGGAAGGTGAGCAGGGAGACCACCACGCCCTTGAGCAGATTGAAGGGGACCACCGCAAACAGGACCAGGGTGGAGACGGAGTGAATGGCGGAGTTGACCTTGGTGCCCATGCCGACAATGGCCTCCAGGGGCATGCCGAAGAGGGCGGAGAACTTGGGCAGCAGGTAGACGGCGTTGAAGGCGCTGCCGAAGACGGTCATCACCGCGGCGCCCGCGGCCATGCCGAGCAGGGCAGACTTTTTGCCGGGGTGCGCGTGATAGATCACGGAGGCGGGGAGCACGAAGGAGCAGCCCACCACGAAGTTTGCAAAGTCGCCCACGAAGGCGGTGCTGGTGCCCTTCAGGAGGAGCTTGACCATCACCTTCACCAGCTCCGCGGCCACGCCCGCCACGGGTCCCAGATAGAAGGTGCAGATGAAGATGGGGATCTCGCTCAGGTCCAGCTTGTAGAAGGAGGGGGCGAAGAACAGGGGGATCTCCAGCAGCATCAGCACGCCAGCCAGGGCCGCGAAGATGGCGGTGTAGGTAATGTAGTGGGTGCTGGAAAAGGCCTTGCGGTCCTTGACCAGGAACTTTTCAAACAGGGACGCGGCGATAAACAGCAGCGCCACCGTCAGGATGCAGGCGAGTACGAAGCGGATGTTTTCCATGATGAGACCTCCTGTGCAAGAGCATAAAAAAACGCCTGAAGAAAGCTTCTTCAGGCTTGCCGACGGTTTTCCGCGCCAGAGCGCGAAAAAATCTTCTTCCATCCAGACTGTAACTGTCGGTACCGGAATCACACCGGTTCCTGCCATACGGCTCGCGGACTGTACCGCCGATCGGGAATTTCACCCTGCCCTGAAGACGGCTTGAGTATAACACGCGCGCGCGGCTTTGACAAGAGGAAATTTATACGCTACAATGCAGGGGAGAAGCGAGGTGAGGAAATGGACGGGAAGAGTGTCAGCTGCTGCTTTACCGGGCACCGGCCCATGAAGCTCCCCTGGGGCATGAACGAGGACGATCCCCGCTGCCTGGATCTGAAGCTGGAGCTGGCCGCGCGGCTGGAGGGGATCTACGCCCTGGGCTATCGGCATTTCCTCTGCGGCATGGCCCTGGGCTGCGACATGTATTTTGCCGAGGCGGTGCTGGCCCTGCGCCAGCAGCACCCGGATGTGTTTTTGGAGGCGGCCATCCCCTTCGGCGATCAGCCGGGCCGGTGGAACACGGCGCAGAGAAAGCGCTACAATCGCCTGATCGACTCCGCCGACAAGGTGACGGTGCTGCAGTACACCTATTCCAGCGACTGCATGATGCAGCGCAACCGCTATATGGTGGACCATTCCTCCCTGCTGCTGGCCTGCTTTGACGGCCGCCCCGGGGGCACCATGAACACCATCCTCTACGCCCAGCGCAGCGGCGTGCAGGTGATCGTCCTGGACGTGGAATAAAATGACAGGACAAGCAAAAAAGCAGACGGACATCGTCCGTCTGCTTTTTTGTGACCAGATCAAAACAGCGACAGCTGTGTGTCGAGCTCCGGCAGCTCCGCGATGTAGCGGAAGCAGTCTTCCGGGTCGTGGAGGACCCCGCGCTTTTCACACTCGTCGTGAAAGATCCGCATGAGCCGGTCGTTCTGCAGGCTGTTTACCACGTAGGCATTGCCGTAGGTTTTGCGGTATTCGCCGCTGAGACCCGGGAAATGCCGATCCAGCTGCTGATAGAAGTACTCCCGGTTGCCCTGCCGCAGGGTCAGTCCGATCCCGAAGCAGACGATCCCCTTCACCCCGGCGGAAAAACAGTAATCCAGGAGCCGGCGCAGATTTTCCTCCGTATCGGTCAGAAAGGGGAGAAAGGGGGAGAGCCAGACGACACCGGGAATCCCCCGGCTTTGAAACGCTTTCAGGACCTCATACCGCCGGGAGCTGGGGCAGACGTTGGGCTCGAGAACACGGCTCAGCTCGTCGTCCGCCACGGTCAGCGTCATCTGCAGGACGCTTTTGGCCCGGCGGCGGATGCTCTCAAACAGATCCAGATCCCGAAGCACCAGATCGGATTTGGTGATCACCGAGGCGCCGAAGCCGTAGCGCTCCAGAAGCTCCAGACAGCGCCGCATCAGCAGAAGATCTTTTTCGCAGGGCTGGTACGGGTCGCTCATGGAGCCGGTGGAGATGACGCAGCGCTTCCGCCGCCTGCGCAGAAAAGCCTCCAGCAGCTCCGGCGCGTTGCGCTTGACCTCCACGTCCTCGAAGGGATGGGTGAACTGATAGCAGGCGCTGCGGCTGTCACAGTAGATACAGCCGTGGACGCAGCCGCGGTAGATGTTCATTCCGTTGCTGCTGTTCAAAAGCGCCTTCGCGTCCGCCTCATGCACACTGTCCGCCCCCTTATGTTGGATTTCTCTCCGGAAAGAGCGCCAGCAGCGCCTCCAGATCCGGGACGATTGCCTCCGCGCCCGCGGCCTCCAGCTCCCCCTCGGCGGCATAGCCCCAGCCGACCCCGACGCAGGGGACGCGGCAGGCCTTGGCGCCCAGCACGTCATACTTGGTATCGCCCACCAGCACCGTCTCCTCCGGCGTGACGGCGAGCATACGCATCACAGCCCGCAGAACGTCCGCCTTGCTGGTGTTGTTGCCGTCGGTGCTGCTGCCCACAATGCCGTCAAAGAGGGAGAGCATGCCCTCCCGATCCAGCAGCTTTTCCGCCAGGGGCTGGGGCTTGCTGGTGGCGATGCCGACAAGATAACCCCGCCGCCGGAGCTCCTGCAGTGCCTCCTGCGTGCCAGGGAAGATGCGGCACTCATACAGACCGATGGGGTTGTAGCGCTCCCGAAAGTCCGTGACGGCCTGCTCCGCCTCCGTCCGGTCAAAGCCGAAATGCTCCATGAACATGTCCACCAGCGGCGGCCCGGCAAAGCACCGCAGCTCCTGCAGCGGCGGATGCAGCCCCCGCTTTTGGACGGCGTACTGCACGGATCGGGTGATGCCCTCCACCGTGTCAAAGACCGTGCCGTCGAAATCAAAAAGAATGCAGCGAATCATGTGTTCACCTCGTTTTGCTTATTATAGGGGAAGTCCGGCCCGGTGTCAATTCGCGGCGGGCGGCATATACTAAGCCGAAAAGAAGGGAGGACACCACATGGACACACAGTTTTTTCTGGCGGCCAATTCCGGGCGGGGCTTTGTCTCCCGGTATGAGGGCTTCCCCGGCAGGCGGGCCTTTCTCCACATTCTTAAGGGCGGGCCCGGCACCGGCAAATCCAGCTTTTTGAAACGCATCCGGGCCCGGGCCGCCGAGCTTGGGTACGACACTGAGAGCATTCTTTGCTCCGGCGACCCGGACTCTCTGGACGGGCTGTTGATCCCTGCGCTCCACCTGGCCTGGGCCGACGGCACGGCGCCCCACGCGCTGGAACCCCGGATTTTCGGGGTGGATGCAGATTATGTTAACCTTGGCCGCTTCTGCCGCCCGCTGGACGGCGCGGCCGGCGGGCGGGCGGCGGAACTGCACACCGCCTACAAGGAACAGTACCGGCAGGCCTATGCGCTCTTGCGCGGAGCTCTGGCGCTGGAGGAGGCGGGGACGATTCCGCCGACCGGTGCGGAGCTGGCGGAGGCGGAGGAACAGATCCGCGGGGCGCTGTCCGCAATCCCGGAAAAAGAAGAGGGGGAGACGGAGCAGAAGCTGCGCTTTCTCTCGGCCATCAGCTGCCGCGGCCTGCTCCGCCTGGAGGAGACCCTTCGGCAGCTCTGCCCCAAAACGCTGTCGCTGCCCGGGGGGAACACGGCGCTGGAGAAGGCGGCGCGTCTGGCGGAGGAGCGGGGGACACGGGTCATCCGCTGCCTGCGGCCGCTGAACCCGGAGGAGACAGAGGCGGTGCTCCTGCCCGAAATGGGGCTTGCCTTCCTTGCAGAAAAGCGGGAGAGCCGGGAGAACGCCCTGTGGGACGCGGTCTGCACCCGGGCGGTAGAGCGCCTGCGAGAGGCAAAACGCCTCCACGACGAGCTGGAGGCCGTCTATCGCCCCTTTGCGGATTTCGCGGCGCTGACAGACTTTACCGAGTCTTGTCTCCAAAAACTGTTTCCGGAAGAATGAGAAAAGGCTCTTGACCCGGCGGCGGTCCTGCGCTATAATACAGACAGAAACACGAACAAATATTCACGATAGAAAAAAGGCGGGATCGTCGTGCAGCATCTGAACACGGAAAATTTCCAGCGGATCGAGGACTATATCAACGACTACCGGGAGGCCACCGGCGGCTGCTCCCCCACGCTGGCGGAGATCGCTGAAGGGCTGGGCCTGGCCAAGAGCACCGTCTCCAAATATCTCAAGCGCATGAAGGAGGCGGGGCAGGTGGACTTTGCCGGGCACCGGAACATCGTCACCCGCCGCATGCGGGAGGACGCGGAGGGCTTCTGCCGCGTGCCGCTGCTGGGGGCGGTGGCCTGCGGCCTGCCCATTTTGGCGGAGGAGAATGTGGAGGCCTACGTGCGCCTGCCGGTGGCCCTCTTCGGGCGGGGGGAGTACTATCTGCTCCGCGCCAAGGGGGACTCCATGACCGGCGCGGGGATCGAGGACGGGGATCTGGTGCTGGTGCGGCAGCAGGACACCGCCGCGTACAACCAGATCGTGGTGGCCCTGATCGGGGAGGAAGCCACGCTCAAGCGCTTCCGCCCGGAGCGGGAGTATATCCGCCTGCATGCGGAAAACCCCCGCTACGACGATATTTTGCTGGAGAGCTGCGTACTGCAGGGCGTGGCCGTGAAAATCATCAAGGATCTGAAATGAGATGGCGGAGGATCGCGTTTATTTCTGCATCGATATGAAGAGCTTCTACGCCTCGGTGGAGTGCGCCGAGCGCGGCCTGAACCCTTTTGAGACCGACTTGGTGGTGGCGGACGCCTCCCGGGGGGAGGGGGGCATCTGCCTGGCCATCACCCCGAGGATGAAGGAGCGGGGTATCCGCAACCGCTGCCGCCTCTACGAGATCCCCGAGGCGCTGGACTACATTGTGGCCCTGCCGCGGATGCAGCTGTATATCGAATACGCGGCGGACATCTACGCCATCTATCTCAAGTACTTTGATCCCCGGGACATGCACGTCTACTCCATCGACGAGACCTTTATCGATGTGACGAACTACCTGAACGTCTACCGCATGGAGCCGAAGGCGCTCGCCAAAAAGCTGATGAACGAGATCGCCTCCACCCTGCACATCCCCTCCACCGCGGGCATCGGCACGAATCTCTTTCTGGCCAAGGTGGCGCTGGACATCTCCGCCAAGCACACGGCCGACCGCATGGGCGTGCTGACGGAGGAGAGCTTCCGCCAAACCCTCTGGGAGCATGAGCCCATTACGGACTTCTGGCAGATCGCCTCCGGCACGGCCCGGCGCCTCTGGCGCTACGGCATCCACAACATGCGCGGGGTGGCAGAGGCGCCCCAGGCGCTTTTATACAAGGAGTTCGGCGTCAACGCCGAGCTGCTCATCGACCACGCCTGGGGGCGGGAGAGCTGCCGCATGGAGGATATCAAGAACTACACCACCAAGAGCCGCTCCGTCTCCTTTTCCCAGATCCTGCCCCGGGACTACAGCTTTGCCGAGGCCCGCGTGGTCATGCGGGAGATGGTGCTGCACGGCTGCCATGAGCTGATGAAGCGCCGGGTCATCACCAAAACCGTCGCCATCGGCATCGGCTACAGCAAGGCGATCCTGCCCTCCGACCACGGACAGACCCATCTGACCGGCGCCACGGCGGTCAGCTCCCTGATGACGCCGGCGGTGCTGGCGCTGTTCGATTCCATCGCCCGGCGGGAGGTTCCCATCCGGCGGCTCTCCATCGATTTTCCCGGCGTCGTGGGCGAGCAGAACCAGGGCTACGATTTCTTCACCGACTGGGATGCGGTGGAACGGGAGAAGCAGCGGGAGAAGACCGTGCTGGCCCTGACGGAGAAATACGGCCGCAACGCGGTGCTGCGGGGCACCAACTTCCTGGAGGGCGCCACCCAGCGGGAGCGCAACGAGATGATAGGAGGCCACAGAGCGGGCTATGATGAGGCAGGAACGGGCAAAGCAATTCATGCCCTTCGACGCGATGAAGGGGCTACAGGAGGCCCTGCGGGACCGGGAGGAACGCCACACCAGGGTGGAACGCCATGACATCTCCGACGAGGCGCTGGCGGCAAACAACGCCCTGCTGCTGCGCCTGGAAAAGGGCGATGCGGTGGAGATCGACTGCTGGCACGGCTTTCACGATGTGACCCTCAAGGGCCGCGTCACGGAACTCAGCCCCACCGGGAAGTTCCTGAAGCTGGGGGAGGAGCGGGTGTTCTTTGAGGATATCTACTCCATCCGGCTGAGCGACGACGAAGGAAAGAAAAAGATCCTGTAAACCAAGAACGGCGCGGGCTTCCCGGTTGGCGGGAGGCCCGCGCGGCGCTTGAAAAAAATTTTGAAACCCGCGCAAGCTTTTTCCGCAGATTGCGTTTTATAGGGTGAGGGCCCCTCAGAAAAGCAGAAGAGAAGGAGGCAATGGACATGGACGACCGGAAAATCGTCGACCTCTACTGGCAGCGGGACGAGAACGCCATCCCGGAGACCGCGGCAAAGTTCGGCGGCTACTGCCGCACCATTGCGATGCATATTGTATCCGACGCGCAGGATGCGGAGGAATGTGTGAACGACACCTGGTTCAAAGCGTGGAACTCCATGCCGACCAACCGCCCCGCGAAGCTGGCGCCGTATCTGGGCAAGCTCACCCGCTGGATCTCCCTGACGAGACTGCGGGAGAAGACCAGCCTCAAGCGGGGCGGGGGCGAGGTGAGCCTCGCCCTGGACGAGCTCGCGGAGGCGGTGGACAGCGGGGAAGACGTGGAAAAGGTCGTGGAGCTCAAGGAGCTCAACGCGGCACTGCGCCGCTTTCTCCAGGCTCTGGAGGAGACGGAGCGCAAGGTCTTTCTGGCCCGGTACTGGTACATTGCCCCGGTGCAGGAAATCGCGGAGAAGTTTGCCTTCAGCGAGAGCAAAGTCACCTCCATGCTCCACCGAACGCGCAAAAAGCTGCTCCGCTGTCTGAAGGAGGAAGGACTATGCTGAATCGGGAAAAACTGCTCCTGGCGCTCAATGACATAGACGATGCGGATCTGGAGGCGACGCGCCGGGCTTTGCGATATCGCATTCGGGAGACAAGCCGGCGGCCCCGCCGGGTGTGGCGCACCATTCTGATCGCGGCGATCATCGCGGCGCTGATGCTGGGCGCGGCCTGGGCCGTGGGCCTGGTGGGTGTCGGCAACATGCGGGCCGGGGAATTTCTCGGCAGGAAAGTACTGAGCATGGAGGGCCTCAGCGACAGCCCGGAGGGCACGGCCCTGCGGGAGTGGCTGGCCTACTACAATGAGCACATGCGCGACCCCTTTGACGCGGAGGAGGCCTTCGCCCTCTCCGACGAATACGGTGTCTACGGTGTCACCACAAAAGAAATGGCCCAAAAGGTGGACGAGCTCTGCGCCAAATACGGCCTTGAAAAGCTGGGCAAGCCGGTGATGCCCCGGGACGAGAAGAGCTTTTACAGGACCGCCGGCGTGGGCAAGCTCACCCGCGGCAGCGCGGCATACGAAAACGACTACCTGGGCGGCTACGTCT
>JBGUNL010000172.1:0-19251 GCA_045117295.1 Candidatus Limivicinus sp.
GCAGCTCGATGTAATTGAGCTTTAAGAGCCAGTCGGCATTGTGGACCATGATGGCCTTGCCTTCGCCGAAGTCGATGAAGCGCTCCATCTGCTTTTTGAAGCAGTCGCAGTTGTGCTGGATCATCTCCGGCGTCATCATCGGGCGCATGTCCGTACGGCCGCTGGGGTCGCCCACCATGCCCGTGCCGCCGCCCAGCAGGACGATCGGCTTGTTGCCCGCCATCTGCAGGCGCTTCATCAGGCACAGCGCCATGAAGTGGCCCACGTGCAGGGAGTCCGCGGTGCAGTCAAAGCCGATGTAGAAGGTGGCCTTGCCGTTGTTGACCATCTCGCGGATCTCTTCCTCGTTCGTAACCTGGGCGATCAGGCCTCTGGCTACCAGTTCTTCATAGATTCCCATTTTCATTCTCCTGTTGTATTTGAATTTTGTAATTGCTGAAAAATGTTTTCGCAGGTCTCCGCCATAAAGGCAATGTATTCATTGCACCTGCTGCCGTCGCTTTTGAGCTTTTCGCAGCGGACCTCCCCAAAGCGTTCCCGGAAGATCTCTGTCAGCCTGCGCGTCAGCTTTGCGATCTCTTCCTTTGCCGCGCGGTCTGCCGCGTCATTGTATGGACAGCAGAGCCCGGCCGCCAATACAGCACCGGAGAGCGCGCCGCAGATCTCCCCGCAGCGGAAACCGCCCCCGAGACCTCCGGAGACGGCCAATGCCGTTTTTTCGTCCAGGCCGGTATACGCCCCACAGGAGCACAGCACGCTCTGTGCGCAGTTAAAGCCTGCGCGGTGATAAGAGACTGCCTTCTCTTCTACAGACATATCGCATCCCCTTCCGTGAAAAAGCCCCCTGTCCGTTTGGACAGAGGGCAAATTTGCGGTACCACCTCTGATCGTTTCCCCCTCACGGGTGAAACCTCAGCGAGTGCAGAGCACTCATGCGCGCTATCGGGCGCACCCGTCACAGCCTACTTGCTCTTGCTTTCGGTGTGCCGCTCGGGACCGTATTCAACCGTCTGCCTCTCCCCTTTTTCACCGGCCAAGGGGCTCTCTGAACAGGCTGCGGGCGGTCTACTCTTGTCCGTCTCAGCGTTAACATGTGGGATTATACAGGAGTTTTTAATGCCTGTCAAGGCCCGTTTTTAAGCACTTTTCCGCTTTAAATCCCTCACACGCGGTAAGTTGTTCCTCGGCGCTGGCCAGCGTGGTGGCAGTGATGTTGTCGCCGCCGTGGAGTCTTGCCAGCTCCCGCCTTCTGCCCTCGCGGTCCAGCGGCAGCACGTCGGTATAGGTCCTGCCGCCGCGCTCCTCCTTGCGGATGAGATAGTGGTTATCCGCCATGGCAGCGATCTGAGGCAGGTGCGTCACACACATCACCTGCTTGCCCAGGGATACGGTGTAGAGCTTCTCCCCCACCCGCTGGGCGGCAATGCCGGAGACGCCGGTGTCGATCTCGTCAAAGATCATGGTTGGTACGGGGTCGTTTTCCGCAAAGACATTTTTCATGGCCAGCATGATGCGGCTCAGCTCACCGCCGGAGGCGATGTGGCTGATGCGGCCCAGCTCCTCGCCTGCGTTGGCGGACATGAGAAAGCGGATGCGGTCGCAGCCGTTTGCGTCAAAACCCGGCTTTGTGTCCAGGGGCGCAAACTCCACCGCAAAGCGCACGGAGGGCATGCTCAGAGCACGCAGCTCCTCCAGAATGCGCGCTTCCAGCCTTTGGGCCGTCTGGCGTCTGGCCTTGCTGAGAAGCTCTGCCTTCCTTCGGCAGGTTGCCTCCGCTTCCTTCAGCTGCTTTTGCAGCTTGGCGCTGCGCTCATCGGCATACTGGATGTTGTCCAGCTTTTCCCGACAGTCGGCAAGATGCGCGATCAGGGCATCCTCGTCCTGGCTGTACTTTCGCTGCAGCTTGGACAGCAGCGAGATCCGGGTTTCCAGCGTATCATATTCCTCCGGCGAGAAATCCAGGCTCTCCCGGAAATCCCGCAGTATCTCCGCCGCGTCGGAGAGCTGGAAGGCCGCCGCATGGATGCTCTCCCCTGCTTTCTCCAGCTCGGCGGCGTAGGCCGCGGCGCGGGAGACGTAGTAGCCCGCGTTCTGTGCCATGGAGAGGGCGTTGTCCTCATCTCCGGTCAACAGCGCGAGGGCGGTGTCCAGAGCCTCCGTCAACTTTTCGGAATTGCGGAGCAGATCCCGCCTTGCACAGATGCTGTCATATTCTCCGCTCTTGAGCTGCGCACGCTCCAACTCTTCGATCTGATAGCGCAGGCTGTCGCTGAGGCGCTCCTTTTCGATTTCATCCATCTCCAGGGCGGAGAGTTCTTTTTCGATGCTTTTGTACGTTTGATAGGCGTCCCGGTACTCCTGCATCAGACTGCTGTCCAGTCCGAACCGGTCCAGGTATTCCCGGTGGCGCCGCTCGTCCATCAATTGGCGTCCGTCGTTCTGACCGTGTATATCCACCAGGAGGGCAGCCAGCTCCTTCAGCTGGGCGGCGGTGGCAGGCATGCCGCAGATCCGGCAGCTGCTTTTCCCGTCGGCGCTGATGCGGCGCTGAATGATCAGCTCGTCCTCCGCCTCGATCTCGTTTTCCCGCAGCCAGTCCTCACAGCCGCCAAGGTCAAAGACCGCGCTGACCAGCCCCTTCTCGGCGCCGCGGCGCACCAGCTCCCGGCTGACTCTGTCGCCGAGGACCGCGCCGATGGAGTCGATCACGATGGATTTGCCGGCGCCGGTCTCGCCCGTCAGCACATTCAAACCGGGGCCGAAGCGCAGGTCGGCCCGTTCGATGACGGCGATGTTCTCGATATGGAGTTCGTTGAGCATAGGCGTTGCCCCCTGTCAGGCATTCGGATTAAAAGAGCTGTTCGATTTCCTTGTAGAGCGTCATGGCGCTGGCGTTGTCCTTCATGGCAAGGAAGGCGGTGTCGTCCCCCGCCAGGGTGCCCACCAAGCCCTCGATATCCATGCCGTCCAAGGCTGAGCAGGCCCCGTTTGCCAGACCCGGGAGGGTCTTCAGCACCACGATGTTCTGGGCTACGTCATAGGAGACAAGGCTCTCCTTAAAAATTTTCTTTAAGCGCGCGTCCAGATCCGGGGTCTCCTGCTTGGCCGCCGCGACATATCTGTAGTTTCCCTTGGGGCCCATCTCCTTGACAAGCCGCATGTCCCGGATGTCCCGGGAGAGCGTCGCCTGCGTGCTCTTCACGCCGCGCTCTGCCAGCGCGTCCATCAGCTGGTTCTGGGTTTCAATGTCTCGCTCGTTGATGATTTCCATGATAACGCTCTGTCTGCCGAGTTTCATCATGTGTCCTCCTGTTTGTTATCGTAATTTTTCAAACGCAATTTCATAAAAGTTTCTCAAGCCGAGATCCGCCATCCAGGTGAAGCTGTCGGAGCGGCGGACCAGAAGCCGGTCACCGCCGGCCAGATCCATGACGGAATTGCCGTCCACAGAGAGATAGGCCCTACGGCCGTGCTGCTTGTCCATGTCTACCTCGATAAGGCTCTCCGGGCTGAGCACAAAGCTGCGCGAGCTCATCATGTGCGCACAGATGGGGCTGATGATGATGTTTTCCGCATTGGGCTCCACAATGGGGCCGCCCGCGGACATGGAATAACCGGTGGAGCCGGTGGGCGTGGAGAGGATGATGCCATCGCCGGAAAAAGCGGTGATGCGGTTTCCGTTGCAGGACGCGGTGATTTTGATGCAGTCGCCGTAGCCGTGCATCACCACGTCGTTGAGAGCCTGATCCCGGCAGATGACTTCCCCGCCGCGCACCAGGCTGACGTCCAGCTTCATCCGCTTGCTCAGGGTATACTTCCCCTTCGCCGCGTCCAGCACATAGGCGATCTCATCCGGCTCCAGCGCGGCCATAAAGCCCTTGGAGCCGAGATTGACGCCCAGCAGCGGAACGTCAAAGGCGTGGATCTCCCGCGCCACATGGAGAATGGTACCGTCGCCGCCGACCACCACGATCAGCGTGCAGGCCTCTGCGACCTCCCGCAGGGCTTTCGGCTGAATCTCCGGGGGTACAACGCCGTCCTCCTCTGTGGAAAAGACGGGACAGATGCAGGTCTCAAAGCCCTGCGCCTGCAGCATTTCCTGCAGCTTCAGCGTCAGCGCGCATCCCATATCGCGGAACGGATTGGGGCAGATTGCAATCATAGGCTCCTCCCTGTCGGAATCAAAGGAAACTTCTGCCGTCATGGCACCCGAAACTAAAGCGCCTCATGGGATGCCCTGACGACGGCGGCCACGTCAAATTCTTTGGACTGTCCGGCGCAGTTGCGCAGATGACAGATATACTCGATATTCCCCTCGGGACCCTTGATGGGCGAATAGTCCAGTCCCATCACGGAAAAGCCCTCGGTGGGCGCAAACTCCAAAATGCTGCGGATGACCTGCTCATGGACCGCGCTGTCGCGCACGACGCCCTTTTTGCCGACCTCTTCCCTGCCCGCCTCAAATTGCGGCTTGATCAGACAGATAAAATCCGCGTTCTCGGTGAGCAGCCGGCGTACGGCCGGGATTACCAGCCTGATGGAGATAAAGGATACGTCCATCACCGCAAGCTCAATGGGCTCGGGGATTTGCTCCTCTGTCACGTAGCGGAGATTGGTGCGCTCCAGATTGACCACGCGCGCATCCGTGCGCAGCTTCCAGGCAAGCTGGCCGTAGCCCACATCCACAGCATAGACCTTCTTGGCCCCATGCTGCAGCAGCACGTCGGTAAATCCGCCGGTGGAGGCGCCGCAGTCCAGACAAATCTTTCCGGTCGGATCGACGGGAAAAACCTTCAGCGCCTTGTCCAGCTTGTAGCCACCGCGGCTGACGAAGGGCAGCGCATCGCCGCGCACCTCAAGCTTCACATCCGGCGAGACGGACATACCGGGCTTGTCGGCACGCTGGCCGTTGACAAAGACGAGGCCCGCCATGATGGTTGTCTTGGCGCGCTCCCGGCTCTCGGTATAACCCTGCTCAAAAACGAGCTGATCCAAGCGTACTTTCTTCATGGCTTCTCCGCTGCGCGGCCGCAGAGCTCCAGCGCCGTATGGGACAGGGAGACGGCGTCCAGGCCGTTGTCCTGCCGCAGCTGGGCCACCGTCCCGTGGGGGACGATGCCGTCGCCCAGATTGACAAGGCGGCAGGCGGTGATCGGTTTTCCGCTCATGGCAGACGCTGTGAGGATCATGCTGCCCACGCAGCTCGCGCTGCAGACATCTTCTGCCGCCAGGAGCCGCCCGGTCTTCTGCACGGACCGGAGGCAGAGCTCATAGCGGTTGGGGAAAGCGGCGCCGATCTTGATCACTTCGGCGGACACGCCGGACTGCTCCAAGAGATCCGCCGCGTCCAGCACCTCATTGATCATGGTCCCGTAAGAGACGATGGTCAGATCTGTCCCCTCTTTGAGAACGGTCTCGCCGCTCATGGAGGAATCCTTGTATCGGCCCTCGCCGCCCCGGGGATAACGGATCGCCACCGGGCCGCTGACACTGTGCAGGGCATAGCCCAGCATATCGTGCAGCTCCTGGAAGCTGGCGGGACAGAGCACGGTCATGCCGGGCACGGTACGCAGATAGCTGATATCAAAGACGCCGTGGTGCGTCTCGCCGTCATTGCCCACAAGCCCCGCGCGGTCCACGCAGAACACCACGTGCAGCCCCAGCAGGGACACGTCGTGGATCATCATGTCAAAGCTGCGCTGCAGAAAGCTGGAGTAAACGGCAAAGACGGGAAGCAGCCCCTGCTTGGCCATGCCCGCCGCCATAGAGACCGCGTGGCCCTCGGCAATGCCGATATCGTAAAAACGTTCCGGGAACTTGGCGGCAAAGCACTCCGTCCCCGTTCCGCCGGACATGGCCGCGGTAATGACCGTCAGACGCGGATCACTCTCAGCATATTGACACAGGAACTCCCCGGCTTTGTCCGAGAAGGAGACGCCGGTGGACAACAGCTCACCCGTGGCGGGATCGAAGGAACCCACCCCGTGGTACTTATCCGGGTGTGCCTCCGCATAGGGACACCCCTTTCCCTTCTTGGTGAGCACATGGAGAATGACGGGCTTTTTGAGATCGCGAGCCAACCGGATGGCGTTTTCCAGCTGGTCCAGATTATGCCCGTCCACAGGCCCCAGATAGTAAAGCCCCAGTTCGCTGAAGACGTTGCTGGGCAGGATCCTGGCCTTGAGCCATTCCTTGGTTTTGTGGACAAAATCATAAATTACGCGCGTCCTCTTGGAGACGCTGCGGAACCATTTTTTGAAATTCACATAGCCGGGCTTGATGCGCAGCGCCTGCAGCAGGCGTGCCATGCCGCCCACATTCTCGCTGATGGACATGTTGTTGTCGTTGAGAATGATGACCAGCGGCTCGTTGCTGGCCGCGGCGTCGGCCAGACCCTCATAGGCAAGTCCGCCGGTCAGCGCGCCGTCCCCGATCAGCGCCACCACGTCATAGTCGGCGCCCTGATAGCTGCGCGCCCGGGCCATGCCCAGGGCCACGGAGATGGAGTTGGAGGCATGACCGGCGATAAAGGCGTCGTCCACGGCCTCGTAGGGCTTGGGGAAGCCGGACAGTCCGCCGTGCTGGCGGAGGGTGTGAAAGGCGTCCCGGCGGCCTGTGATGATTTTATGGGTATAGCTCTGATGCCCGACGTCAAAAATCAGCCTGTCCTTCTCCGTGTCGTAGACCCGGTGAATGGCAAGCGTCAGCTCAACCGTGCCGAGGTTGGAGGCCAGGTGACCGCCGGTTTTGGCGATGTTGGCAATCTCAAATTCCCGCAGCTCTCCGCAGAGCTGTCTGAGCTCGGCAGGGCTGAGCGCCTTGATGTCGGCAGATGATTGGATGTTCTCTATAATACTCAAGTTCGTCCTCTGTAACCCCATGCGTGCGGCATGGTTTTATTTCTCTCTGGCAGAGAGCGCGTCTGCAAGCCCGCAGAGGAAAGCGGTGTCGTCAAAGGCCTCGGAGAGAATGTCCTTGGCAAAGCTCGTCAGGCGGGCAATGGCCTTCTCGCAGCCCACCTGCCCCATCAGCGCCATGTAGGTGTTCTTGGACTCCTGCGCGTCGGAGCCGATGGGCTTGCCCAAGACCTCCGCCGTGCTGATCACATCCAGCACGTCGTCCCGGATCTGAAAGGCCATGCCGATGGCGGCGCCGAAATGTCCCGCCGCGTCCAGCATCAGGGACGTACCGCCGGCAGCGGCAACGCCCATCTGGCAGGCGGCTGCCAGCAGAGCGCCGGTTTTGCGGGAGTTGATCTCCGTGAGCTCCTGCTCGGTCAGCTTTCTCCCTTCCCACTGCATATCCAGGAACTGACCGCCGCACATGCCGTCCAGTCCGACGGCGCCGGCCAGGATCTCCGCGCAGGCGGCCTTTCGATCCGCGGGGAGAGCGGAGCGCAGAATGGTGCCGAATGCCTCCGCCTGCAGGGCATCGCCGGCCAGGACCGCGGTGCACTCGCCAAAGACCTTGTGGTTGGTGGGTTTTCCGCGGCGCAGATCGTCGTTGTCCATGCAGGGCAGGTCGTCGTGGATCAGACTGTAGGTGTGCAGCATCTCAATGGCGCAGGCCACGGGAAGCGCAGCCTCTATATCCCCGCCGGAAATGCGGCAAAATTCCAGCACCAGCGTGGGCCGGATCCGCTTCCCGCCGGCCAGCAGGCTGTAGCGCATGGCATCCGCCAGACCTTTCAGGGGAAAATCCTCCGCTATCTGAAAGCACTGCTCCAGCGCCTGTTCGATCTGCTGTCTGTATTCTTCCGCCGTCATATCAGCCTTCGTCCTCAAAATCTGTTTCGATCGGGTACCGATCCGGCCCTTTTTTCAGCTTGACCACCTTTTGCTCCGCCTCGTCCAGCTGCTTGCTGCAGGCGGCGATCAGCGCTGTCCCCTCTTCATACAGGGACAGGGAATCGTTCAGTGGCAGATCTCCTTTTTCCAGGTGCCGGACAATTTCCTCCAGCCGATCCAGCGACTGTTCAAAGCTCATAGGCGTTTTTTTAGCCATCTGCTTAACTCCTTTGTACATCTTCAACCAGACAATCCGCGCTGCCGTCCGAAAAGCTCAACCGGAGACGCTGCCCCACAGTGAGCTCCGCCGCGCTTTTGACGCAGCTGCCGTCTTCCGCCGCTGCAATGGTGTAGCCGCGCGTCAGCACCCGAAGCGGGCTCATGGCGTCCAGAGACGCCGTCAGACCCACAAAGCGCTCACGGCAGCGGGCAAGCCCGCGCTCCTCCGCCGAAGTCAGCCTGTCCCGCATGCGGTCCAGTTCCAGCCGCCGGTTGTCAAAGTGCGCCGTCGGGGCGGTCATCACGCGCTTGTTCTGCAGATTGCCCAGCCTGTCGCGCAGAGAAGCGAGCTTCTTCCGCATGGCCTGCAGGCTGCGGATCTCGCCGGAGGACAGCAGCTCGCGGATTTCCCGGGCGTCCGGGACCGCGATCTCCGCGGCGTTGGAGGGGGTGGAGGCGCGCCTGTCCGCCACATAGTCGGAAATGGTGACGTCCGGCTCATGGCCTACGGCGGAAATCACAGGGATTTGGGAGGCGTAGATGGCCCGTGCGACGCGCTCGTCATTGAAGGCCCAGAGATCCTCCATCGAACCGCCGCCGCGCCCGGTGATGATGAGGTCTGCCACATGGAATTCATTGGCATAGCGGATGGCACCGGCGATCTCCGGCGGCGCCTCCGCGCCCTGTACGCGGACAGGCAGAACGATCAGCTTTGCCAGCGGCCAGCGCCGGCCGAGGATGCGGATCATATCATGGACCGCAGCCCCGGCGGATGAGGTGATGATGGCGATCCGATCCGGGAACATCGGCAGGGGCTTTTTGTGGGAGGCGTCGAAGAGCCCCTCCCCTTCCAGCTTCTTCTTGAGCTGTTCAAAGGCCACCTGCAGATCACCGGTGCCCTCGGGCATGATCTGCGCGCAGTACAGCTGATACGCGCCGTCCCGGGGGTAGACGGCCACACGGCCGAACACCGTGACGCTCATACCGTTTTCCGGCCGAAAGCGCAGTCGCTGCGCGCTGCTTTTAAACATGACGCAGCGCAGCGAGCTCTCGCTGTCCTTAAGGGTAAAGTAGTGGTGCCCGGAGGGATAGATCTTGTAGTTGGACAGCTCGCCCCTGACGCAGATGTTGGAAAGCAAAGGCTCGCTTTCCAACAGATCTTTGATAAGGGTATTGAGCTCGGTGACAGAGAGAATCTGAGCCATGGCTCAGCTCTCCGCGGGCTTGTCCAGCTCTCCGCGCATGAAGCCGCCCAGGACCCCGTTGACGAAGGAGACGGTATCCGGCTCGTCATAGCCCTTGGCAAGCTCCACCGCCTCGTTGATAGCTGCGGCGTTGGGAATGTCCTCCATATACAGGATCTCACACAGGGCGCAGCGCAGCACGGAGAGGGCGGTTTTGGAGATGCGCTCCAGTTTCCAGCCCTTTGCATAGCGGCGGATGAATCCGTCGATCTCCTCGCGGTGCTCGTCCACCCCCTGGGTCAGGCGGCGGATGTAATCCAGCTGCTGCTTGTCCGGAAACTCGCTGTAGAGCGCGTCCTCCTCGGCCAGGGTCTCGTAGTGCTCCTGCTCAAAAAAGCGATCAAACAGCTCCTGCGGTGTCTCACCCGTGGCGGCGGCCGCAAAGCCCAGCTGAATGGCGATTTCTCTGGCGGTGGTTCTGGTCATGTTCTCACCTCCGGCCTCAGCGGTCAAAGGAGATGCCGGAGACGTGGACGTTGACCTCGGCATGTTCAATGCCGGTGGAGGCCTGCACCAGAGACATGACCCTTTCCTGCACTTCTTTGGCAACGGAGACAATGTTGCAGCCGTAGACCACCGTGATGATCACGTCCACCACAATTTTCTCATCCACAAACTGCACCTTGACGCCCTTGGTCACCGTCTTGAGCCCGATCAGCTCCGCCAGTTCGGACCCGGCGGTATTGGACAGCCCGGCGACGCCCTCGATCTCACTGATCGCGGACTTGACGACGCTGGTGATGACTTCTTCCGAAATATTGATGCTGCCTTTTTCTGCCTGGCAGGTAATATAATTCTCGCCCATAAGAAACCTCCAAAATGATATCCGTATTATAATAACACAGATGATTCAAAAAAGAAAGCACCATTATTCATTTTTGAGAGGTAAAAATGAATCGGCCGCGCCATGACAGGCAGCGGCCGTTTTCCCTGGATTCAGGCTTTGACTTCAATGATGCTCAGCTGTGTGGGACCGTAATCGGTTTCGGTGCAGATGACTTCCGTGATCCTGGCCACCGCCTCTTCGCTGAGCCCGTCGGCGGGAGCGGGTACCGCCACCGTGACAGAGTCGTTTCCGATGTATACCACGCAGTCCTCAAACTCCTTGGCCAGCAACAGATTCTCGATTTGTGCCTCCTGCAGGGAGCAGGCGGCCATGCGGGAGATCGCGTTCATGGCGCTGTCGATGGTCTCTTGGGACGCGGCTTCCGAGGAGGCCGCCGTCTGCAGCAGGGACAGAGCCTCGTCCCGAGAAACCTGCCGCGTCAGACGCGCCTCCGCAAAATATTCCGCGCCGGAGACCATCAGACTCTTCTCAAAATCCATCTGAGCAGCCGCCATGGCGGCGTCCTCCGCATATACCATCTCCGCGTCCGGCTTACCCCAGCGGCTGTTGTAGGTCCAGTTCAGGGCCACGGCCGCACATACAAACATCAGCACCGCCAGCATGGTCAGATTCCTCTTTCGGTTTTTCATCATGCAAATCTCCTTCCCTGCGCTCAATCGGCTAATTTGAGAATGGTAATTCTATCCGAGCTGAAACCAGTATATGAGCCCACAGCGCGGATAATGTCCAACCTGACCGAGGCGTTTTCGGCGCCCGCACAGACGACCACCACCCCGTTTTCCGAGAGCAGCACATGGCTTTCCCCCACCCCCCGCGTACAGGAGAGCAGGCCGGCCAGGCTCTCTCTATCCTCTGCGGCCGGATCCGATCGCCTGTTTTCTCCGGACGGGAACAGCATCAGGAGCAGCCCCAGCAGCAGGACCAGCAGCGGCGCCTGGTAACGTTTGATCGCCGAAAGCAGCTTATTTTTCCATTCCGGATCCATTCCAAACCTGCCTTTCCGGGGGAATCCCCAGATCATCAACCAGTTTTTGGGAGAGCGCTTCCCTCTGCCAGGGCGCAAGGTCGCCCGAGATTTCCGCCGCGCAGGGCAGCCATTGTCCCTCTGCGTTCAGCTCGCTTGTCAGGCTGACCTGAAACGCCGTTACGCCGATGGCTTCCGCCTGCCGGGTGATGTACTCGCTGTACTCGGACTCCAGGAACCGGCGGCTCAGCTCTCTGCTGGCAAGTGCGCCGCTCTGCTCGATCCGCACCTCCGACGCTTCCATCCCGGCGCTCTCAAAACGCAGCTTTTCCGTATCCAGGCCGTCCAGACGGGAGAGGATGGCCAGTCCCAAAACCGCGGTACAAAGTACCTGGCTGACCCGCTTGACGCCGCCCTCCGGGCAGAGATGCATCAGTGCCCCGGCCAGAACGGAAAGGCAGATCAGTTCTCTCAAAAGCGTCTGCATCAGCCCGTCACCGCCTTCATTCCCAGCGCGAAAGATAAAAACAGCATCACGCTGTAGCAGCCCAGCATGCCCAACAGCATGGCGACCGTGCTGCCGATCCCGTTCAACAGATCCGACATGCGGCGGTTCTCCACGGAGTCTGCCGCGACCGCAGCGGTTTTGAGTACCAGCGAACGCACGGAGAGCATGGCGAAGGGTCCCGCGCAGACGGCCAGAATCACGATCAGGCCGAAGACGCCCGCGCTGCTGCGCACCATCCCGGCGGCGGAGAGCACCATGGCGGAGACGTCAGAGAGCATGCCGCCGACCACGGGAATGGAACCGGAGAGAACCGAACGCGCCGTTTTGACAGCGGCCGCGTCCACAGAGCCGGTGATCACGGAGGTCAAGCCCAGGTACGCCGTGAAAGCCAGGGTCATCCCGGTCATGCCGATGCCCGCAGCCCATTTGGAAAAGCGGGCCGCAGCGGTGAGAATGGCATTGGGAAAGAGAGCGTTTGCCAGCGTAAGCGAAAGAAAGGCGTAGACAAAAGGCAGAATCACGGTTTGTGATACTGTCATCATCATGTCCAGGGCAAAGATTACCGCGGCATATTTCGCCCCGGCGGAGGTGACAGCGCCACCGGCTGCGGCCGCCGTATAGACGACGGGAAGCGCCGCCTTGGAATAATCGGAAATACGATACATGGCCTCCAGCGTCTGGGAGACGATCCCCTCCACACCGCCAACCAGCAACAGCCCGCAGGCACCCGCCGCAATCAGCTCGATCAAACTGCGTATCCTGCCGTCCGGGCAGGCGGCTGCGGCAAGACCGGACAACAGCAGAAGCGCGCAGAGCTCCGCCAGCAGGTGAAGATTCTCCTGCACAGCACCGCTGATTTCTCCGGTGAAGGCCCGCCAGAGCCGGTCCAAC
This sequence comes from Candidatus Limivicinus sp., assembly GCA_045117295.1. Classification (GTDB taxonomy): domain Bacteria; phylum Bacillota; class Clostridia; order Oscillospirales; family Oscillospiraceae; genus Limivicinus. Next base: position 12,461 of record JBGUNL010000172.1, read on the forward strand.
GCGCCCCGGACGTTATATCCTCCGTCCAGCCGGAGCTCGCCGCTGATGTTCCGCTCCCGCTCCCGAAGATCATCGGTCAGGACATGTGTTCCAAAGAGATCGTCCACCGGCTCTTCGGGCGCTTCTGCATAGGCGTGAAGAAAAAAGAGCGGAAAAATCAAAAGCGTCAAAACCAGTTTTTTCACAGCATCCCGCCTATCGTCCGGATCATGTGCAAAACCGTCGGCATGGCAACCAGCATGGCACAGAGCACCCCGACAGTCTCCACCGCGGAAGCCAGCGCCGCCTGGGCTGCATCCCGGCAGAGGCCCGAACCGATCCGGCTGACCGCCGAGATGCCCAGGCACTTGACCACCGGCTGCAGGAGCTCGGCGGAGTTTCCCAGCGTCTCCTTCACGACCTGCAGCTCTTCCCCCATCCTTTTTGCCGCGGCGGCCACGGAGAGGAGCATCACGGCCACGGCCGCGGCCGAGAGCAGAAACGACAGCTCCGGATGATATCGCCGCAGCAGCAGGACGGCCAGGGCGGAAAAGATTCCCAGTGCCGCACATTTGCTTACTAGCTCCATATCAAAGGCGAAAAAGGGTCTTGATCAGATTGAACAGCTCGCTGATTTTTTGGACGACCACCATCAGCACCACGACCAGCGCCGTGATGGTGGTCATCAGCGCCTGCTCCTCCCGGCCCGAGCGCTGCAAAAGAATATTCAGCACCGCAACGAGGATCCCGATGGCGGCTATCTTAAAAATCAGATCAACGTCCATATCCGCTCCTAACTTAAAACAATCACAAGCATGGCGGCCGCCGAGAGGGCAAGCCCCCACTTCAGGCCGCGGCTTTGGTTCAGAGCCTGTGCTTCCTGCTCTGCCTCTTTTCGGAGAAGCCGCTCGCACTCCTCCAGCACCTGACACTGCCGCGCCAGATCGTATCGCCCCAACGTCTGTCCGACCGCTTCCAACGCACGCTTTTCCGCCTCCGCCGCCTCTGGTACGGACGATGCCACGCACCTCTCCCAGATCGCATAAAAGCCCTCTGCCGCAAGCAGGGGCAGTCCCTGCAAAAGGCTCTGTGCAAAGTGTTTCGCCTGGCCCGAAAGCCTGGGGATCAAGGACGTCAGCAGTTCCGGCAGCGGCGGCGCGTAGGCCGCAAGCTCTCCGCGCATGAGGGAAAACAGGCGCTGGAAATCGCGCAGCCGCCGGATGCGGCGACGGCCCTCCGCCTGCCAGACGGCTGCCGCCGAAACGGCGGAGAGGGCAATCAACACCATTCCCAGCATCTTCACGCCTCGGCATTCTCCAGCGCGTATGTCCGCTTCCCGTTCTGCAGGCGGATGCAGATCAGGCGGTCAAATACGTTTTCCTCCAACAGCGCTTTGCCGAGGGGCCGCTGCAGCATGTCCTCCCTGTCGGCGGCATGCAGCGTGGCAAACAGGAGCACCCCGCAGCCGCGGATTTCCTTGACCGCCTGCATGTCCTCCGGCTGGGTGATCTCATCCATGGCGATGATTTCCGGATTCATGCATCTGAGCAGCTGCATGGAGGCAGGCAGTTTTCCAAGTCCCGTTACCACATCGCTGCAACGTCCGAGTTCAAAGCCCTGCCCCTGCATGTCTGACGCCCAGATTTCTCCCCTCTCATCGATCACACCGACCCGGTGTCCGGCATCGGACGCCTGCCGGATCAGCGCCCGGAGGAGGCTTGTTTTCCCCGCGCCCGGCGGCGCTGCGATCAGGGTATTCCGGACGCCGCCCCGCAGAAGGTCCGCGGCGAAGGTCCTGGCCGCTTCGTCCGTTTCGTGCGGGATCCGAATGGCGAGGGAGCTGATATTGCGAAGGCCCAGCTTCTCATCCCCACTCTGCGCCGTCTCCCCGCAGACACCGATGCGAAGACTTTGACAGCGGATAAACCCGCTGCGCAGGGATGACGCCGCATGAAAGGAGGCCCGGGTCGCGGCTTCCAAGATCCGCTGCAGATCGGCGCGGTCTACGCGCTGCTCCGATACCGGAATCTCCCGCCCGCAAAGGACTGCCGTCGGGCACTGCCCGAGACGCAGCCGGAGTTCCTCCGCCTGCGGGTGCTTTTCCACGGCATGTCCCAGCTCCGGCGTCAAAAGGCTGCACACTTGCTTGATGACCTGCATGTTCTCACTTCCCGAAGAAAATGTATGCCGGGATTGTCCCGGCTATGACGGCATGAAAAAGCCCCTGCCTGAGGCAGGGGCTTATCGAAGCATTATTATGATTTCGGCCAGGGAAAGATCCGGTGCTTTTTCACCAGGAAAGCCCGGTCTGCCAGCATGGCCATGGGTGTATCAGACAGGGAGTCGGAATAAAAGGTGTCAATATGTTCTCCGGGAAAACACGCGGCAAAGCGCTTTGTTTTCTCCGTGTCGTGGCAGTTTTCCCCTTCTATCCGCCCGCTGCGCGGGTCCATCTCCGTGGCGATCAGCCGGACGCCGAGTCTTTCACAGACGGGGGCAAGAAGAAAGCGCGGGGAGGCGGAGATGATCACATCATCCGACCGCTTTTGCTCCAGGTACCAGGCGCCGATGCGGGAAAAGTTACTGCCCCAGAACTGTTTCACCAGCTTTTCCGTATCCTTTATTTCTGAAAGGAAGGAAAACAGCTGCTGCTTCAATTCCTTCGCGCTGAGCTTCCCCGCCCGATACCGCAGCGCCATCGGGACCGCGCGCGGGACAGTGCGCAGCACCGCAGCCGGATGCCGCTTCAGGCAGAAGCGGAAGAAGCAGGCGGAACTGTCGGGATAAAAAATGGTCTTGTCAAAATCGTATGCATTCACGGGTGAAAACCTCTAGCGAATCCGCATCGTGTGGAACAACAGGCCAAGGGCCAGCAGCGTGGTCAGGATCTCCGCCGCAGGAATGGACAAGACGCCGAACACGGCCAGCAGTACCAGCAGCAGATCGATCCCGGCGCCCGCCGCAACATTCAGCCGGGACACCAGATGGATCCTGCGGGAGAGGCTTACCAGCTTCGGGACCTTCAAAATATCCCTGTCCATGATGAGTACGTCCGCAGCGGCCAGCGCCGTATCAGACCCCAGGCTGCCCATGGCAATGCCCACGTCCGCCCTGGTCATGATCCGCCCGTCGTTTTCCCCGTCGCCGACAAAGGCAACGGCCGAGCGCTCGCCCTTGTTCTGCATGAGATAGTCCACAGCTTTGGCCTTTCCTTCAGGCTTCAGCTCTGCGCGCAGCATATCGAAATTCAGGCGGGAAGCCAGGGGTCTTGCGACAGAGAGCACATCCCCCGTCAGAAGCACCAGCTTTTTCACTCCGTTGACACGAAGGCCCTCCAGCGCATCGAAGGCGCGCTTGCGGACCTTGTCGGCAACCAGGATGTGCCCGCAATAGCGGCTGTCCACGGCCACGTGAATGGCGGAGCCGGGGCGCGAGGGAATGCTGCATTTGATGCCGCGCTCCTCCAGAAGAGCGGCGTTGCCCACGTAGATCAGCTTTTCTCCGGCGTATGCGGCAACCCCTCTGCCGGGGATCTCCTTTACCTTCAGGACCTTGAGAATCCGGCTGTCAATCCTCCCGGCGCTTTCCCGGAGCGCGGCAGCAATGGGATGGCGGGAAAAACTCTCCGCCGTGGCGGCAATGGTCAGCAGCTGCTGCTCGCTCATACGCGACGGAAAGACGTCGGTAACCGTATAGCGCCCCTCGGTGATGGTGCCGGTCTTGTCAAAGATCATGGTCTCCGCCCTGGCCAGTGACTCAAAGCAGTCCTCCCCCTTGGAAAAGACGCCCATTCCGGCAGAAAGCACCAGGCCCTTCCGATAGGCAAGCGGTACCGCAAAGGCATCCAGCAGGGGTCTTGCCAGAATCAGAAGGACTGCGCCGCGCCGAAGCTGCTCCTGCCAACCGCCCCGCAGGACCGGCAGCAACAGGCCCACCACCAGGAAGAGCCCCAGCACGCCCAGAACATAAAAGCTGCCGAAGCGGCGCGCGGTATACTCCTGCGCAGTGGGGAAGGTTTCGGCGTCCCTGGCCACACGCACCACATTGCGGACGGTGGACTGCTCATACCGACGCGTCACCCGCACCTTGATATCGCTGGTCAGGTTCATGCAGCCGGAGTAGACGCGATACCCCTCGTTCACGGCCCAGGGGGAACGCTGGCCGGAGATGGCCGCGGTGTCGACGGTGGTGATTCCCTCAACGATCGTGCCGTCCAGGGGGATCCGCTCCCCCGCCGGAACCAGAATGATATCCCCCGGGGCCAGCTCCTCGGGGCTGACCCGCGCAATTCCGTTTTCTGTCATCAGATGGGCATATTCCGGGAGGATATCGAGGATCTCAGCAAGCTCACGCTTTCCGCGTTCCACAAAAAAGCGTTCGGCACGGACGACCAGGGTAAACAGGAGCAGCAACATAACCGCCTCACCGTAATACCCCAGCGCAAAAAGCAGCACCGCCGCCAGCAGCGAAAGCAGCTCACTGCAGAGGTAGTCCCCATCCCGGAGCTTTGCCGCGGCGTCCAGGGCAATCTGCACGGACGCAAGCAGGAGCGGGATCGCATAGCCCACAGGCCGCATCCAGCCTTCCAGATGAACAAACAGCAGCGCAAGCAGCAGTACGGCGGCAAAAACCACGGACAAGCCGGACATGCTCTGCAGCTTTCCCAGCGCCGCAAAGTCGGGAAGCTCTCTCTTCCGCACGGTCTTTTCCGGTTTCCGGTGCTGTTTCCGGGGAGAGCTCTTGTGTTCTTTTTTCAACTCATGCTTATAGCTTTTTGCAAGAGTCTTTCCCATTTTTCAATCACCTGAACCGAATGATTCGCTGGTTTCCATACTAAGTTATGATACATCCAAAAGCCCTGATCTGTCAATAAAACAATGTATTCCAGCTTCGACGCCGCAGTCGGTTTCTTTTCGCGGAAAAGGGACAAAAAATGCGGAGCAGTCCTTGGGACTGCCCCGCACTGGCTCCGCCTTCCGGCTTACTTCATGCCGTTCTCGTAAGCCTCGATCATCTTCTTGACCATCTGACCGCCGATGGAACCGGCCTGACGGCTGGTGAGCTCGCCGTTGTAACCGTTCTTCAGGTTCACGCCGACCTCGGAAGCGGCCTCCATCTTGAACTTATCCATGGCCTCGCGGGCTGCGGGATTGACAAGATGATTGCTGGTATTGTTGGACATCGTTTGCATCTCCTTTTTCTCATTTCGGGTCTTGTTAGCCCGACCTTATCTTTTGCCGCATCGCCCGGGATATGCATGGATACCGATTGAAGTTTTTTACAGTTGCGCTTTTTGCCCGGCGCCTTGACAATCGGGCGCACTTTGTTATACTGAAACCATCCTTGTTCATTTTTGGAGGAATCATAATGACCATAGAAGAACGCGCGGAAAAAGCAGCCGGACTGAAAAAGAGCGGATCCTGCAACTGCTGTCAGGCCGTCGCCGCGGTGCTGGCCGATCAGACCGCCCTCGATGCGGAAACGCTGCTGCAGATTGCTTCCGGCTTTGGCGGTGGAATGGGCAATATGGAGGCCACCTGCGGCGCGCTGATCGGCGCGGCGCAGATCGCCGGTCTTGCCCTCTCCGGAAATCAGACCATGCGTTATGCCAGAGCACTATCTGAAAAATTTGCCAACAGCTGCGGCGCAGTCCGCTGCAGAGATTTGAAAGGCAAGGGCACCGGCGCTCCCCTTTGCGCCTGTGAAGACTGCGTACGCAACGCAGTACTCGCCTACGGCGAAGTCGTCGGGCTGAATCATTCGGAGCCGCTCAAATGAAGCTGACCGTTCTGACGGACAACAACACCTATATTGATCAGTATTACCTTGGCGAGCCTGGCTTATGCTATTATCTTGAAGACGGGGAAGAACGGCTTCTGTTCGATCTGGGCTACTCCGACGTCTTTGTGCAAAACGCAAACGCCATGGGCATTCCGCTGGAGACGGTCCGTCAGATCGTCTTTTCGCACGGGCACAACGACCACACCGGCGGGATGCGCTTTCTGCCGCCGGAAGTGCGCGGATGCCGGATCATTGCGCACAAAAACGTGTTGGAGCCGAAACGGGAAAACGGACTTTTGATCTCCGCGCCGCAGGATGCGGAGGCGCTCGCTTCCCGCTTCTCCCTGTGTCTTTCAAAGGAGCCGCGCCAGATCAGCCAGCACATCTGGTTTCTCGGCCAGATCCCCCGGCGGCATCCTTTTGAAAATCAAAAGCCCATCGGTCTGCGGCTGACCGAAAACGGCTGGGAGCCGGATTTCCTGCTGGATGATTCCGCCCTGGCGCTACGCTTCGGGGACGGAGTCTTCATCGTCACCGGCTGTTCTCATTCGGGCATCTGCAACATCGTCAGCTACGCCAAGGAAGTGACCGGCTGTACCCGCGTCCTGGGACTGATCGGCGGCTGCCACCTGTTTGAAACGGATGCGGAACAGACCGAACAGACGGCGGCTTTCCTGGCCCGGGAGCAGATGGCCGAGGTCTTCCCGTGTCATTGTACCTCGCTTCAGGCCAAGCTCCGGCTTTCACAGTGGCTCAATCTGCGCGAGGTGGGCGTCGGACTGCAGCTGGAATGGGATGAAAAGGGAAATCTGATCCGGGAAAGCCATGCTGGTCATTCAAGCTAAAGCACAGCACCCCGAGCCTTTATGGGCCCGGGGTGCTGTTATCCAAACAAACGATAAACGAAACGCAGGAAACAACTTGTCTCCTGCGTTTCGCATGGAGCTGGTAATGTGACTCGAACACACGACCTGCTGATTACGAATCAGCTGCTCTACCGACTGAGCTATACCAGCGTTTTCACCTGCAGC
>JBGUNL010000173.1:0-9730 GCA_045117295.1 Candidatus Limivicinus sp.
ATGGCAAAACAGCAAGGCTGTTTTGCTGCGCAGCAAAGCTGCGCGGCGAAAAGCTTTTTCGCTTTTCGCCATCATATAATCATTATAATGACGGCAGGCACAGGTTAGACACAGATAATCAAGACAGGAGGTGCCGCATGAACAGCGACTATCTGCGGGTATTCCGGGCCTTTTCCGACGAGCGGCGGCTCAGGGTTTTGGAGCTTCTGACGCAGGGGGAGCAGTGTGCCTGCGTGCTGCTGGAGCAGTTGGACATCTCCCAGCCCACCCTCTCCTACCACATGAAGATCCTCTGCCGCTCCGGGATCGTCCGGGAACGGGCCGTGGGCCCCTGGAAGTATTATGCCATCGACGGCGAGGGCTGCGCCTACGCCCAAAAACTGCTGCAGGCGCTGAGCTTCGGCGGGGAGAAGGTGGAGATCCGCCTGATCCGGGCCCTGGGCAGACTCTCCCGGGAGAAGCCGCCGGAAGAAAAAGAGGCCCCCGGGCTTTTTGCCTGCCATTGCCAATGCTGACACTTTGCGATAGAATACAGGAAAGGAAGAAACACGGATGAAAAAATTTGCCGTTTTCAGCGGTTTTCTCGGCTCCGGGAAAACCACCGCCATGATGGCCCTGACCAAGTATCACAGCGCGCACCGGGGCAAGGCCGCCATGATCTCCAACGACCTGGGCCACGGGGTGAACCTGGCGGACAACCGCCTGGCCAATCTCTGCGGCTGCAACGCCTCCGAGATGACCGAGGAGTGTATCTGCTACCAGAACGAGAACCTGGCTGACCGGCTCAACGCCTATTATGACGACGGCTGCGAGCTGGTGGTCTCCGACATTCCGGGCTTTGGAGTGGGCGCGCTGGAGCACGTCTACCACGGGCTGACGGAGAAATTCCCCGGGCAGTTCGATCTGGCCCCCTTCACCGTGCTGGTGGAGCCGAAGACTGTGGAAATCCTCCGCAGCGGCGCGGGCGGCGATCTGAGATACCTCTACGACACCCAGCTGGTGGAGGCGGATCTGATCGTGCTCAACAAGTGCGACCTGCTGGATGCGGGGCAGCGAGAGGCCGATCTCGCCTGGCTGAAGGAGCACTATCCCCTGGCCGAGGTCATCGCCATCAGCGCCCTGAAGGAAGAGGGGCTGGAAGCGCTCTCCCGCGCTTTGGCAGAGGGCAAAGCCTCCATGCGCCGCCCGGACATCGGCTACGGCGGCGAGGCCTTCCTGGCCGCGATGGGGCACATGTGCGAGTTTTATCTCCAGTACCACGCGGTGGTCTGCTGCAACGACTTTGACGGCAACGCCTATCTGCTGGATATGGCCCGGGCCGTGCAGCAGGGCGTGAAGGCGGCGGGGCACGACATCCCCCACCTCAAACTGCTGGCCTGGGAGCCGGAGGGCGACTTCGGCAAGGCGGACCTGCTGGGCACCGATCGGGAGGTCGAGGTCCCGCACCGCTTTGAACGGCCCTGCACGGAGTTGGCCGTGATCCTCAACGCCAGCGCTGACTGCCCGGCAGCGGAGCTGGAAAAACTGGTCACGGAGACGGTGAAGGCCGTATCCGACCGCTATCAGCTGGAGCTTCTGATCTTCAAGCAAGAATGCTTTGGAATGGGTGATTGAACATGCCGCATGCCCTGCGCGAAACCCGATCGGTCTGCCCGGTCTGCCTGAAAAATCTCCCCGCCCTGCTCACGCGGGGGGAGGACGGCGTTATCTGTCTGGAAAAGACCTGCCCGGAGCACGGCTTTTTCCGCGTACCGGTGTGGCAGGGCAAGGTGGATTTTGACACGTGGCTTCTGGGCACCGAGCCCCTCAAGGCGGACAGCGCCCTGTGCTGCCCGGGAAACTGTGGGATCTGCCCGGAGCACGAGATCGGCACCTGCTGCGCCCTGCTGGAGGTGACCCGGCGCTGCAACCTGCGCTGCCGCTTCTGCTTTGCCGACGGCGGCGCAAACGAGGCCGATCCCTCCCTTGACGAGATGAAGGCCGCCATCCGGGACATTGCGGCAAAATGCGGCGGTCCCCTGCTGCAGTTTTCCGGCGGGGAACCCACCCTGCGGGACGACCTGCCGGAGCTGGTGCGCTATGCCAGGGAGGCCGGGTGCAGCTACACCCAGGTGAACACCAACGGCATCCGTCTGGCCCGTGATCCGGATTACGCCAAACGCCTTGCCGAGGCGGGGCTGGACATCGTCTTTCTGCAGTTTGACGGCACCACGGACGAGATCTTTCAAGCCCTCCGGGGCGCCCCCCTGCTGGAGACCAAGCTGGAGGCCATCCGGGTCTGCAGCGCGCTGCGCATCGGCGTGACCCTGGTGCCCACGGTGGTCAAGGGGGTCAACGACCGGAACCTGGGGGAATTGGTGCGCCTGGCCGCTTCCCTGGCGCCGGGGGTGCGCGGCATCCATTTCCAGCCCGTGTCCTTTTTCGGGCGCTATCCCGACAGGCCGGAGGCGGCGGACCGCTACACGCTGGACCGGCTGATGGCCGATCTGAGCGAACAAGCCCAAATCCCTTTGGAGAGCTTCATGCCCTCCCGCTGCGACCATCCCCTCTGCGGCTTTCACGCCAGCTTTCTGCTGGAGCCGGAAGGGCGGCTGCGCCCCCTGTCCTCCATCGCCCACTCCTCCCACAGCCGGGGCTGCGCCCGGGACAACCGGGAGTACGTGGCCCGGCACTGGCGCCGGGCGCCGGAGGAGCCCCCACCCCAGGCGGACTTTTCCCGGGACATGGATTTTGACACCTTCCTCTACCGGCTGCGGCACGGGAGCCTGACCCTCTCGGCCATGGCCTTCCAGGACGCCATGAACCTGAATCTCGAGCGGCTGCACCGCTGCAGTCTGCACGTCTACGACAGGGGAAAGATCAAGCCCTTCTGCGCCAAATACCTCTCGCCTATGAAATAGTACAATCCCGGGAAGCGCAATGCGCTTCCCGGGATTGTTTTCTTTTTTATCCCAGCAGGGCCGTCTTCACCGCGGCGGGGATACGGATTTCCTCCTGCTCGCCGGTGTAGCGCACGGCCACCTTCACGCTGCTGTCCACGTCCCTGGAGACCACCTTGATGCTGCCGCTGCAGTCCAGCTCGATCTGGGCCAGCTCATTGTTCTGCAGCGCCACCTTGAGCGCGCAGTCGGTAAAGTCCGGCTTCAGGCGCTTGAGGTCCGGCACCAGCTGGCCGGCCAGCTCCGACGCGGTATCCGGGTCCAGGGCCACGGAGTAGATGCGCAGATCCCCCGCCACGCCGCTGGAGAAATCGCCCTTGAGACAGATTTCCTTGGCCAGCGGGATCAGCTGGGCGGTGTCCGCCGCGCTCTGTTCCGCGCCGGAGAGCGGCGTGCCGTTTTCCGTACAGGCGGCGGAGTCGGTGAAATACAGGGTGAAGAGCTTGCCCGCCACCCGGTGGATATCTTTTCCGGCCAGCCGCTGCCGGGCGTAGTCGTAATCCGCGTCGACACTGACGGCGCCGCAGTCGGCCTGCGCCACGATCTTGGCCTGCACCGCCTCGGCGCTGTCATTCTTCATCCAGGCCGCAAGCAAAATCAGCAGATCCTCGGAGAGGATCTCCCCGCCGTCGGACGCGGGATGGTCGATGGCCTCCAGCACCGCGCGGGGGATCTCCGGGCGCTCGCCGATCTGGCCGGGGGTCAGGGAGGCGGCAATGGTAAAGTGCCGGCCGCTCTCTGTGTCGCCCTCGCCCGCAAAGCGCAGGGCGCTGAGTTCTCCGTCCCGCTCGGCAAGCTGGGCCGTCATGCTCTCGGCCTGCAGCAGCTCCGAGGTGCTGCCCGAGAGGATCAGCCGCAGCACATCGTTTGCGGTGTCTGCGTCCAGAGAGGCGGTGTACAGGGTCTCCCCGTCGCCGGCGCTCTTTTGGATCTCGCCCTTGCGGAAGACCTCCAGCGCCAGATTCAGCACTGCATTCTGGTCCAGGGAGCTTCCGGAGACCGCAAAGCTGCGGCCGTTTTCCAGATAGATCATGCCATTGTGGAAGTAGATGGGGATGCCGTACTGCTCGGTAAAGCCGATCATTTTCCCGTCCTCCCTCACCCGCAGAACCTGGGTGGAGATGTTCAGATCCCGGGTATCGCTGTGCACGTCGATCTCGGTCTGGATGGCCGTCTCCTCCGAGGCATAATCCTTGAGCAGGCGGTAGGTCTCCCACGCGGGGGACAGGCCGCTGTAACGCAGGATCAGCACCGCTGCCGCCGCTGCGGCGATCACGCCGAGGCCGGTAAAGATCAGACCTTTTTTATGCTGTCTGCGCCAGGCTTTCCGTTTTTCGGCCCGCTCGGAGGGCTGCTTTTCTCTCTTCTTCCGGCGGCGCAGGAGCTTGCCGATCTTCACCGTGAGGAAGACCAGCACCGCCGCCAGCAGCAGCGCCCCGGCGATATAGGCCACGATCCACCAGGACTGGATGGTGTCCACCAGGGCCAGCGTCACCGCCGTGCCCGGCACCTCCATCAGATAGTAGCTGCCGAAGGAATCCGGGTGCAGACGCTGCCAGCCGTTTTCCGTGTTCAGATAGATGCGGTGGTTTTCCGGCTTCCCGTCCGGTGTGAGATAGCGCACGGTGTGGTTCGGCTGCCCGTCGTCCGGAAAGCGCAGCTGCAGCTTCTCCGCCACACGCACGCAGACGGAGTAGTCGGGCTCGCCCTCCCGGAAAATGGAGTGCAGCTGTTCGCGCACGGTCTGCCGCCAGTCGCCGCGGAAGGAATCGATCTCCCCCTCCCCGATCTCCAGCTGCGTGAGCGCCAGCACGTCGCCGGCCTGGAACTGGCCGTCCACATAGGCGGCGGCCCGGCCGTCGTCCCGGGTGAGATCGGAGCGCAGCACGGTCTCGTCCATGCGGAAGTCCGCCGTCACCACCGTGTCGAAAGTCAGGTTGGTCAGATCGCTGCGGTCCCAGACGGCGTAGGCTCCGTCCCGCTTCTCCACCTGGGGGAAGACGGAGCGGTCAAAGGACGCACCGTATGCGAAGGGGATTTCCTTGACGGTCTGCCCGTCCACCACGAAGCGGAGGGTAAAGCTGACGCACTCGGCGGGCATGCCCTCCACCGCGGCGAAATCGGCAAAGGCCATGGGCTCGGCCTTGCCGTGGATGCTGAGCTTATCCATGCCCGCAAAGCCCGCGGGCACAAAGTAGTTCCAGGCGTACTCGCCGTCGCTGCCGCCGGAGACGGCCCCGGCAAACTGCGGATCGTCCCGGATCTCCACCAGGCTGAAGCAGCTGGAGACCACGCTGGACTTCTCGTCGTCGTTTTCGGCGGTATAGCCGTTGCCCAGGATGCCGCCCACATAGCGCTTGCCCGAAAGGCTGATCTTGGCCACGCAGCTGCGGATGGTGCCGTAGCTCAATCCGCAGATGCCGCCGGCGTAGTCGCCGTCCTCGATGGAGGCGCTGCCGTAGCCCGCGCAGTTGGCCAGATACCCGAAGTCCATCCGGCCCGCGATGCCGCCCGCGCACTCACGCTTGGCGGTGATCTCGCCCCGGTTTGCGCAGTGGACGACGACCGAGCGGAGGCTGAAGCGGTTCTTGACCAGGGCGTTGTGGGACACGTTCAGACTGTCCTCCGGGTCCAGCTCGTTTTCCACGGAGAGGGAGCCCGCGATGCCGCCCACATTGCTGTCGCCGTAGACCGCGCCGCTGTTGCTGCAGTCGGCGATCTTGCCGAGTGTGATTTCCTCGGCCGCCCCCGCCTCGGAGTCGTCGGAGAGGATGTCCGCCTCCTCCGCCCCGGAGAGGATGGTCATGGCCTGCAGGGCTGTGCCGGAGAGGGCGTTCAGATTGTTGTTGATGTCCTGGAAGTCCGCGATCAGCACGTCGGAGCTGCCGTCCATGTTGGCGGAGATGTCGCGCATCTCCCCGGAAATGGCGTGGACGCAGTTGGAGATCACGTCCTTGAGCCCCAGGGCGGACTCGGGATTTGAAAGATCGATGCCGCCCACCGCCTCCGCCACCGGGGTGAGGTACCCGGGCAGCAGGGAGAGCTGGCCCGCCAGCACGTCGGAGTAGCCGCTCGCGTCCGCGATGGCGTTGTCGATGGACTGGTTAAGGGCGCCGATGCGGTAGCTCATGCCCGCCAGCAGGTTCTCCACCTGCTCCACCTCGACAAAGGGCTCCGCCTGGCCCACGATGCCGCCCACGTCCCGGCGGCCGTAGATCTCGCCGACGTTGACGCAGTTGCTGACGTAGCCGCTGCTGCGGCCCACGACGCCGCCCACGTTGTAGCCCAGGTGAAGATAGCCCACCGTGCCGCTGTTGGAGCAGATCTCCAAAAAGCCCGTGGAGCAGCCGGCCACGCCGCCGGTGTCGCTGGTGATGCCGGCGTTGTCGCTCTGCAGACTCTTGAGGAAGTTCAGGATGCTGCTGGTGTCGATGCTGTCCAGGCGCAGGGCCGGGTCCACGCTCTCGGTGTTGACGAAGGCCGCGTTCTCGCAGCCGAAGACGGCCCCGGCGTTGTGGCCCACAATGCCGCCGGTCTCCTTGAGGCCCATGACCGTGCCCGAGGCGGCACAGCCGGAGATCAGACCCGTGGCCTCGTTTTGTCCCACCACGCCGCCCACCTGGCTCTTGGCGCTGACCGTGCCGGTGAAGCCGCAGTCGATGACGGTGCCGCGGTTGAGACCCACGAAGCCGCCCACCTGGCTGTCGTCCCCCCGGGGCGCCACGGTGCCGCTGATATACAGGCTGCGGACGACGGCGTCCTGTCCGGTCTCCAGGATGAAGCCGCAGGGGGACTGGGGATCGGTGAGGGTCATGTCGTAGATGGTGTGGCCCTGGCCCTCGAAGGTGCCGTTGAAAATGGGGATGGAGTCAAACTTCACCCCGGAGAGGGTCAGGTCGTTGTCCAGGTAAACCGTCAGCCCGTCGGACCAGGTGTCCAGGGAACAGCTCTCCGCCAGGGAGAGCAGGTCCTCCGCGGTGCGGATGTGATAGACGCCGGGCTCCCCGTCCTCGGCAAAGGCGGCAGGGAGGCAGGCGGCCATCAGCGCCAGCACCAGCGCCAGGCACAGCAGGCGTCTGTATGTCTTATGCATGGTGATCCTCCTCTCCCCCGTTTGCCTCCGGCGCGGCGGGTCCCGCCCGGCCCGACAGGAGCCGGACGTTCACCTCGCCGTCCACCGTTCCCCGGAACACGCCGTTGACGCTGCCGCGGATCTCGCCCACGATCAGTCCGTCCACAGCCACAAGGCCGCTGGTCCGGGTCTCCCGGGAGATGTTTGGCATGGAGAAGGAGGTCTTCTCCAGGATCTTTCCGCCCAGTACCAGGATCTGCGGCAGCACAAACATGACCAGCACGATGGAGAGGATGGTGCCGCGGCCCAGGGCCTCGCCGATGCCGTTGATGGTGCACTCGGTGGTGAGGAAGCTGATCAAGATGCCGGAGACCGCCAGGATCGTGCCGGAGGTGAGGATCGTGGGGAAGGCAAAGTTCATGGCCTCGATGATGGCCTCCCGGCGCTCCATGGTCTTGACGTTTGAAGTATAGCGGCTCGCGATGACGATCGCGTAGTCAATGTTGGCGCCCATCTGAATGGAGCTGACCACCAGCTGGGTCAGGAAGAACACGTCTCTGTGCGCCAGGGTGGGATAGGCGAAGTTCATCCAGACGCTGCCCTGGATGACCAGGATCAGCAGCACCGGCATGCCGGCGGAGTTGAAGGTGAACAGCAGCACCACCAGCACGATCAGGATGGAGACCACGCTGACCACGATGTTGTCGATCCGGAAGGACTTTTCAAACTCATACTGGTTGGTGGAGTTGCCCACCACGTAGACTCTGCCCTTGGGATAGTGTGCCTGGGCGGTCTCGCGGATGACGTCGGTGAAGCGGTAGGTCTCGTCTCCCGCCTCCGGCAGGGTCAGATAGACCAGCATCCGGTCGAAGTCCTCCCCCTCCAGCTGCTGCTTGCCCATGAGCATCTGGGCCTTGGCGTCGGCCAGGGTGTCGGCCTGCTCGCCCTCGAGGGAGATATAGCCGTCGTCCACCTTTTCAGAGATGTAGAGCAGCATGTCGATGAGGGGGACATTGTACTTGGCGATGCCGCTGATGATCTTGTCGTAGCTCTCGCTGTGCACGGCATAGGCCGCGTAGACAAATTCCGCCGTCTCATAGTCCAGCTTCATCAGCTCCGCAAACTGCCGGGGGGAGAGCTTGTCGGCCAGCTTGTAGCCGCCGATGGCGTCGGAGTTTGCGATGGCGGTGACGGAGTCCACCCCGTCGCAGGCCTCCAGATCCCGGATCAGGCTCTGCTCCTCGCTGTAATCGCCGCCGGGCACCACCACGGCCACCATGGCCCGGGAGGAGAAGGTGTCGGCAATCATCTGGTCGGCGATCTGCATCTCGTTGAGCCGCGGGGTCACCAGGGTGTCGTAGCCGTAGACGTAGGGGCAGCGGTTGGAGAGCATGATGGCCCCCGCCACCAGCAGCACGAAGATGGGCGGAATGACGGCCCGGGTGGCGTAGGCAAAGCGCCCCACAAAGGGCACCTTGGGCACAAAGTTCTTGTGCCGGGTCTTCTCCATCAGGTCGCCCATGAGCATCAAAAGCCCCGGCATCACGGTGAACACCGAGAGCAGGGAGAACAAAATGGCCTTAATGAGGTTTACCGCCATGTCCGGGCCCAGCTTAAACTGCATAAACATCATGGCGATCAGGCCGCCGATGGTGGTCAGGCTGCTGGCCCCCACCTCGGGGATGGCCTTGGACAGGGAGATAATGACCGCGTCCCGCAGGCCGTGGGTCTCGTGCTCCTCCTTGAAGCGATTGCAGTAGATGACCGCGTAGTCCAGGGACAGGGCCAGCTGCAGGATGGTGGTCACGGAGTTGGAGACGAAGGAGATGGTGCCCATGAGGAAGTTGGTGCCGGTGTTGAGGATGGCGGCCACGATGAAGGTCAGGCCGATGATGGGCACCTCCGCGTAGGTCTGGGAGGTGAAGGTCAGCACCACCACCACGATCACCGCCACAAAGGCCGTGATCATGTTGACCTCCTTCTGGATCAGCGCCGCGCTGGTGTCGCCCAGGGTGGTGGAGACATAGGTGTCGTAGGGCTCCAGCAGCGCACGCACCCGGGCCAGGGCGTCGAGACAGGCATCGTCTGTCTCCTCATAGTCGAAGGTGACAGACAGCAGCGCCGAGGCCTTGTTGTAGTGCTCGGTGGTGTCGTCGAAGGCCACGGACTGCACGCCGTCAATCTGCTTGACGGCGTCAAAAAGGGCCTCCGCCTCCTCATAGGAGACGTTGGCCACCATGATGTTTGCCGAGCCGTAGGTGATGAACTGCTCCTCCATCACGTCCAGGCCCTCCTTGGTGGCGGAGCCCGCGGGCAGGTATGCCGTCAGGTCGTTTTCCACCGAGACCCAGGCCCGGGAGAACAGGGAAAAGACAATGGCGATGCCCACCAGCAGGAAGATCAGATTGCGCTTGTCCACAATAAAGGTGGCCACATGCGTCATCACATTGCTTGAGTTTTCCTGTTTATGTTCCATCGGTTTTTTATCCTCTGATCTGCTTTTTCGAGACAGTGCAGCAAGCAAAAAGTAACACATCCTGAACGTGGGACACGGTTGCCCCCGCCCGCCGCCGTAAGCCGGAGGCCTTCCGGCGGAATCATTATAGAACGCTTTTCGGAAAATGCAAGAGAGATTTGTTATGACTTCCCGTTTTTCGGTGAAAAAGTGCCTGCCGCTGCAGCGGGAGGCACTACACCTTGTCAAAAAACTCCTTGGCGG
>JBGUNL010000174.1:0-4023 GCA_045117295.1 Candidatus Limivicinus sp.
GGCGGAAATGCCGTAGACGATGCCGAAATTGACCGCCTTGGCCCGGCTGCGCAGAAGCGGTGTGACCTCCTCCACCGGGATGCCGAAAACGCGGGAGGCTGTCACGGTGTGGAAATCCTCACCGCTCAAAAAAGCCTCCTGCATGGCCTTGTCACCAGAGATATGGGCCAGGAGTCGCAGCTCGATCTGGCTGTAGTCCGCGTCCACCAGCACCATGCCGGGTCCGGCCACAAACATCTTGCGGATCTCCGCGCCCAGCTTTTTTCGGATCGGGATATTCTGCAGATTCGGCTCTGTAGAGGAAAGCCTGCCGGTTGCGGTCACCGTCATCTGGAAGCTGGAGTGGATCCGGCCGTCCTCGGCGATCACCTTGAGAAGTCCGTCGGCATAGGTGGATTTGAGCTTGGTCAGCGTGCGGTATTCCAGCACCTCATCCACGATGGGATGTTTGCCGCGCAGTTTTTCCAAAACGTCCACATTGGTGCTCCAGCCGGTTTTTGTCTTCTTGCCGGAGGGGAGCATCAGCTCTTCAAAGAGCACCTCCCCCAGCTGTTTGGGAGAGTTGATGTTGAACTCGTGTCCGGCATGCTGCCAGATGCTCTCCTGGAGTCGGGCGATGTCACCGTTCAGGCTCTCGCCGAATTCATAGAGGGCCTTGCGGTCCACGTAAAAGCCCGCCTGTTCCATGTCAGCCAGCACTTCACAGAGCGGCAGCTCGATCTCCTGATACAGCTTTTCCATGCCGAGGTTTTTCATCTTTTCCTGCAGCACCGGATACAGGGAGAAAATGGCCTCCGTCCCCTCCCGTTCCGCACCGAGATAGCGCACGGAAACTCTTGTAAGGGCGTAGTCGTTCTCGTTGGCGTCCAGCAGATAGGCGGCAAGCGCGGTATCAAACACAAATCCCGCCGCGGAAAGTCCTTCCTGCTTCAGGACACGCATCATATCCTTGATGTGGTGGCCGATCTTTTTCTTTTTGGGTGAAAAGACAAGTGTGAGAAGTTCCTTCCACGCATCGTCTCCACAGCGGCTCCAGTCGGCCAGATAGACCTGCTTCCCGTCGCAGAGCTCCAGACTGTCCAGACTGCCGGAGAAGGCCACGGCAAGCAGATCCGCCTCCCGGATCGCCGTTATCAGTGTCTGCGCCTGGGCGGGATCTGCAATCTCGACACGCGCAAGCTGTTCGCTCCCGGCGTTCTGCCTGGTTTCCGCGCTCTCGGTGAGTCCCCAGCGCTCGATGAACTTCTGAAAGCCCAGGCGCTTGAGCTGGGCATACAGGCCGTCCCTGTAATTCCGGTTCCAGAGGTTTTCCTCCGGGGCAAAATGCATGGGCACCTGGCAGAGGATGGTGGCCAGCCAGTAGGATTTCCGGGCGCTCTCCTCCCCCGCCGCCAGCTTCCTGCGCACGCCGTCCTTGATGTCCAGCGCGTCCAGATTGGCGTAGATATTGTCCAGGGTGCCGTAACGGCGGATCAGATCCAGCGCGGTCTTCTCGCCGATGCCGGGCACGCCGGGGATGTTGTCGGAACTGTCGCCCATCAGGGCCTTGAGATCCACCATCAGCGGCGGCGCGAAGCCGTATTCCTCCCGAAAAACTTCGGGCGTGTAATGGATGGTCTCCGTCTGCCCCATGCGGGATTTGACGTTGCAGACCGTGGTGCTGTCGGTAATCAGCTGCAGACTGTCCTTGTCGCCGGTGACGACCACGCAGTCCCAGCCCGCTTCCGCGCATACGCGGGAGGCGGTGCCCAGAATGTCGTCCGCCTCGTAGCCCTCCTGCTCGTAGCGCCGGATGCCCATGGCGTCCAAAGTCTCCTTGAGCACCGGCATCTGCGCCGCCAGCTCCTCCGGCATCCCCTTGCGCTGGGCCTTGTAGCCCTCGTAGGCCTTGTGGCGGAAGGTGGGCGCTTTCATGTCAAAGCAGACGCAGACCGCGTCCGGCGTCTGCTCGTCCAACATCCGCTGCAGAATGTTGAGAAAACCGAAGACGGCATTGGTGGGCGTGCCGTCCGGCGCGGTGAGAGGCCGTACGCCGTAGAAAGCACGGTTGACAATGCTGTTGCCGTCCAGGATCATAAGTTTCATGGAAAACCTCCCTGTCAGGTCTGCCCGCGCAGGCGGATGATCTCATCCCGCAGCTGCGCCGCGATCTCATATTCAAGCATTTCGGCCGCCTTGCGCATCTTCTTCTCCAGAGAGGCGATCAGCTCCCTGCGCTCGCGCTCGGTCATCTTGACGCCGTTGGCCTTGAGCTTGGGTGCGGCATCGGTGGAAATCTCGATCAGATCCCGGACGCTCTTGATGATGGTTTTCGGCACGATGCCGTGGGCCGCGTTATAGGCCTGCTGTTTGCGGCGGCGGCGCTCGGTCTCGTTGATGCAAGCGCGCATGGAGGGCGTGACGGTATCGGCGTACATGATGACGATGCTGTCGGCGTTTCTTGCGGCGCGGCCCACGGTCTGGATCAGGCTGGTCTCGCTGCGGAGGAAGCCCTCCTTATCCGCGTCGAGGATGGCGACGAGGCCCACCTCGGGGATATCCAACCCCTCGCGCAGGAGGTTGATGCCCACCAGCACGTCGAACTCGCCCAGGCGCAGGTCGCGGATGATCTCCATGCGCTCTATGGTGTGGATATCGTGGTGCATATAGCGGCAGCGGATTCCCGCAGCCGTCAGGTAGGCGGAGAGGTCCTCCGCCATTTTCTTGGTCAGCGTCGTGACAAGGCAGCGTTGGCCCTTGGCAATCTTGCCGTTGATCTCCCCAATCAGATCGTCGATCTGCCCCTCCACGGGGCGCACAAAGATCTCCGGATCCAGTAGGCCGGTGGGGCGAATGATCTGTTCCGCGATCTGTCCGGCGCGCTCGCGTTCATATTCGCCGGGCGTGGCGGAGACATAAATGCGCTGATGGATGCGCTGGGTAAACTCGTCAAACTTCAGCGGCCGGTTGTCAAATGCCGAGGGGAGACGAAAGCCGTACTCCACCAGGGACTCCTTCCGCGCCCGATCCCCGCGGTACATGGCGCGCACCTGGGGCAGGGTCACGTGGCTCTCGTCCACAAAAAGCAGAAAGTCCTTGGGGAAATAGTCCAGCAGGGTCATAGGCGGGCTGCCCGGAGCCCGGTTAGAGATCACGCGGGAGTAATTCTCAATGCCGGTGCAGTAGCCCAGCTCCTGCATCATTTCGATGTCATAATCTGTGCGCTGTCGGATGCGCTGGGCCTCCAGCAGCTTCCCGTTGTCCGTGAAGTACTTGACCCGCTGGTCACACTCCTCCCGGATGCGGCCAATGGCGTCCGCCATTTTCTCTTTGGTGGTGACATAGTGGCTGGCAGGGTAGATGGCCGCGTGGTTGAGATAGCGGGTCGCCGTGCCGGTCACCACGTTGATCTCGCTGATACGGTCCACCTCGTCCCCGAAGAACTCCACCCTGATGGCCCTGTCGTTGGAATAGGCCGGAAAGATCTCCACTGTGTCGCCGCGGACGCGGAACATGTTGCGCTCAAAGGCGATGTCGTTTCGCTCATAGCGGATCTCCACCAGCTTTTTTAACAGCTCGTCAAAATTTCGGACCTGCCCGGGCCGCAGGGAGATGACCATGTTGGCGTAGTCGATGGGATCGCCCAGACCGTAGATACAGGAGACCGAGGAGACCACGATCACATCCCGCCGCTCAAAGAGGCTGGATGTGGCGCTGTGGCGCAGGCGTTCGATCTCGTCGTTGATGGAACAGTCCTTCTCGATGAAGGTGTCGGTGTGGGGAATGTAGGCTTCCGGCTGGTAGTAGTCATAGTAGCTGACAAAATACTCCACCGCGTTTTCCGGGAAGAATTCCTTGAACTCACTGCACAGCTGCGCAGCCAGGGTCTTGTTATGAGCCAGCACCAGCGTGGGCCGGTTCAGCCGTGCGATGACGTTGGCCATGGTGAAGGTCTTACCGGAGCCGGTGACGCCGAGAAGCACCTGTTCGTCTATTCCGTTTTCAATGCCCGCGACCAGGCTGTCGATGGCCTCGGGCTGATCG
>JBGUNL010000175.1:0-1682 GCA_045117295.1 Candidatus Limivicinus sp.
CCTTGCTCAGCTCCTGGGTGAAGGCGGCCTTGGTGATGCCGTGGTCGGAGAGGATGCGCTTGACGGCGGGGGTGGCCGCGGCGAAGATGCCGATCATCAGGTGCTCCACGGAGAGATACTCATCCCCCATGGATTTGGCGGCCTTCTCGGCGGCGTTCAGGATGCGGCTGGTCTCATTGGAGACGTAGACCTGGGGCTGGCCGCCCACCTTGGGCAGGGCGGAGATGGCGGTGTCCAGCTCGGACAGCACCGCGTTGCAGTCCACGCCCATCTTCTGAAACAGGGTGGGGATCAGTCCGCCGTCCTGGTCCACCAGGGCGTAGAGCAGATGCTCCGGGGTGATATAGTTGTTGCTGTTCTCCTGCGCCATGGCCTGGGCCGTCTGCAGGGCTTCCATTGTTTTCTGGGTGTAGTTGTTGGCATTCATAAAAAACCCTCCCTATCTATACAATTTCAGAAAAGACAGTTTCCGGGAAATTGTATAAAATGGATTGTTAAATTACTTGTTTCAGGGACACAGTCCCGAAGGAAATCCGTATTGTTTTTGAGGCAGCTTTGCCGCCTCAAAAACTCCCTGAGGCGAGCGGTGCGAGCCCTCGCGCCGACCAAAGCGGGCGCTGCCCGCTGCGATAAGCGCGAGTCATCAAAGGCGAAACGCGTTTCGCCTTTGAATCGTTAGATGTGGATCGGCGCGCTGCGCATCTGGGAGAAGTAGGCCGCCTCCACGTCGTGGGCGTCCAGCCGCCCGGCGAGGTATGATTTCATCAGCTTGTCAAAGAGCTTGATGTACTCGGACAGGGCCTGGGCCAGCTCGTCGGTGCTGCAGTCCTTGTCCGGGGCCGCGATGGAGCGGACGAACTTCCCGTCGTACAGGGCGTAGTCGATGCTGGCGCCCGTCAGGGGGCGCAGGTGCGCGTCCTCGATCTGCTTCCAGAGGCGGAAAAACTCCGTCATGGCCTGGATCAGGGCCATGGACTGGGTGCGGAAGACCACGGAGAGCTGTCCGATGGACTCCTCCAGCCCGCGGTAGAGCTCCACCTCGTACTTGACCGTGGGGCGGTACTTGTACTCCAGGGAGCTTTTCAGCGACATGGAGAAGCTGTTGGGCGCGAAGAAGGGAACCAGCTCCCGGCTGGGCTGCATCAGCGCGTCGATGGCGGAGAGCACGTCGTTGATGCGGCGCTCGGGGGTGGTGTAGTTGACGTACTCGGCGAGGATCTGGTTGATGAGCGCGGAGCGGTTGGTCCCCATCCGGTGGGCCAGGGCGTCCACCTCGCGCACCACGTCTTCGTTGAGCATGAGACTGTACAGTGTCTTTTTCATAGACTCCCATCCTTTTTTCTTTTCTTGGACCCAGTATACTCCTTCCTGCGAATCTTGTCAAGAGATTTATATAAATTAAAACACGAAATATATAAAGAACACAGAACTAATAATCCTTGCATTTTCAGGAAATTTCCGATATAATAGCGGAGCACATGCAGCGGTATCGAAGTGGTTATAACGGCCCTGACTCGAAAACGTGTGACCATTTTGGAAGCCTCGCTATAAATTGCCTTGATTTTTCAAGGCTTCCGGGGTATCATGCAGAAGAAATCTTCGCGGGTTTCTCTCCTGTTTTACTCCCCGTTTTCTTTGATGTTTAGGGAACATCAAAAGCACAATTTAATACGGAGGTGTAT
>JBGUNL010000176.1:0-27862 GCA_045117295.1 Candidatus Limivicinus sp.
CCACTTTGCCATCTTCTGCTCCCCCCACAACCCCTGCGGCAGGGTCTGGGAGCGCTGGGAGATTGAGAAGGCCATGGAGGTCTACGCGGCCAACGACTGCGTGGTGATCTCCGACGAGATCTGGTCGGACATCATTCTGCCGGGCTATAAACACATCCCCACCCAGTCCGTGTCCGAAGACGCCAAAATGCGTACCATCGCCCTCTACGCCCCCAGCAAGACCTTCTCTCTGGCGGGCCTGGTGGGCTCTTACCACATCATCTATAATGACTATCTTCGGGATCGGGTGGAAAAACGCGCCGCCCTCAGCCACTACAACGAGCCCAACGTCCTCTCCATGCATGCCCTCATCGGCGGCTATCGGGACAGCGAGGACTGGTGCGATGAGATGATCGCGGCCGTGGCGGAGAACGTCGATACCGCCTGCTCCTTCCTCGAGGCCAACTTCCCGGGTGTGCAGGTCTGCAGACCCCAGGGGACGTACATGCTCTATCTGGACTGCGGCGGCTGGTGCCGCGCCCACGGCGTGACCATCCGTGAACTCCAGGAAAGAGGCGTGCGCTGCGGCGTCGTCTGGCAGAACGGGGAGGACTTTTTCTGGCCGGACTCCATCCGCATGAACCTGGCCCTGCCCAAATCCCGCCTCGTGGAGGCCATGAACCGGCTGAAAGCATACGCGTTTATCTGAAAACAGCAAAAGGCCCGACGCTTCTGCGTCGGGCCTTTTGCCGTTTCGGCTTGTATAAGACCGATTACTTGATGCCGTACTTCTTGTTGAACTTGTCCACGCGGCCGCTGGTGTCGACCAGCTTCTGCTTGCCGGTGTAGAAGGGGTGGCACTTGGAGCAGATCTCAACGGTGATGTCCTTCTTGGTGGAGCCGGTCTCGATGACGGCGCCGCAAGCGCACCGGATGGTGGTCTGCTGGTAATTCGGATGGATGCCAGACTTCATGGTAATTTTCTCCTCATCAAAGGCTGTCTTGATTGTGCCGCAAAGAGCATAGTTACAAGACGCAAAATGCATTGTAGCACAGGGCGTCGCGCTTTGCAAGAAGATTTTCAAAAAACTTTTCCACGGCTTGTCCCGGAGGCCGTCTCATGGTATAATCCTTTTTTAGAAATGCATCGAAAAAGGAGACCGCTTTGGAAAGCATCAGCCAAATGCTGGCCCGGGAGCTGAACCGCCCCCTGAGCCAGATCGAGAACGTCATCAAGCTTCTGGACGAGGGGAACACCATCCCCTTCATCGCCCGCTACCGCAAGGAGCTGCACGGCGCCATGGACGACACCGCCCTGCGCACGCTGGAGGAGCGGCTGGGCCAGCTGCGCAGCCTGCAGGAGCGAAAGGAGACGGTGAAGAAATCCATCGCCGAGCAGGAAAAACTCACCGAAGAGCTGGAACAGGCCATCGACGAGGCCGAGACCCTGGCCGCCGTGGAGGATCTCTACCGCCCATATAAGCCCAAGCGCCGCACCCGGGCCACCGTGGCAAAGGAGAAGGGGCTGGAGCCCCTGGCGGAGCTGCTCTTCGCCCAGGGCATGGACTGTCCCGCGCCGGAGGAAGCGGCAAAAGATTATGTAAACCCGGAGAAGGGCGTGGAGACCGTGGAGGAGGCCCTGGCCGGCGCCTCGGACATCGTGGCCGAGAAGCTCTCCGACGACGCCGCCCTCCGCACGCTGCTGCGGAAGCTGATCTGGGACCGCGCGTCCCTGCACAGCGAGGCTGCCGCGGAGGACGACTCCGTCTACCGCCTGTATTACGACTTTACCCAGCCCGTCTCCCGCCTGCAGGGCCACCAGACCCTGGCGATCAACCGCGGGGAGAAGGAGGGCTTTTTGAAAGTCTCGGTGGAGCTGGACCGGGAGCTGGCTCTCCAGCGCCTGCGCCGGGCGGTGATCCGGCCCGGCAGCCCCGCCATGGCCTTTGTCCGTGCCGCCTGTGACGACGCCTACGACCGGCTGATCTTCCCCTCCATGGAGCGGGAGACCCGCTCGGCCCTGACGGACGCGGCGGACGAGGGGGCCATCAAAATGTTCGGCCTGAACCTCAAGCCCCTGCTGATGCAGCCGCCCGTCAAGGGCAAGGTCACCATGGGCCTGGATCCCGGCTACCGCAACGGCTGCAAGGTGGCGGTGGTGGACGGCACCGGCAAGGTGCTGGATACCGCCGTGGTCTATCCCACCTTCTCCGAGGGGAGAAAGCAGGAGGCCATCCGCACTCTCTCGGCCACGATTCGGAAGCACGGTGTGGAGAACATCGCCATCGGCAACGGCACCGCCTCCCGGGAGACGGAGCAGATGGCCGCGGAGATGATCGAGAAGCTGGGCGGCGGCGTGGGCTACGCCATCGTCAACGAGGCGGGGGCCTCGGTCTACTCGGCCTCGAAGCTGGCCGCGGAGGAGTTTCCCGACTATGACGTGAACCTCCGCTCCGCGGTCTCCATCGCCCGCCGCCTCCAGGATCCCCTGGCGGAGCTGGTGAAGATCGACCCCATGGCCATCGGCGTGGGCCAGTACCAGCACGACATGCCTCAGGCCCGGCTGGAGGAGACCCTCAACGGCGTGGTGGACGACTGTGTCAACGCCGTGGGCGTGGACGTGAACACCGCCTCGCCCTCCCTGCTGCAGCGGGTGTCGGGGCTGAACAGGACCACGGCGAAGAACATCGTGGCCTTCCGGGAGGAAAACGGCGCCTTTACCAGCCGCAAACAGATCAACAAGGTGCCGAAGCTCGGCCCCAAGGCCTTTCAGCAATGCGCGGGCTTTCTGCGGGTGCCGGAGAGCGGGCAGGTGCTGGACAACACCGCCGTCCATCCGGAGAGCTATGCCGCCGCCGAGAAGCTGCTGGCGCTCTGCGGCTATACCCTTGCGGACGTGAAGGCCGGAAAGCTCGCGGAGCTGCCGCAGCGCCTGAAAAGCTACGGCCTGGAAAAGGCCGCGGCGGACTGCGGCGTGGGCGTGCCGACCCTGAGCGATATCGCCGCCGAGCTCTTAAAGCCCGGACGGGACCCCCGGGATGAGCTGCCCCCGGTGCTGCTGCGGAAGGACGTGCTGGAGATCAAGGACTTAAAGCCCGGCATGGTGCTCACGGGCACCGTGCGCAACGTCATCGACTTCGGCGTCTTTGTGGACATCGGCGTCCACCAGGACGGCCTGGTGCACGTCTCTCAGATTTCCAACAAATTCATCCGCCACCCCAGCGAGGTGCTGGCCGTGGGGGATGTGGTCAAGGTGGTCGTCCTGGACGCGGACGAGAAAAAGAAACGCATCTCCCTCTCCATCAAACAAGTAAAGGAAGGTAACATGGCATGATCGACGAGAGCATTTCCAAGCTGGTAAGCTACGCCCTGCGGCATGGGCTCATTGAGGAGAGCGACCGGGTCTGGGCGGAAAACTCCCTGATCGCGGCCCTGGGCATCGCGGGCTACACCCGCCCCGCGGAGACCGGGGAGGCGGAGCTGGAGGAGATCCTGAAGGAGATCCTGGACTGGGCCGAGCAGGCGGGCGTCATCGAGGGCGGCGTCACCGAGCGGGATCTGCTGGACGCGCGCCTCATGGGCCTGCTGACGCCCCGCCCCTCCCAGGTGATCCGGGAATTCTCCGACCGCTGTGCCCAGAGCCCCAAGGCCGCCACGGACTGGTACTACGCCCTCAGCCGCGCCACGGACTACATCCGCACCTACCGGGTGAAGAAGGACCTCAAGTGGAAGAGCGAGACAGAGTACGGGGAGCTGGACATCACCATCAACCTCTCCAAGCCGGAGAAGGATCCCAAGGCCATCGCCGCCGCGGGCAAGGCCAAGGCCTCCGGCTATCCCAAGTGCCTGCTCTGCCGGGAGGCGGAGGGCTACGCGGGCCGGCTGGACTACCCCGGCCGGGCCAACCACCGGCTCATCCCCCTGACGCTCAACCAGGAGAACTTCTTCCTGCAGTATTCCCCCTACGTCTACTACAACGAGCACTGCATCGTCCTCAACGGACAGCACGTGCCCATGAAGATCAACAAGGCCGCCTTCCTCAAGCTGCTGGATTTCGTGGGCCAGTTCCCCCACTACTTCCTGGGCAGCAACGCGGATCTGCCCATCGTGGGCGGCTCCATTTTGAGCCATGACCACTTCCAGGGCGGCCACTACACCTTCGCCATGGCCAAGGCCCCCGTGGAGCGGGAGCTCTCGTTCCCGGGCTTTGCGGACGTGAAGGCCGGCATCGTCAAGTGGCCCATGTCCGTCATCCGCATCAGCGGCCCCGACCCCAGGCGTCTGGCCGACCTGGCGGATAAGATCCTCACCGCCTGGCGGGGCTACAGCGACCCCAGCGTCACGGTCTACGCCGAGACAGACGGCGAACCCCACAACACCATCACTCCCATCGCCAGACGGCGGGGGGAGGACTATGAGCTGGATTTGGTGCTGCGCAACAACCTGACCACGGAGGAGTACCCCCTGGGTCTGTTCCACCCCCACCAGGAGCTGCACCACATCAAGAAGGAGAACATCGGCCTGATTGAGGTCATGGGTCTCGCGGTGCTGCCCGCCCGGCTGAAGACCGAGCTCAAGGAGCTGGAGGAGCTGCTGGTAAACGGCGGCGACCTCTACGCCAGTGAGACCGCGGCCAAGCACGCCCCTTGGGCCGAGGAGCTCAAGACCCGCTACACCTTCAACGCGGAAAACGCCGAATCCATCCTCCGCCAGGAGGTGGGCGTGGTGTTCTCGAAAGTGCTGGAGCACGCCGGCGTCTTCAAACGGGACGATGCCGGCCGCGCCGCCTTCCTCCGCTTTGCGGAGAGTGTGAAGTAATCATTGCCTCCCTTTGGAAAAAGGGAGGGGGACCGCGCTTGCGCGGTGGAGGGATCGAACAGATACCGGCTTTACAGAACATTTCGATCCCCCAGTCAGCTTTGCTGACAGCCCCCTTTTTCGAAAGGGGGCCCATTTCTCAACAGCCGGGCGCTTGAGCGCCCCACAGGAGAGACCCATGCTGCAGACCGCCGAAAAGAAAAAAACCGAACAGAGATGCCTTCTGGCCGCGCTGCTCTTCAACGCCCTCTTCCTGGCGCTGACGCTGCTGGGGTACCGCGTGGGCTTTGAGAGCAACGACGATCTCACTCTGGCCGCCTTTGTGGACGGGCAGATGGCCGTGCCCACGGCCCACATCCCCTACATCAACATCGTCCTGGGCGTGCTGCTCAAGGGGATCTACACCGTCCTCGGCCGGGGCGTGGCCTGGCATACTCTCTGCCAGCTGCTGCTGCTCTATCTGAGCTTTACAGCCGTGAGCTTCGTCCTCTGCCGGAGACTGGGCCTCCCAGGGGGGATCTGTGCCTCGGCGCTCCTGCTGCTCTTTGCGGGTCTGGATGTGTACACCGTCATCAGCTACACCAAGACCGCCGCAGTCTGCACCGTGGGCGGCATGCTGCTGCTCACGGACGCCATGGAGCGGGAGAGCCGCTGGCCCGTTAAACTCGCAGGCATCGCGCTCTGCCTCTTTGGTTTCATGCTGCGCGCCATGGAGTTTCTGCCCTGCTTCGGCATCCTGGCGGCCCTGTGCTTCCGCCGGGTCTGGGCCCTGCTTTTTGAAGAAGAGGGGCGCGCCGGGGAGAAGGCGAAGGGCTTCGTGCGCTACGCCGCGCCCTTTGTGGCCGTGGCACTGCTCTGCGGCGCCCTCCACCTGATAAACGAGGCCGCCTGGCGCGCGCCCGAATGGGAGCCCTACCATACCTACGACGCCATCCGCGTGGCCTACTCCGACTACGGCCGCCCCCGGTATGAGGAGATGCCCGAGGCCTATGAGGCCCTGGGCCTGAGCGAGACGGACGCGGAGCTGCTTTACGGCGGCAATTACTTTGACCCGGAGACCTATTCCGGCCAGACCATGCGGGCCATTGCCGAGGCCCGGGACGCGGCCTTCCCGCCCCTTACGTGGGGGGAGTGCCTGGGCGTATTCCTGGACACCTGCCTGCCGGGCTTCTTCGTCCATCTCCCGGTGTACGGCCTGCTGCTGATGCTGGCCCTCTGGCTCTGCGGCGGGAGGCACCGGCTGGGGGACTGGGCGGCCCTGGCCCTGGCGGCGGCCCTGTTTGCGGCGGCCTATCTGGTTCTGATCTACCGCGGCCGCTATCTCATCGACCGGGTGGACGCAGGTCTGCTGCTGGCCCTGGCCGCCGTGGCGGCGGCGATGCTGGACAGAGAGCGGCTGAAAAAGGAAAAGGCTCTCTCCGCCCTGCTGCTGGCCCTGGCCCTTCTCACAAGCGCGTACCTGATGCGGGATACCCGGCGGAACCATGCCCCGGAGGAACCCGCTGCGGAGCGGGCGGCGGTGGAGACGCTGCTCAGGGACACCGAGCACGTGTATCTTGCCAAGCTGGACACCGTCAGCGACCGCATCTATTCCCCCTTTGAGCCCGCGGGCAAGGGCTACTGGGATCGGATCGTCCTGCTGGGGGGCTTTGACTGCAACCACCCCGCCATCATGCGAAACCTCGCCCTCTACGGGGTGGAAAACCCCTACCGGGACGCGGTGGGAAATGAAAAGGTGTACTTCATCGAAGACGATATCGAGCTGACCCTCTCCCATATCCGGGAGCGCTACGACCCCTCCGCCGCGGCGGAGCTGGTGGAGCCGTTGAGTACGGATACGGGCCTCAAGATCTACCGCATCGTCAGAGGGGAGGCGGCACCATGAGCCTCAAACAGAGCTGGAACGAAAAGGCCTGGCCCCGGATCCTGCTGGCCTTTGCCGTCAATCTCGTCTTCCTCACCGTGATGCTGACGGCCTTTGCCCCCATGTGGGAGACCAACGACGATCTGCTCATGTCCAAGTTCGTCGACGGCCAGTTAAGCGAGAAGACAGTCTATGTCCCCTATATCCACGTCTTCCTCGGGGCGCTGCTGAAGGGGCTGTACACCCTCTTCGGCAACGGCTTCAACTGGTACTCCGCCTGTCAGTATCTGGCCCTGTTCCTGGGCTTTACCGCCATCACCTGGAGCCTGCTGCGCAGGTTCCGGCCGCTGCCCGCGCTGGTTATGACGGCGGTGATCCTGGGCGCCTTCGGCACGGACTGCTATCTGAGTATGAACTTTTCCAAGGCCGGGGCCGTGGGCACCGTGGGCGGCATGGCCCTGCTGCTGACCTGGATGCAGGGGCGGGAAAAGCCGAAAACGCGGCTGTGCCTCTGCGGCATCCTGCTGGCTCTCTGCGGGCTTTTGTGGCGCTGGGAGGAGTTCGGCATCTGCGCCCTGCTGATGGCGGCGGTCTGTCTGCGGGATCTCATCGGCCTGCTGCGGGAGAGCCGCGGCCTGGAACACAAGGCGCGTCTGGGCGCGCTCTGGGCTTATCTCAAGCCCTTCACGGCCCTGGCCCTGCTGGCCATCGTGCTGTTTGCCGCCTTCCAGGTGGCCTGGAATCTGCCGGGCATCACCGCCTACAAGCGCTTTGACGACACCCGCAGCGTCCTCATCGACTTCGAGATCCCGGAGTACAGCCAGATCCCGGAGGTCTATGACGAGCTGCAGATGGACGACAACTTCGTCTATCTGATGAAGAAGTGGAGCTTCTACGATACCCGGCGCTTCACCCAGGAGAACATGGAGCGCATCATCGCGGCCCGGGATCAGCTGGTGCGCCACAAGACCCCGGGGGAGTGCCTGGGCGTCTTCCTCAAGGAGTGCCTGCGGGGCTTCACCCTGGACCGCCCCTTTGCGGGCTTCGGCTTTCTGCTGGCCCTGTGGCTGGTCTGCGGCCGCCGCCGCGGGCGGGACTGGGCGGCGCTGGCGTATATGGGCGCGGTCTTCTTCGGCGTCTACATGCTCTTTATCTATAATGAGAGATATCTGGCAAACCGGGTGGACATCGGGCTGTTCCTCTCCATGGCGGTGGGACTGAGCTTTCTGCTGGAGGAGGAGAGACTGGCGGGGGAGAACTGGACCCTGCTCGCGGTGCTGGTTCTGAGCCTCTTTGTCACCTGGCGGGCCAACCGCCCGTACTGTCTGCTGGACAGCCACAACACCGTGGAGGACAAGAGCTTTGACAAGGCGGCGGTGGAGACTCTGCTGCGAGACACGGAGCACCGCTACTTCGTGAAGGTCTGGGCCCTCGACCACAATCTCTACAGTCCGCTGGAGACCCCGCCGGAGGGCTACGCCGACAAGCTGGTGATGATCGGCGGCTGGAGCATGCACCACCCGGTCATTGAGGATCTGATGGCGGAGTGGGGCGTGGAAAACCCCTGGCACGATCTGGTGAATCGGGAGGACATCTACCTCATCGACCACGAGATCGGCCGGAGTCTCGCCTTCCTGCGGCGCTGGTACTACCCGGAGGCGGAGGCGGAGCTCATCGAACCGCTGAGCACCCAGACCGGCCTGATGATCTACCGCGTCACCGGCTGAGGGAGAAATGCCGAAAAGGGAGACATCCTCCTCGGATGTCTCCCTTTTCGGCATTTCAAATATTTGTTGCATTTCCCGCCGCCCGGTTTTATACTGTGAACGAAAAATCGGGGGAAAAAGGAGAATCCCTTATGGAACAGAGAGCAAAAAAGCGCGGCGACCGTTTTGACGGCTACTGGCTGCGGGACGAGGCCCCGGCCATGGGCCAGTTCATGGCCTACCTGATGCCCAACCGCGCCGACAACGAGGCCCACATCAACATCGACATCGACACCCGCCCCATGGACGCCTTCCTCGCCAGAAAGAACGAGGGGCGCACCGGGGACAAGTATACCTATTTCCACGTGTTTCTCGCCGCCATGGTCAAGTGCTTTGTGCTGCGCCCGCGGATGAACCGCTTTATCTCCGGCAACCGCCTGTACATGCGGGATCACATCTCCGTGTCCTTCGTGGTAAAAAAGAAATTTGAGGACAAGTCCGAGGAGGGCCTGGCCTACAAGAAGTATGACGAGAACGACACCATCGATACCCTGCACACCTCCATCATGGAGGAGATCCACCAGTGCCGCCGGGAGGACGTGCTGGACAACTCCACCGGTTTGATGACCAAGCTCCTCAAGCTGCCCCGCTGGCTGCTGCGCATCATCGTAAATATCCTTTTTTCCCTGGACCGCAAGGGCAAGGTGCCCTACGATCTCATCAAGACCGACCCCAACTACTCCTCCATCTTCCTGTCGAACCTGGGCTCCATCGGCATGGGCGCGGGCTACCACCACCTGAACAACTGGGGCACCAACTCCTTCTTCGGCATCATCGGCAAGAAGCACCTGGCGCCCGAGTGGCATGAGGACGGAACGTGCACCGTGCGCCCGGTGATCTCCCTGGGCCTGACCCTGGACGAGCGCATCGGCGACGGCTTTTACTACGCGGGCACCGTGCGCCTGCTCAACAAGATCCTGGAAAATCCCGAGATTCTGGAGCAGCCCTTCTCTGCCCCGGTGGAATACTGATTGGAGAGACGCGATATGGAAATCACCGCAAAGCGCCCCTGGCTGTCCAGCCTGGGGGAGGTCCCGGCCACGCTGGACTACTTCCAGGGCTCCATGGTGGAGGCCGTGGAGAAGGTGGCCGCGCAGTACCCCAACAACATCGCCTTCGACTTCATGGGCAAGTCCACCACCTATCGGGAGATGGTGGCGAATATCGGGAAATGCGCCCGCAGTCTGCGCACCATCGGCGTGCGCCAGAACGACCGGGTCACCATCGCCATGCCCAACTGCCCCCAGGCCATCTACATGTTCTACGCCGTCAACCTGATCGGCGCCGTGGCCAACATGGTCCACCCCCTCTCCAGTGAGAAGGAGCTGGAGTTTTACATCAACGAGTCCGAGTCCGTCACCGTGGTGACCCTGGATCAGTTCTACCACAAGTTTGAGGCCATCCGGGAGAACACCTGCGTGGTGAACATCGTCATCGCCCGCATCCGCGACGCCCTGTCCCGCCCGCTGCGGGTCGGCTACATGCTGACCGAGGGCCGGAAGATCAAAAAGATCCCCGAGGAGGCGCCCGTCATTCTGTGGGACGAGTTCATGCGTCTGGGCAAGGCCTGCTTCTGGAATTACAAGGTCAGCCGCGGAGCGCAGGATCCCGCCGCCATTCTCTACTCCGGCGGCACCACCGGCACCACCAAGGGCATCCTGCTGACCAACCTCAACTTCAACGCCCTGGGCCAGCAGATCATCGCCACCAACCCCATGTTCCGCCCGGGGGACAAGATGCTCTCCGCCATGCCGCTGTTCCACGGCTTCGGCCTCGGCGTGTGCATCCATTCCATGCTCTCGCAGGGCGGCCGCTGCATCCTGGTGCCCCGCTTCACCGCGGAGAGCTATTCCAAGCTCATCACCAAGTACCGCTGCAACTTCATCGCGGGTGTGCCCACTCTGTATGAGGCGCTGCTGCGCCTGCCCAACATGGAAAACGCCGATCTCAGCTGCCTCAAGGGCGTTTTCTCCGGGGGCGACTCCCTGTCCGTGGAGCTGAAAAAGAAGTTCGACAAATTCCTCTATGACCACAAGGCCGTCATCCAGGTGCGGGAGGGCTACGGCACCACCGAGACCGTCACCGCCTGCTGCCTGACGCCCACCACCAAGTTCAAGGAGGGCAGCATCGGCATCCCCTTCCCGGACACCTATATCAAGATCGTCCGCCCCGGCACCGACGAGGAGCTGCCCTACGGGGAGGAGGGCGAGATTCTGCTGGCCGGCCCCACGGTGATGAAGGAGTACATCAAGCACCCCGAGGAGACGGCCCAGACCCTGCGCCGCCACGCCGACGGGCTCACCTGGGTGTACACCGGGGATCTCGGCACCATGGACGAGGAGGGCTTCATCTACTTCCGCGGCCGCTCCAAGCGCATGATCATCTCCTCCGGCTACAACATCTACCCCGCCCAGCTGGAGAACAGCTTTGACGCCAACGACCTGGTGCAGATGAGCTGCGTCATCGGCGTGCCCGACGCCTACCGCATGCAGCGGCCCAAGGTCTTCGTCACCCTCAAGCCCGGCGTGGAGCCCAACGAGGAAACCAGAAAGCAGATCATGGACTACGCCGCCAAGCACATCGCCAAGTACGCCATGCCCAAGGAGCTGGAGTTCCGGGACAGCCTGCCCAAGACCCTCGTGGGCAAGGTGGCCTACCGCCAGCTGGAGGAAGAGGAGGCGGAAAAGCGCAGGGCCGCGGGCGAGGGCTGATCCGTTTTTTTAACACGGCGTAAACAATGGCCCGCGTCTCTTGACAGCGGGCCGTACGCTTTTTAAAATACGGACAGAAACCAAAGGGAAATCGGGTTACGGATATGAAAGAGAAGCTGCAAAATTTATTTCGGGGACGGCAGGGGATGGATGAACTGTCCAAGCTGCTGTTCTGGGCGGGCACCGCGCTGTTTGTGCCGGGGCTGTTCCTGCCGGCGGGCATCGGCTCTCTGCTGCGCACACTGGGCCTGATGGCCCTGGTCTACGCCTTTGCCCGGGCCTTCTCCCGCAACCTCCCCATGCGGGAGGCGGAGAACGCCCTGCTGCTGCGGCGGCGGGAAAAGAAGAAGCGGGAAAGAGCCGCCCGGAAGGACCGCTGGGCCCATCGGAAGGAGTACAAGTACTTCAAGTGTCCCGGCTGCGGCACCTGGCTGCGGGTCCCGCGCCGCAAGGGCAAGATCCACATCAACTGCCGCTGCGGCTATACCCTGTACCGGAGGACATAAACGAAAAATCATGGGGCTGTCTTTTGAGACAGTTTTCTGCCGGAGCAAAAAGGAACAGTCTGCCGAATGGCGGGCTGTTCCTTTTGTTTGATGCGGCCAAAAAGAGTTCCGTCCGGCGGCTCCGTCAAGCGCGCCCTCCGGGAGTGCCGGGGTCACCCGGCTGCCCCTTGTACTCCAGACACATCATCGTCAGGTCATCAAAGGGGCTGGCGTCGCCGACGAAGGCGTCTACCGCGAGCTTCACGGCGGAGAGGATCTCCTCCGGGCGGCCGTCCGCCTTGGTGTTCAAAGCCGTCACCATGCGCTCCGTGCCGAACATCTCGCCGCTGTCGGCCGTGGCCTCCGGCACGCCGTCCGTATAGACAAAGAGTTTGTCCCCCGGCGCCATCTGCAGCTCATACGACCGGTAACGGACGTCCTCCATCCCGCCGATGACAAAGCCGTGCCTGTCCTTATACAGCGCAAAGCTGCCGCCGGTTGTCTGAATGGCCGGGTATTCGTGGCCCGCGTTGGCAGCGGTCAGCCTGCCGGTCGACAGCTCCAGGATTCCGAGCCAGACGGTGACAAACATGCCCGCCTGGTTGCTGTCGCAAAGGGACTGGTTGGTCTTTTCCAGGATCGCGCCCGGATCCAGCTCCAGTCTCGCGGCGTCCTCGATGATGCGCTTGGAGAGCATCATGAACAGGGCGCCCGGGATGCCCTTCCCGCTCACGTCCGCGATCACGAGGCAGAGATGGTCGTCGTCGAGGAAGAAATAGTCGTAGAAATCCCCGCCCACGTCCAGCGCCGGATCCATGGACGCGAAGAGGTCGAACTCTTTCCGCTCCGGAAACGGCGGGAAGGTGTGCGGTAGCGCGCTCATCTGAATCTCCCGGGCCGTGTGCAGCTCCTCCACGAGCCGTTCCTGTTCCTTGATGCGGTTCTCCTGCTCCATCCGCTCCCGCTCCATCCGGCGGATGGTATTCATCTGCTCATGCAGCGCCTGGCTCGTCCGGTCGATCTCCTGGTGCATGGTCTCAAATTCGCCGATGGAGAAGGGGCCGGACGCGATGGGTTCCAGATCGCCCTGTCCCATGCTTTTGATTCCGCTGAGCAGTGTGTTGAACTGCTCCATGAACCTTTTCAGCCAGGAACGGTAGAGCGCCAGGGCGATGACAAAAACAACCACCGCCACGATAAACACGGTGCTGCGCACGCGGCTGACCACCTGGATGGAGTTTTCCATGGAGACCTCGCGCACCAGCGTCCACTCGGTGGACGGCATGGTCGCGGAAAACGCGGTTGCCGCTTCGCCGTTCTCCTTGCGGAAAACGGTGCCGGTATTGCTCTCGCCGATCAGCCGCGCGGAATCCGTACAGGCATCCTCCCCGGAATGGTAGACCTCCGCCTGGTCCGCGGTGAAGAGATGCCAGGTGCTTTCCCCGTCCTGCAGCGTGCTGAACAGCCGCGCGAAGATGGAATCGTCCATCAGCATCAGCGCATAGAGCTCCCCGTAGCGCACGTCCACGGATTTCCACGCGGCGATCATGATGCTCCGCGGCGTTTTTTCATTTTCAAAGCCGTACAGGGACGCCCCGGAGGTCGGACCGACCCAGATCGTCCGCCCCAGCGGCACGTTCAGGATCTGGGAGATCATGTCCTCCGAAAGCGGATTCTGCTGCGGATCGTCCAGGAAGAAGTTGAACTCGGGCAGAACGCCGAAGAGGCTTCCGTCCTGTCGCATGAACAGCAGGCCGAAGATCCCCTCCTGCCGGGACAGCTCGCCCCGCAGATAATCCCGGCAGCTGATCCGTGCATGCACCAGCTGCGCATCTGTGGCATACTGGCGCCTCGCGTAGGAGGCCACCCGGCTGTCAGTCAGGACGCTCTGCACTTCGGCGATGGAAGAATCGATGAGGGGCGTGATCGAACGGGAGACCAGCTCAAAACCGGCGGCATTCTCGTCCTGCTCCTGCTGCAGGATCATGCTGGTGTAGGCGCGGGAGAAGAGAACCGTCAAAAGGGCGACGACGAAAAGCGTCATGGCGATCACCGGCAGCAGCATGCGGAATCGCAGCGAAGAGAGTTTCAGCTTCATGGCGCGATCTCCTCCGTTCCGGCTCCGTGGTTTTTGTACTGCTCCGGCGTATAAGGCTGCACACCGTTTGCGATCTGGGCCTCGCGGACAAGGGGCGCGATGACGTCCGCCGCCGCGTCCCACAGCTGCTTGTATGCTGTGAATACCTCCGGCTCGCCAAGCGCGATCAGCCTGCGGATCGTATCGTCCCGGAGATCGTTGAATTCCCTGTCGTCTTTCGCCAGGCACAGATCCACGCAGACGTCGGCGAGGATCGCCTCCGCCTCGGAAAGAACGCGCAGCTGATCCCGGTCAAGGCTGCTCATACAGGAGGTGATCGCCTCGCCGCAGTCGTTGCGGAAGTCAAGGCCGCCCGCCTGATACCAGGCGTCCGAAGGCAGCTCCACACCATAGTGTTCACAGATGTCCCGGGAAACATTGTTGGCCATGGTCGCCGCCTTATACTCCCGGGAGAGGGTGACAAAATCCAGGGGATACCCGTCCGGATGCAGCGTATTGTCCCGCAGCAGCGGCCAGCAGCCGGAGAAGTCATCATAGGTCCCCCAGCGGTAAAAATAGTTGGCCGCGGAACGATCACCGGCGGTAAATTCGGCAAGCTGCTCCCGGCCGTAATCGGTCATCCGGGGCGCGCCGTCCGCGCCGTATTCCCAGGTCACCCCCTGCTCCCCCATGATCGCGTCCCGCAGGAAATAGGGATCGCACATGTAGTTGAACAGCCGCAGGGCCTGCTCCTTATGCGGGCTGTTGGCGGAGATGAACCACATGTACCGGGAGCCGTTGCCCAGCAGCTGATAGACGTTGGTGTACTGGTTGGCCGCGGCGGTCGGGACCGAGGCGTAGCCCGCCAGCGTGTCCGGGTCGCTTTTTACCTTCTCGTTATACAGCGAGGTCTTCCCGTTGGTCAATCCGAGATACTGGCCGCGCATGCATTTTGCTTCGAACTGCTCATCCGTCTGGGTGAAGAGCTCCATATCGAAGGCGCCGTTGTCTTTCCCGGCATGATAGAGCCTGTTGTACCATTTCATGGTGCTCCAGAACATGGAGTGGGCCGGATCCGTATAGCCGTCGAAGACCTCGTTGGTGAAGATGTTGTTCTGATACTTGTACGCCGCCCAGTAGTCCAAACTAAATTCGGAGCGGAAAGCGGTGGCGTACCCCTGGAAATTCGTGGAGCCGAACAGATAGGTGGGATAGCCCTCCTCCGTGAAGGGGTGGTTTGCGTGCATCTGCAGCAGCACGTTCAGATAGTCGTCCTCGCTGTTGATGGGCGGATAGCCCAGCTCTTTATAATAGTCCCAGCGGACGACATATCCGCGGTTATAATAGCTGTTGCTGTAGCCGATGCCGTTGTAGCCGATCTTCTGGGGAAAGAAGTAAAATCCGTCCCCCTGATAGCCAAGCTGCTTAAAGACGTCATAGGCAAGCCGGGCGTCCCCCTTGAGCAGATTGGGGACATATTCCTCCAGATAGGGGTCGGCATTGAGGGCGACGCCGTTTTCCAAAATCGTGGCGAGATTGTTCTTTGTGGCGACGATGTCCGGCAGGTTGCCGCTGGACAGTCCCGTGGCGTAGGCCTCCTCCGTCAGATAGACGAACTTGATCTCCACGTTCAGCTGCTCCTCCAGATACTGCCACAGGCCCAGCTGATTCTCCCCGTCCATGCGGCTGGAGGAACGGTCATCCACATCGCCGATGGTCAGCACGACGCGATCCTCGGCAAAAGCTTTCCCCGGCAGGAGCAAAACCAGGAGGATGGAAAATGCCAGTATCAGCGAAAGCGTTCTGTTCAATGGGCCTCATCCTTTCTCGTTTTGATCCACACATCCGGGTTCCCGGACCGCCATCCATCCCGAATGCCGACGTCTGATCAGGCTTTTTTTCATTGTAATCTATCCTTTCAGAAAGTTCAAGAATCTTATCACAGATCATAGTCCTTCACCTTCAGGCGCACGCTTCTCACCGGAGCCTTGACGGATCCGTGCGGCGCCCGTATAATATTTTAAGAATGAACAAAAAAAATACGGACAGAAAAGGAGTGCAGTCTATGGAACAAAAAACGATGCCTGCGTACGAAGAAAAGGGACCGATCACCGACCAGCTGCTCGGCAGAATGGACGCCTGGTTCCGCGCGGCAAACTATCTCTCGGCAGGACAG
The DNA here is from genome assembly GCA_045117295.1 of Candidatus Limivicinus sp. Classification (GTDB taxonomy): domain Bacteria; phylum Bacillota; class Clostridia; order Oscillospirales; family Oscillospiraceae; genus Limivicinus. Next base: position 15,877 of record JBGUNL010000176.1, read on the forward strand.
CTCTACCTGTTGGAGAACCCGCTGCTCAAAAAGCCTCTGACGCTGGACATGATCAAGAAAAAGATCGTCGGCCACTGGGGCACGGTTCCCGGACAGAACTTCGTTTTTGTCCATCTTAACCGCGTCATCAAGCGCTACGATCTGGATCTGATCCTTCTCTCCGGCCCCGGACACGGCGGCAACTTCTATATCGCCAACGATTATATGGACGGCAGCTACAGCGAGGTTTATCCCAACATCTCCCAGGATGAGGCGGGCATGCAGAAGCTGTTCAAGCAGTTCTCCTTCCCCGGCGGCGTACCCAGCCATTGCGCGCCGGAGACGCCGGGCTCGATCAACGAAGGCGGCGAGCTGGGCTACGGCATTGCCCATGCTTTCGGCGCCGTGTTCGACAATCCGGGGCTGATCGCGGCGGTCACCGTCGGCGACGGCGAGGCCGAGACCGGCCCGCTGGCCACCTCCTGGCAGTGCAACAAGTTCCTCAACCCCGCCACCGACGGCGCGGTCCTGCCCATCCTGCACCTGAACGGCTATAAGATCGCCAACCCCACCCTCTTTGCCCGCATGTCCCGGGAAGAGCTCACGGACTTCTTCCACGGCTGCGGCTGGGAGCCCTATTTCGTGGAGGGCGACGATCCCATGCCCATGCACCGGCTGATGGCCGAGACGATGGACACGGTGATCGAAAGCATCCTGGCCATCCAGAAGCATGCCCGCGAGACCGTCGTTTCCAGCCGTCCCCGCTGGCCGATGATCGTGCTGCGCACCCCGAAGGGCTGGACCGGCCCCAAGATGGTGGACGGCAAGCGGATCGAAAACAACTTCCTGGCCCACCAGGTGCCGATCTCCATGGAAAAGGGCGAGGAGCATCTGGCCCTGCTGGAGCAGTGGCTGCGCAGCTATCACCCGGAGGAACTCTTTGACGAAGACGGGCGCCTGCTGCCGGAGATCGCCTCTCTCGCGCCGGAGGGCAGAGCGCGCATCGGCGCCAACCCTCACGGCAACGGCGGCCTGCTGCTGCGCGATCTGCGCATGCCGGACTTCCGCGATTATGCATTCGAGGTCTCGGAGCACGGCGAACGGGAAGGCCAGGATATGACGGAACTGGGCAAGTTTGTACGCGATATCCTCGCCCTCAACGCCAACAGCCGCAACTTCCGCGTGTTCGGCCCGGACGAGACCAACTCCAACCGCCTCAACGCGGTCTTCGAGGTGGAGAACCGAGCCTGGAACGCCGAACGCTATGACACCGACGATCATCTGGCAGCCGACGGCCGCATCATGGACGCGATGCTCTCCGAACACATGTGCGAGGGCTGGCTCGAGGGCTACCTGCTCACCGGACGCCACGGCTTCTTTGCCACCTATGAGGCCTTCGCCCGCATCATCGACTCCATGGCCGCCCAGCACGCCAAGTGGCTCAAGGTCTGCAACCAGCTGCCCTGGCGCGAGGAGATCGCCTCTCTGAACCTGATCATGTGCTCCACGGTCTGGCAGCAGGATCACAACGGCTTCACCCACCAGGATCCCGGCTTCATGGACCACATTGCCAACAAGAAGGCCGACGTCGTCCGCCTGTATCTGCCGCCGGATGCCAACTGCCTGCTGAGCTGCTTTGACCACTGTATCCGCAGCCGCAACTATGTCAACGTCATTGTTGCCAGCAAACATCCCCGCCCCCAGTGGCTGAGCATGCCGGAGGCGATCAAGCACTGCACCCAGGGCATCGGCATCTGGGACTGGGCCAGCAGCGACCAGGGGCAGGAGCCGGACATTGTCTTTGCCTGTGCCGGCGAGACCCCGACGCTGGAAGCGCTGGCCGCGGTCTCCATCCTCAACAAGGAATTGCCCGAGGTGAAAATCCGCTTTATCAACGTGGTGGATCTGTTCAAACTGCAGCCCGCCAACGAGCATCCCCACGGTCTGACGGACGCGGAATACGACATCCTCTTCACGCGGGACAAGCCTGTCATCTTCAACTTCCACGGCTACGCCTCCCTGGTGCACGAGCTGACCTATCGCCGCCACAACAACCGGCTCATGCATGTGCGCGGCTACAAGGAGGAGGGCACCATCACCACACCCTTTGATGTGCGCGTGCAGAACGATGTGGACCGCTTCCACCTGGTGCAGGAGGCGATCAAGTACCTGCCGAAACTCGGCAATCGCGGCGCGTATCTGTATCAGAAGATGAGCGACAAGCTGGTGGAGCATAAGCAGTATATCCACCAGTACGGACAGGATCTGCCGGAAGTGTCCAACTGGAAGTGGGAAGACTGAGCCGATACCTGAAATAACACAGGGGGGCAGCACCCCCTGAAAAGAAGAACGCGGCCGGGCAATTGTCCCGGAAGCAAAAGCACAGAAGCGGAATCATCCATCCGTTTCTGTGCTTTCTTTCTGTGATAGGCTAACCTTCATCTCAATGCCGCAAATCGACATCGGTGCCATATAGTCTGCGCACGGCAAAGCATTTCGCCGCTTTTCCGTCATGCCTGCTTTGAAAACCCTGAGGGCGGCAAGCATTTGCCTGCCGCCCTCAGGGTTTTTCAAAACGTCAGAGCGGGTGCGTATCGGCTGTTTACTCCACCTCGCCCCAGTCGGGGACCTTGACGGTGATCTGCTCCTCGCTGGACTTCTTGGCGGCCAGGGAGTAGATCAGCGCGGAGATGCCGTCGGACAGCGGGGTCTCAAACTCGGTGCCGTTTTTCAGGCTCTCCTGGAAGGAGCAGTGGGCGTAATAGATCACGTCGCCGGTGGCGTGATCATAGGAGTCGTTGAACTGGATGGACTCGGCATAGGGCATGTCCTCTGTCTTCCAGGTGAGCCTGGTGAACTCGAACATCCCCTCGCCGGTGAGGAAGATGGAGCCCTTGGTGCCGATGTAGGCCCGGGAGCAGGTGGGGATGTCACAGGCCCAGGAGGCCGCGATGGTGCCGATGGCGCCGTTGCGCAGCCGGATGGTGATGGAGGTGTGATTGTCAAACCTGGGCACCGAGGCGATGGTGCCGGCGTAGTTGCAGGCGATGGTGTCAAAGCCGCCCGCCATGGCGGTGATGAGCTTCCAGTCGTGGCTGACGGACTCCACCGTCATGCCGCAGGCGAGGTTGGGGTCCGTGCGCCAGGAGGCGCCCAGGTTCTTGGCGTGAAAGCCGAAGCCGGGGCTGAGGCGGGAGAAAGCGATGTCCACGGGCTCGCCGAACATGCCGGTCTTGACCAGCTCCAGCATCTTGCGGTAGGCCGGGCGGTAGTAGTGGGCAAAGCCCACCATGATCTTCGCGTCGTATTGGTCTGCCATGGCCTTGATCTTCATGGCGTCCTCCATGGTGCAGGCCACGGGCTTTTCCATGTACAGGGGGATGTGGTGTTTGAGCACCATTTCCACATAGTCCAGGCGCTTGGTGGGCGGAGTGGAGATGACCACATAATCGGCCTTGACCACAGACTCTTCGATCTCCTCATAGGCGCAGGTGGGGCAGTTAAACTCCCGGGAGACCAGCTCGGCGCTCTTTTCACTGATGTCGAAGCCGCCGATGACCTCGCCGCCCAGACGGACGACGGCGCGGCCGTGATGCCGGGCGATATCGCCGCAGCCGATCAGAAATACCTTCATGTCGTTTTCCTCCCTTTAGAGCGCCCTGGCGGCGGAGACGATGTTCTCCACCGTGACGCCGTTCATCTCCAGCAGCCGCTCATAGGGGGCGGACTGGCCGAACTGGTCCTGGATGCCGATACGCTTGACCTTGCCCTTGCCCGCCTCGGCGACGAGCTCGCAGACCGCGCTGCCGAGACCGTTGAGGATGTTGTGATCCTCCACGGTGACGATCTTTCCGATCTCCTCGATGCAGGCCATGACGCAGTCGACGTCCAGGGGCTTGATGGTGTGCATGTCCACCACGCGGGCCTCGATCCCCTCGGCGGCCAGAGCTTCCGCCGCCTGGAGGGCCAGGCGCACGGTGTCGCCGTTTGCGATGAGGGCCACGTCCTTGCCCCGGCGCAGGAGCTTGCCCCTGCCGATCTGGAATTTTTCGTTCTCGTCGTAGATCTCCGGCACCGCGTCGCGGGTAAAGCGCAGGTACACGGGGCCGTCAAATTCCGCCGCGGCGCGCACCAGCTTGCGGGCCGCGTTGTAATCGGCGGGCATGACGACGGTCATGTTGGGGATGGTGCGGAGGATGCCCATGTCCTCGATGGCCTGGTGGGAGGCGCCGTCGTTGGCGGGCGTCACGCCGCCGTGGGAGCAGGCGATTTTTACGTTGAGCTTGGGATAGGCGATCTCCTGGCGGATCATCTCGCACATGCGCATGGAGCCGAAGGCCGCGTAGGTGACCACAAAGGGGATCTTGCCGCAGGTGGCAAGGCCCGCCGCCACGCCTGCGCAGTTCTGCTCGGCGATGCCCACGTTCAGATACTGGTCGGGAAGCTGCTTGCGGAAGTCGCCGGTCTTGCAGCTCTTGCCGATGTCGGCGTCCACCACGAGGATGTTTTTGTTCTCTTTGCCCAGGGCGACGATCTCATCGCCGAAGCCGTTGCGGGTGGGGGTTTTCTTGTTCAGATTCATGTCTCTGCCCTCCTCAGCAATTGACATACTGGGCGTTAAGCTCAGCCATGGCCTGCCGGTACTGCTCGTCGTTCGGGGCCACGCCGTGCCAGCCCACCTGGTTTTCCATGAAGCTCACGCCCTTGCCCTTGACGGTCTTGCCCACGATGGCCTTGGGCAGGCCGTTTTTGGCGGCCACGGCCTTGTCCATGACCGCGACCAGCTCTGCCATGTCGTTGCCGTTGCAGGAATACACTTCAAAGCCGAAGGCCTCGAACTTCTTCGCCAGATCGACCGGGGGCATGATCTCCTCGCAGGTGCCGTCCAGCTGCAGATTGTTCCAGTCCACAAAGACGACGAGGTTATCCAGCTTGTACTTGTAGGCGGTGCCGCAGGCTTCCCAGATCTCGCCCTCGTTGCACTCGCCGTCGCCCACGGCGGAGTAGACCATGTAATCCTTGCCGTCGAGCTTGGCCGCGATGGCCATGCCCACCGCGCAGGCCAGACCCTGGCCCAGGGAGCCGGTGGAGATGTCGATGCCGGGGCACTTGTTCATGCTGGGGTGGCCCTGGAGGGGGGAGCCCTCCTTGCGCAGGGTGTCCAGAACCTCCATGGGGAAGAAGCCCCTCATGGCCAGCGCCGCGTACTGGGCGGGGCACACATGGCCCTTGGAGAGGACGAAGCGGTCACGGTCTTCCCAGCGGGGCTTGGCCGGGTCCACGTTCATATACCGGAAGTAGCAGGCGGTGACGAAGTCCGCCACGGACAGGGAGCCGCCGGGATGGCCGCTCTGCGCCTTCCAGATCATGTCGACCACATGCTTTTTCAGATCGACGCACTTGTTTTGCAGTTCGGGGATCGTATAGGTTTCTTTCATAGCAGACTCTCCTCAGCGGGTAAAGATGGTGGAAATGCCGGGAATATAGGTGATGATCAGCAGGACGACCAGGGAGGCGACCAGCAGGGGGACGACGGCCCTGGAGATCTTCTTGAGATCCACATTGGCCACGCCGCAGGCCACGTAGAGGTTGACGCCCACGGGCGGGGTGAACAGACCGATGGCGAGGTTCACGATCATGACCACGCCCAGGTGGATCATGTCCACGCCCAGGGCCTGGGCCACGGGGACAAAGAGCGGGGTGAAGATATACAGAGCGGAGGTGGAATCCAGGAAGCAGCCGGCGATGAGCAGCAGGATGTTGACGATGAGGAAGAACACGAAGGCGGAGCCGTTGGTCAGGTTGATCAGCCCGTTGGAGATGGCCACATCCAGCCGCGCGCGGGTCAGCACGTAGGCGAAGAGGCTGGCGCAGGCGGTGATGAACATGATGGTGGCGGTGGTGCTGGCCGAGTCGATGAGGATCTGCTTGAGATCCTTGAACTTCACGGTCTTGTACACAAACACGCCGATGACGAGGCCGTAGACCACGGCCACGGCCGCAGCCTCGGTGGGGGTGAAGATGCCGCCGTAGATGCCGCCCAGAATGATGATGGGCATCAGCAGACCCCAGAAGGCATCCTTGAAGGCTTTCCAGCGCTGCGCGCCGGAGGCCTTGGGCTGACGCTTGAGGTCCATTTTGCGGCCCACCAGCAGCGCCGTGACGATCAGGCCCGCGCCCATGATCAGACCGGGGAGCACGCCGGCCTTGAACAGGTCGCCGATGGAGGTGTCTGCGATGGAGCCGAACACCACGAAGGTGATGGAGGGCGGGATGATGACGCCGATGGCGCCGGCGCAGCCCATCAGGGCGGCGGAGAAGGCGGGGGAGTAGCCGGTCTTGATCATGCCGGGGATCAGCACCAGGCCCAGGGCGGCCACGGTGGCCGGGCCGGAGCCGGAGATGGCGGCGAAGAAGCAGGCCACGATGACGCACACGATGGCAAGCCCGCCCTTGACGTGGCCCACACAGGCCTCGGCCAGGTTGATCAGCCGCTCGGAGATCTCGGCCTTTTCCATGATGTTGCCGGCGAGGATGAAGAAGGGGATAGCCAGCAGCACGAACTTGCTGGTGGAGGCGGAGAACAGGAAGGGCAGGCTGGACATGATGGTGGACACGGGTCGGCCCGCGCCCTGGATCAGCATGGCCAGGATGCTGGAGGAGCCGAGGCACACCGCGATGGGCGCGCCGGCCACAAGCAGGACCGCGAAGGAGATAAACAGAATAGAAGCAATCATTTCTTCTCATCCTCCTTGGCAAGATAGGCGGCTTCCTCGGCGGCAGCCTCCTCGATCATCAGCTCGGCGTCGGTCTTGAGCTTGTCCTCCGGGCTGCGGATCTCCTCCAGGGTGATCTGCGCGAAGCGGATGGTCATGAACACCGCGCCGAAGGGGACAAAGCAGCCGTAGACCCACTCGGGCCACTGCATGCTGGGGGTGACCTGGCCCAGGATGTACTCGCTCTGGACCATCTTGACGCCGTAGAAGAACACGGCGAAGGAGAATACGGTGGCAAGGCCGAAGCCGAAGATCAGCAGGGCGCGGCGGAGCCTGGGGCTGACCGCGTCGGTCAGGATGGACAGGCCCAGGTGCGCCCGGCGCCTTGCCGCGATGGCGGTGCCCATCATGCTCAAGAGGACAAAGAGGTTGGTGGTGATTTCCTCGGAGAAGGAGAGGGACAGGTGCAGCACATAGCGGGAGAACACGTTGGCAAAGACCAGCGCCGTCATGGCGAGCAGGCAGACGATGCAGATCGTCTCTTCAATCTTATCCAGAATCTTCATGGCGTCCTCCTTACTTTGTGATGCCGAAGGCCGAGCAGGCATACTCACCGAAGCGTTCGATCATGCCGCCCTTCCAGTCGGAGATGGCCGCAGCAAAGGCGGCCTTCTGTTCGTCGTTGAGATAGGTGATCTCCATGCCGTTGGCGGCAAAGCGGGCCAGGATATCGGCCTCCTCCGCCTCCAGGGCGTCGCGGCCCCAGTCGCAGGCCTCTTTCGCGCAGTCGGTCAGCAGCTGCCGCGTCTCGGGCTGCAGGCTCTCCCAGATCTTGGTGTTGGCAATGAACAGGTCGTTTTCATAGGAGTAGTTCCAGATGGTCATGTACTTCTGGATCTCGTCCATCTTGGCGGTGGAGGTGACGGAGGCGCCGTTCTCCTGCCCGTCGATGGTGCCCTGCTGGATGGCGGTGAATACCTCGCTCCAGCTCATGGAGGTGGGGTCGGCGCCGAGGGCACGGAAGAAGCCCATGTAGACCTCGCTGCCGGGAACGCGGATTTTCAGGTTCTTGAGATCGGCGGGCTCGTCCACCGCGGTCTTGGAGTTGGTCAGCTGCCGGAAGCCGTTGTGGAAAGAACCGATGTAAGTGATGCCCTTGGCGGCCAGACGCTCGGCATAGTAATTGCCGCCGGTGGCGTCGATCACTTCCCGGGCCTGGGTGTAGCTGTCAAAGGACCAGGGGATGGTGGCCACCGGGAGCTGGCTGTCAATGACGGCCAGGGTGCATGTGGCGTAGGCGGCCAGATCCACGCTGCCCATGGCGATCATCTCAATGCCCTTGGTGGCGTTGCCGCCGGCCAGCTGATCGTTGGGAAATACATCCACGGTCACGCTGCCGCCGGAGCGGTCAGCCACCAGCTCGGCAAAGTACCGGGCCACGCGGCTGTCGATCTGTGTGTCCGTGCCGTTGACCGCCATCACCAGGTGGATGTTCTGATACTTGCTGCCGCTCTCCGAGACGGAGGCGCCGCAGCCGCACAGAAGCACCAGGGACAGGGTCAGGGCCAGGACGGAAAACCAAATTCTGCGTTTCATACCTTTCTCCTTCTGCTGTTCTTGGCACAATGTTGAACATTGGACAATACTAGAATAAAGGACGATGTCCGCCCTGTCAATGCTTTTTGCAATTTTCATAAATTTTTGTCGCTGACGCCAATCAAAACCTCTTCGTTTTGTCTGCTTTCCACAAAAAGATTGTGAATTTCTTCGCAAAGTCCCCGCTCACCATCCTTGCCCCACAAGCACGCTTTCCGCTTCGCACAGAGCCGGTATGCTTGACACGGGAAGGGAAGACTGGTACACTTTGTTCAACGCTCAACAGTGAGGAAGTTCTTATGGATATTCAGAAGATCAACAACAACGCCGTCCAGCAGATCATCGACGCCTTTACCCGGCAGCTGGTCCAGGGGAAGCTGTGCCCCGGGGACCAGATTCCCACGGAGGTGGAGCTGGCGGAGAAATTCGGCGTGGCCCGCAACACTGTCCGGGAGGCCATCAAGATCCTGGTGGCCATGGGCGTGCTGGAGATCCGCCGCCCGGTGGGCACCTTTGTCTGCAAAGGCTTCACGGAGCCGATGCTCTCGCCCCTGCTCTACGGGATCATGCTCAGCCGGGGCGACAGCTACAACGAGCTGCTGGATCTCCGGGAGATCATGGAGACCGGCACCATGCTGACGGTGATCCGCAACGCGTGTGATGAGGAGATCTCCACCCTGTCCGGCCCGCTGGTGGCGCTGGGCGAAGCCTGCCGCCGGGAAAAGCCCTCGGTGCAGGAGGTCTTCGACCGGGACGACGATTTCCACGAGGCGGTCATGGCCCTGGCCCACAACCGCGTGGTGGAGCGCATTGCTGCCACCGTCCGCCTCATGACCCACGACATGCGGCACGAGAGCGTGGAGCTGATGCTGGCATCCAAGCGGGCGGAGGAGCTGTATCGGGCGCATGAGAAGCTCTACCGCATCCTGTCGGAACGCGATGTGGACGGGGTGTACCGTGAGATCCGCAGCACCTATTTCGTCCCCGACGAGCAGGCCGCCGTCATCCCTCTCTCGGAGAAAAAATAAGGGCTGCCGGGCTTGCCCGGAGCCTGTCCGCTGATCGTTATAGGCTGGTGCAGAGGCTGCTCTGCGGATACGGCAGGGAAGAGTTCGTCGATCCGTTTACGGGGAAAAGAAGAAACAGGCATAAAAACAGGCCGCTTTGGCAGCGGCCTGTAAAAAAGGATGCGATTGGCGAACGCTTTCATGCGTCTTGAGATGCAACTGGCATCAGGCCCGTCTGGGGCCTTCACAAACCACGCGTTTTACGCGTGGTTTTGTTTTTACCGCCCTCTCCTGCGGGAGCGGTGGTCGGCATACATGCGGTTGTCGGCAATGCGGCTGTCCGACTCCTGCATGAATTTTTTCAGCCGATCCTCAAAATCCTGGTTGCCGCTGGTCTGCTGCGCCTGGGGTACGGGCTCTCTGCTGCGCGCCTCCGCTCCGGGCGCCGCGGCCGGACGGCGCGGGCGGGACTCCGCCGCAGGGCGCGCCGGGGCCTCGGCCTCCTGCACCCGCTTGATGGAGAGGTTGATCTTCCCCTCCTCGGATACGCTGAGGACCTTGACCTTCACCGTCTGTCCGATCTGGACGTGGTCGTGCACATCGCTGACGAAGGCGTTGGCCACCTCCGAGATATGTACAAGGCCGCTCTTCCCGTTCGGCAGCAGCACAAACGCGCCGAACTTCGTAATGCCTGTGACCTTTCCTTCCAACACTTCGCTGACTGCCAAATCCATGGATGTTCCTCTCTGTCTCTCCAAACTGCTTTCCCCCTGGGGGACCGCCCTCTATCCCTGCTGCGGTTCTGCCTGCGGGAAGAGAAAAACCTTCTCGTCCGGTCGGACGAGACCCAGCCGCCGCCAGGCCAGTTCCTCCCATTCCGCTTCTGTCCAGCCTTCCTCGAGCTTGCCGCTCCTTTTCAGATTGTCCTTTTCGATCGTCTCAAGCTCGCAGACCAGGGCGCGCTCCAGCGCGTCCGCCCGCTGCAGATTCCGGCCCAGACTTGCCAGGCAGCCCGCCGCATAGAGCAGCAGGCTCAGCAGTACGATACGGATCAGAGTCTCTTTTGAGTCCATGGCTGTCCTTCCGCGGGAAATATTTTCCCACTGTTTTAGTATAATAAATCATCCGCGTAAATTTTGAAAGAGTTTTTTTGCGTTTTCCTGTATTTTTTTTAAGCGATCGGCGCCGGATATCCAGATGATGGAAATCCCGGCCGCGGCGCGGTCCAGCAGGGGCACAAGCGGCGGGCTGAAAAGCCGCTCATACAGCAGCAGACCCACGAGCGAGCTCATCAGCTGCCCGCCCGCCAGGCGGCCGTTTTTCTCCCGCATGGCCAGCAGAAAACAGAGAAAAGCCGCCGCGGCGCAGAACAGCAGATCCCAGAGCCCGTCCCGGCCGCGCCGCCGCAGCGGGCGGAGCAGATCGTACAGCAGGCCAAGCGCGGCGCCCGCGCCCAGCGCCAGCAGCAGGGAGAGGCCCTGGGCCCGGATGGACAGCGCCATTCAGCCGAAGAGCCGGGCCCAGAGGGAGGCGGAGCGGGCGGGCTCGTCATAGCTCAGCTCCCGGATCCTCCCCCGCAGCTCCAGCTGTCCGGCCTCCAGATCGATGCGCTCGATGTGCAGCTGCTCGCCCCGGACATGCAGCGCCCCCAGGGAGGTCTCCAGGAGGATCAGATTCTCGTCAAATCCGCTGACGTCCTCCACCCCGGCGAGGGTGAGCTTCTCCCGGTTTTCCATGTGCAGGACCTGCGCCGCGGCGGGTATCATAGTCTCTTCCCTGACCATTGCCGTCACCTTCCTCTCGGGGAAAGTGTATGCCTGCCCCGGGAGGAATAGACCGCGGTGAAGAAAAAACATAACAAGCAAAAGAAAAGAGCCGCGGTGCTTTGCACAGCGGCTCTTTTCCGGGATGGCGCCTTACTCCGCCCACATCACCCGGCCGGGCTTTCTCTCCTTAGCCTCCGGCGCGGGGCCGTCGGGGATGCCCACGATACAGTGGCCGATGCCCGCGAAATCCCCCTCGATGCCAAGCTCCCGGAGAATTTCCTTGCCCTCCTCGCTCTCAAACTCCTCCCGGGCCCGGTTGATCCAGCAGCTGCCCAGCCCCAGGGCGTGGGCGGCCAACATCATGTTGCCCATGGCCAGCGCCCCGTCATAAATGTAATTGTAGCTGCTGCGGTCGGAGAGCACCAGCAGAAGAGCCGGCGCACCGTAGAAGGGGTCGAAGTCCTCCGCCCAGCCGCCGATGCGGGTGTTCATCACGCGCAGCTTTTCCCGCAGCCCGGGGTTTGTGATGATGACGATGCGGACCGGCTGCAGGTTCTTGCCGCTGGCCGCCCAGAGCCCCGCCTCCGCGATGGCCTCCAGATCCTCCCGCGCCGGCAGCTCCGGTTTGAAGCGCCGGATGCTGCGCCGTGTCTTCATGGCTTCCAGAATCGGATTCATCGTACATGCTCCTTCCCGTTGTCCAGGCCCGCCCCGCGGCGGATCTGTGCTGGCTCCAGTATACCATGGCGGAGGCAGGGGGACAACCAAAAAGAAAATCAAAAAATTTATTTAAACAACGCAAGACAAATGGATTTATTGACGGTCTTGTTGACATGCGCTCCGTTACAATCAAAAACAGGAAGGAGGAACAAAAAATGAAAAAGCTGATGGCACTTGCTCTGGTTTTTGCCCTGATGCTGGG
>JBGUNL010000177.1:0-16000 GCA_045117295.1 Candidatus Limivicinus sp.
TGGAGCTGTGATGACTGGGCATGAGAGTCTCCTCCTTGTATGTTCAGCGTTTCGCGTACTGTGTATAACACCACCGGGCGATCCGGGTGATCAGCTCCGCCGGCAGCTCCCCGTCCAGGGGCAGGCGGATGGTGCCCTTGCTCACGTCAAAGGCGCTCAGCTCCCCGGCAAAGACCGTGGTCGCCTCGCCGCCCGGGTAGAGGCCAATGTGCTTCTTTGCCGCAGCAAAGTGGATCAGGTTCTGCCCTCTCCAGTAAGTGGGCATGGACCAGGAGATGCGCTCCTCCGCCTCCGGGAGAGCTTCCCGCAGCACGGCGCGGAGCTGACGCAGCCGGGGCTGTACGCTCTCCTCCTGCGCCGCGATGTATTCGTCCACGGTGGCGGGCTTGCCGCAGTAGTGGGGCTGCTCCACCCTTTGAAACTCCCGCCCGCACTTGGGGCATTTCCAGGCTCCCATACGCCCGCCCTCCTATTTCCGCTCCGAAAAAGCGTAGGCCTCGTCCATCCAGCCCAGCAGTTCGCCGTCCAACTCCTCCGCCGCGCTCAGCACCAGATGCGTCGTCCAGCGGCCCGGGTAGACCTCCGTCTTCACCGCCACCCGCTCGGATTCCAGGGGGTGCGGTAGGCCCAGGGTCAGGGTGAGCCAGGTCTCCGGCAGCTCCGCCCTGCGTTTGACCCGCGCGAAGGACACGCAGGCAAACACATGGCGGTGATAATAGGTGATCTGCGTTTTCTGCACCCGCTTTTTTGCCTCCGGGAAGCGGGCAAAGAGCGCGTCCTCCAGGGCCTGCAGCAGGGGCAGGGCGTCGGGGTGCGCGTCAAAGAACAGCAGCGTGTCCCAATCTGTTTCCCGCATGGCCGCTCAATCCTCCCGCGCTTCCTTCGTCCCATTCGTTCCAGCTCAACACGCTGTTCAAGTGTTCTCTATGATGAATTATACCCTATGATACTCGACGGCGTAAAGGGCATAATGAGATTTTTAACAGGCCGTGAGCACCGGCATCGCCAGCGCGATGACCAGAGCGAAAGCTTTGGTTTTTTTCATCGTTGTCCTTCTCCTGCCTGTTCTCTGTCTTCGTCTGTCCGGATCCACATGGCCGGGCGGACGGCGTAATCCTCCGCGTCCGCGAAGCTGCCGATGCGGACGATCCTGCCCTCCGGCGTGACGGCGGCGGCAAAGCTGTTGTCAAAGCCCGGGGTACGCAGCCACCACCAGCGGCCCAGGGCGCGGGCGGCTGCGTCCGTCCATGTTTCGGCCTCCTCCGCGCTCAGCAGGAAGAGCCGGTCCTCCGCCGCATTCCCGCCGACGGAACCGAAAGGAACGTTGTCCGGCGTCTCCACCCGGGTGGTGAGGATGGACGCCCGTTCTTCTTCGGAAAAGCACAGGGGCAGGAACACCATGTTCAGCCAGCGGCGAAGATCGGACGTCTCCCAGGTGACCTCCCGCAGCTCCCGCTGGTAGGACAGGATGGCGACGGGCCGCTCACAGAGGACAAGGGTCCTGCCCTTCTCCCGGCACAGCACGCGCCAGGAGAGCGGCGACTCCGCCGTCCCCCGCTTTGCCATGCTGCGGCCCAGCCGGATCCTTTCCCCCGCCTGCAAAGTCTGCAGACGCCTGGAGTCGGTCTCGCCGGAAAAGGCGCGCCGGACGCGGGGCATGGGGTCCGGGGCGTAGAATGCCGCGGCGTCCACACCGATAACGGGCTTGCCCCCGATGGAAGCCGGGATCTCATAGCTGCGCCGCTCGGCGCGCACACCGCAGACGCAGACGCCGCCTTTCAGATAGCGCAGCCGAAAGAGCCTGCGCAGCTCCGCTTCCGTCAGCTCCGCCAGTCCCAGCTCCAGATCCAGCCGCCGCTCTGCCAGAGCGTCAAACTCCGCCGGGCTGTAGTGCGCCCGCCGGTATTGCAGCAGCCAGGCCATGGCGGCGGGGCTGCCGTTTTTCTCGGCAAAGGAAACCAGCTCCAGAAAGCGCTCCGGCTCCATGCGCCGCTTCGGCATCAGGGTTGGAAGCGCCTCGGCCCGGTCCGCGGCGACGGCCGCGCGCAGCAGCGCGTCCCGGTGCCGGGTGAGAGAGCGTGCGGAGAGCCTTCCCGCCGCGGCCTTTTCCAGCAGCGCCGCCGTGTTGTCCGCGGGGAGCTTTTCCTCCAGCTCATCCTCGTCCACATACCAGCACTGGTTCACCGCCCCGCCCGCAAAGGGCAGGATGAACTGCACGGCCTTCTCTTTTTTGCCGCTCATGGCGTCTCCAGCTCCAGGGCGTCAAGCTCGCGCAGGATGGTCTCCTGCCGTTCATAGACCAGCAGCGCCTGGTTGTGGCGGTAGTAGCCCTCGCTGCCGTAGCGGGCGATGAAGTGGGCGCTGTGGCTGTCGGCCGTGAGTTCGGTCACCAGGATCAGCAGCTCCTGGCCCTCGCCGAAGGCTTTCTCGCAGAAGGCAAAGCTGTTCTCCAGCGCTTTTCCCGCCTCTTCGGCACTCCGGCTCACGGCGCTGTGCTGCTCCCGGATCAGATCGCGCAGCCGGGGCATCGAATCCTCTGGATCGGAGAGGGTATCCCGCAGCTGCTCCAGGGCGGCAATCGTCCGCCGCTGCACCTGCTGATCGTTTCGGGAAAGCTTCCCCGCCTGCTTATCCGCGGAGAGCGTCTCCTTCTTCTGTTCGATCAGGGCGGAAAAGGCAGCGGGCTCGTCCCGCAGCTCTTTCGCGGCCTGCAGCAGGTTTTCGCCCACCTGCTCGCCCGTCTCAATGGCGGCAAATCTCTCTTCCAACCCCGAGAGCAAGAGCCCCAGCAGGCTCAGCTTCTCGTCAAATCTCGCCTCCCGGGCTCGGGTGAGGATCTCGTCGGCAAAGTCGCCCGCGTAGATGCGGTCGATCCGGTAGTCGGACTTGTATTTCTGAAACAGGTCGTAATAGAGGGCAAAGCCCTTGGCGATCTCTTTGTTCTGGAGATACTGAATGACGAGCTCCGCATCCACCTTGAGACCGTTCTTCTCATACAGGCGCAGCATATCGCTCAGATCCGACCAGCCGCGGGCGGTGACAAAGGTCTTGCCGTCCACGGTGGATTCCACCCGGTAGAAGTCGCTCTCCCTGATATCCAGATATGAGCGGATGGCGGGGTGCACCATGGTCTCGGCGGCGTACTCCTTCCAGGCCTTGTAGTCCGGTTCGATATCGATGCGCTTGAGGCGGTCCCAGGTGACGATGTCAAACTCCCGCACGGAGTTGTTGTACTCCGGGGGATTGCCCGCCGTGACCACGATCCAGCCGTCCGGCACCCGGTGGCGGCCGAAGACCTTGAACTGCAGAAACTGCAGCATGGCCGGGGCCAGGGTCTCGGAGACGCAGTTGATCTCGTCGAGAAAGAGGATGCCCTCCCTGACCCCGGTCTCCTCCATCAGGTCGTAGACGGAGGCGATGATCTCGCTCATGGTGTACTCGGAGACGCTGTATTCCTTCCCGCCGTAGTTCTTGGCGGCAATGAAGGGCAGGCCGATGGCGCTCTGGCGGGTGTGGTGGGTCATGGAATAGCTCACCAGTCCCACGCCCAGCTCCTGGGCGATCTGCTGCATGATGGCGGTCTTGCCGATGCCCGGAGGCCCCATGAGGAAGATGGGCCGCTGCCGCTCCAGGGGGATCTCGTACTCCCCGAACTCATCTTTGGAGAAATAGGCGGTCATGGCGTTTTTGACCTGTTGTTTGGCCTGTCTGATATTCATGCGTCCTCCAAAATTTCCTCCGGCTCCAGCGTGAGCCGGATGGCCCAGGGCGGAACCGCATATTGGCTGCCCTCGTTTTCGAGAAAGACGAAGGCCGTGTCGTAAGCGGGTTTTTGCTGCGGGAAGGTCCCGCAGCCGTCGGTAAAGTACAGCAGGCCCTTGAGCTGCCGCAGCTCCCCGGCGCGAAGCTGCCGGTCCACGTACTCAAACACCGGGCGAAAATCCGTCCCGCCGAAGCCCTCGACATGCATCCCCGCCAGCGCCGCGTCCAGATCCTTCTGGCTGGTGACGCGGATCTCCTGCTGGATCTGCAGATCACACTGGAGAATGCGGATGTCCACGCGGCTGAAAAAGCTCTCCGAGGCCTTGAGGATGTTGAAGGTCTTCTGCAGGAAGGCGTGCACCAGCTCCTCCGAGACGGAGCCCGAGGTGTCCACCGCGATCACAAAGGAGCGGATGCGCAGGTCCTCCCGGTATTCCAGCGGCTCGATCAGCGGAAGATTGCCGTAGAGCCGCAGGCCGTAGGTGTAGTAGATATAGTCAAACTCCGCCGGGTCCAGCGCCATGACCTCGCCCCGCACGGCAAATTTCTTGAGAAAGGCGGCGTAGTCTGTCTTCTCCCGGTTCAGCCTTTTGAGCGCCTTGCGCAGTCCCGCGGCGGTGTCCCCGGCCTCCCGGGAGAAGGTGTCCAGATCCTCCTCGATGCTGTCGGCCACGTCGCGCCAGTCCTGCTCCGACTCCATGGGCGGGGCGTTGGGCTCCGGGATGTCGGGGGAATCCGAATTCTCCTCCGGCTTTTGGTTCCTGTCCTCCTGGTCGGAGGGGTACCAGCCCCGGTGGTCGTCGGCGCGGAACAGCTCCTCCAGGCGCGCCCGCTCCTCCTCCGGCAGGGGATTGTCCAGGAAATACCGGTACAGCTTCTCCGCCGTGAAGGGAAAGACCTTCTCCCGGAAGGCCGCCAGCGCCTTCTGCTGTTCGGCCTCCCGCTCCACCGCCGTGGTTCGGAGGCGCAGATCCGCGATCAGATCCTCCGCCACCATGTCACAGGCCAGGGACCAGGCCTGGGGCTGGACCCGGGTGTGCAGGTACATGTGGCGGAATACGCAGTGCAGCACCGCGTGCAGGTAGTCGCGGGCGGGGTTGGCCCGTTCCTGCCGGTAGCGCAGCAGCACGTGCATCGGCGCGTAGGAAAAGCGCCGCCCGTCCGTCCAGAGGGTGCCCCTGGGCATGGGCGCAAACTCCAGCCGGCAGAGAGCCCCCTCCATAAAGCGCAGGCGCAGCAGCAGCGACGCGTGGGCCAGCTGCAGGATCTCGCCCGCCAGCAGGTCCGCTTTCAGTTTTCTGGTCTGTTCATCCATGGCATGTTATTCCCCAAAGGAAGGACGCGCTCTCCGCAGGCTTTATTGTTCCTCCCGGTTTTGTTCAAGGGAGAAGAAGCTGGCCGGGATGTGGCAGTAGCCGCCGGGGTTCTTGTCCAGATACTTCTGGTGGTACTCCTCCGCCGGGAAGAAGTTTTTGAGCGGCATCAGCTCCACGGCGAGCTTTGCCCCCGCCTTCTTCTCCTCCGCCCGGTAAACGGCTTCAATCTCCTGCAGCTGGCCCGGGTCGGTGTAGTAGATGCCGGTGCGGTACTGGATGCCGCAGTCGCCGCCCTGCCGGTTGACGGAGAGCGGATCGATCACCAGAAAGTAATATTCCAGCAGCTGCGTCAGGGAGATCTTTTTGGGATCGTATGCGATGCGCACCGTCTCCGCGTGGCCGCTGCTTTTGCAGACCTCCTGATAGCTGGGCGCCCGGTCCGGGCCGTTGGCATAGCCCACCTCCGTCTCCGTCACCCCGTCAAACTGGTCGATGAACTTCTGCATGCCCCAGAAGCACCCGCCCGCCAGATAGATGGTATTCATGTTTTTCCCCTCTCACTTGTAGTATTTCTCGATGCCGCCGTAGCCCATGATGCGCTTGTTTCGGCGCGTCTTCTCCATGAAGCTGTGCAGCCGCTTTTGAAACTCCTCCGGCCTCTTTCTGGCCGCCTCGATATAGGCGACGCGGATGCGCCGGTAGGGCTCGGAAAAGCGCTGGTAGTTGGCCCAGACCGTCTCATCCCGCCGCAGCGCGTCCAGGATGTCCTCCGGAAACACAAAGGGCTTTTCGATCACGGGCAGGACGCCCGCCCGGATCTTCGGGTGGATCAGCCCCCGGGCGTCCAGCCAGATCAGCCGCTCGATATTCGGCTGGGAATAGGGGCTTCCCCGCTTCCGGGGCGTAAAGCGCCGGATGCAGTGGGTGTCGTCCAACGCGCGATTCGTGCTGTCGATCCAGCCGAAGCACAGCGCCTCCTCCACCGCGTCGTTGTAGGAGAGGCTCTCCTCTCCCGCCGCCTTGGTGGGGAAGACGAACCAGACTTCCTCCGCGCTTTCAAAATTTTCCTCCAGATAGCGGCGCCATGCGGCGCGGTCGGCGGTACGGAAAAGGTTCATGGCGTCTCTCCTTCCGGCTCCACGGTTCCCAATTCCGTGTAGATCATCCCGTTTCGCCCCCGGTCCGACCGCATGAGAGAGATCGTCCGTACAGTCATTTTTACCGGCGCGATCCGGACTCCCGCCGCGCTCTTTGACGCTCTGCGGATCAGGGTGATGTGCGGGGAGAAGCGCTTGCGGTCATAGGGGATGCCGCTCTCGGCCAGAGCCCGGCGCACCCGCCGCGCCGCTGCGGCAAGCGGCGCGGACTCCTTGAGCCCCGCCCACCAGAGATCGCCGAAGCACCCCACGCCGTCCAGGGTGAGGGTGAAGGGGGTAAAGCGCACCGTACCCAGGGCGTCCAGCACCGGCTGGGGGTCCGGGACCTCCCCGATGAAGGCCAGGGTCAGGTGCAGGTTTTCCTCCGGGGAATAGTTTCCCCGCACGCCCCGGTCGAACATGGCGCGCTGGGCGTCCGTCAGGGCCGCTTTCATTTCCTCCGATAGCTTGATGGCGATAAAAAGTCTCATGTTTTTTCAGCGTGTTCCGCTTACGGCCGGTCGTATTTCCTGTTGCTGCCTCTGCTTTTCTCCACGGGTACCTGGCCCCGATCTGTGTTTTTCAACAATTATACCCTATTATCCCGGAATTGGCGAGAGGGATAATAGGGTATCTTGTTTCTTTTATTCCTGCTTTATTTTCCCTGGATGCTGATGGTGGCGGGCTTCGTGTCCGTGGAGCCGTACGCGTTGGTGAAGCGGCAGTACGCCTGCCAGCCGTGCAGTTCGGCGGGGATGTTCGAGAGCGTGACGTCCTTGGACTCGCCGCCGGAGATAATCAGCTGCGGGAACGCCTCGCGCATTTCGTGGTAGTCGAGATCCTGGGTGCCGTCGGGGCTGATGAAGCGCCACTGCGCCCACAGGGCGTTTTCATATCGGGTGACAAACTGGCAGGCGCCGTTTGCCTTCACCGTCTCACTGCCCGGGTCCTTGGTGACCCGCGGATAATTGGCCGGCACGGGGGTGGGCTCCGGCGTGGGTTCCGGCGTCGGCTCCGGCGTGGGTTCCGGCGTCGGCTCGGGGGTCGGCTCCGGCGTAGGTTCGGGCGTGGGCTCCGGCGTCGGCTCCGGCGTGGGTTCCGGCGAGGATTCCGGCGTGGGTTCCGCGGTCACGACAGACGGAGTGGGAGCGGGAGCGGGATCCGATCTCAGCTTCAGTTCCCGGAGGAGAATCAGACCGGCCAGCAGCGCAAGCAGCACCACAAAGACAATGAGCAGCAACTTCCTTTTCATCTCGAACGCTCCCTTTCTGTATCTCTTGTTTCTGCGATGGTTCACTCCCGGCCAAAGCGTCTGCCGTTTCTATCCGTCGATGACCGTGAGAGTATTGACAAGTTCGGCAAAGCGTGCGCCGAAACCCTCGGCGCTCTCAAAGGTGCAGTGCGCCGCGGCGACAAGGCAGCCATCCGGCGCGGGGATCACATACACAGTCTGCAGCGCGGCAGCGTTTTCCCTGCCCCCGGAGGCCTCGATCCGCAGGCAGGCGCCCGCGCCGTCGAGGGTGACGGAATCGGTCTCAACTGCGCTGAAATCGTTTGCGAGCGCCGCCGCGACAGCGGAGGCGACAAGCTCGGCGCTGCCCGTGTCCCGCCGGATCTCCAGATAGTTCCAAGGATCCTCGGGCGTCTCATAGCGGGAGATGAAGCGCTCCCGCTCCGCCTCGCGGTATCGGTCCAGAGCTTCGTATTCGTAGTCCAGCTCAAACTCCAATGTCTCGTTCCGGACGTGTTCGCAGGCCACCGTCTCCTCCATGCCCTCGAGAACGATGGTTTTCTCAAAGCGCTCACCGTCCGCTCTCCCGGGCAGCGTCTGCTCCCCGGATACGGCCGGGGCGGCAGGCGCGGCGTTTGGAGCGGATTCCGCCGGCGCGGCCGAACTCTCTCTCCTGCCGCAGCCGGAGAGCGCCGCCATCAGCAGGACCAGAAGCAGTGCGATGAGCCGCGATTTTCCAACCTTTTTTCTCATGTTGTTTTCCTTGCCTTCAAACATTCTCGGAAAGCCGCCGGATGTTCCCGGCCTTTCCACTCTCTTTGACGGCAAATTTCCGTTTTGGTTCCCGCGCTCCGCCGTGCAGGCGGTGCCGTGGACAGATAGGACAGCGGCGGGAAAACGACTTTCAGACAGCAGGCACGGTTTTTCTGTCGTTATTATACCACAGTGCCCCGGGTCCGTACAAGTCCCGGACGCAAACGTTCTGCTTTTTGCAGGCATTCGCTCCCAAAAACGGAGGAGCCTCTTTCCTTTTTTTGCGGAAAGCGGCTCCCCGTTTTTTTGACGGCGATCCGGGTTTACTCCGCCGTCGGGAAGACGCAGAGCTCGATATCGCTCAGGGGGAAGCTGACGCAGGGGTGGATCCAGTTAAACTTGATATCGCCCAGCCTGCGGCCGTCGGCCTCGGCGGGGATGTAGACCTCGCCCTTGACCAGACGGGAGTGGCACCAGCCGCACTCGCCGCTGCGGCAATGGGCCGGGGCCTTGATGCCCGCGCGCTCCATGGCCCAGAGCAGGCTCTCCTCCGCCTTGCAGGGGATGACGGTCTTTTCTCCGCGGATGTCCACGGTAAGATTGTAAGTCTTCCCGATTTGGTCCTTGGGGTAATCCGCGTTGTTCACCGCGCCCATGTAGTCGCCGCTCATCTCCATGCGGTAGCGCCGCTTGGGCAGACCCAGCTTTTTGCACTGCTCCTCGCCGAAGACGTACATGGCCTTGGGGCCGCACATGAAGACGGAGTAGTCCCCCTCCGGGGCATACTTCTGAATCAGCTCCGCGGTGATGAAGCCGTGCTCGCAGCCCGCCTTCTCCTCCTCGGAGAGGACGTGGACGACCTTGACCCTGCCCCCGCTTTTGGCTGCCAGCGCCTCGATCTCGTCCTTGAGCAGGATGCCGTCCGCCGTCCGGGAGCCGTAGAGGATCGTCAAATCAAAGTCCTCGATCCCGTCGACAATGGCGGCGGCCATGGAGTAAAACGGCGTGATGCCGGAGCCGCCCGCGATGGCGACGACCTGCCTGGCGTCCCGCAGATCCTGATAATAGAAATCGCCGAGGGGGCCGGAGATCTCCACCGCGTCGCCCACCTTCCAGTTTTCCAGGATCCAGGCGGAGGCGTAGGCCGGATTGGTGCGCTTGATGGTGAGGGTATACCGGCTGCCCTCCGTGCCGATGGCGTCCCTGGGGTTGGAGCGGATGGTGTAGGGTTTGCGCACCGGGGCGCCGTCGATGTTCAGCGCCACGGACACATACTGGCTGGCCCGGAAGTAGGCAAGCTTCTTCGTGCCCTTCGCCGCGTCCGGCACCAGGTAGAAGCTCTTGGCGTCGCCGTGATCCTCGATCTTCTGGATGATGCAGTGCTGCACCGCCGGGTGCAGGCGCTTGGCCAGAATGTTGGCGTTGTAGATGGACTTGGGCGGCGTGGTCGGGGCGGCCTCAATGGCCGCATTGCGGGTCTTGACCTCGCCCAGGAACGGGAACGGCGTCAGCCCCTTCAGGGCCTTTTTATCGTAGTTGTATTTCGCCATCTTACTTGCCCTCCTTCTTCATGTCCAGCAGCATGTAACGCGCCTGCTCCGCGCCGGACAGATAGGCCTGGGAATAGCCGTCCATCTGCGTGCCGTGGCCGCCGGCAAAGCGCAGGCCGTGGATGGTGTAGTCCTCATGGTGCCCGGACTGGACGCGGGGGAACATGCCGTCCCAGGTGGCGGGCTCGTAGCCGTAGACGTCGCCGCGCGGCGTGCCCAGATAGCGCGCCCAGGTGACGGGCGAGGCCACCACGATCTCCTCGATATGCCCCTGCAGCTTGCAGCCCGTGACCTCCTCGTAGCGCTCCACACACTCCCGGGCAATGCGGTCCTTGATCTTGAAGTACTCTTCCTCGGTCACATCTGCGAAGGGATCGCCGGTGTAGAACTTGGAAAACTGGATGAAAGAGCGGCCCTTCCCGGCGGCGTCCGGCACGGCGTTGGTGAGCACGGTGCAGGAGAAGTCCTTGTGGGTCTCGATGCTGTCGCAGGAAAGATACTGCTTGTGGTTGTCGGGAGAGGAGCGCAGGAAGGTGTCGTAGCCCTTGAGGCCCAGTTCCTCCGCCGTGGCGTCCAGGCCGAGGCAGACGATGAAGGCCGCCTGGGCAATCTTCTGGGCGTTCATCATCTTGAGGTTGCGCTCGGGGATCTCTTTGGGATCCACCATGCGGTCGAAGACCACATGGGGCATCAGATTGGAGATGACCCACTCGCAGGGGATATAGCTGCCGTCGTCCAGCTCCACGCCGCGGACCTTGTTGTTTTGAATGTCGATCTTCTTGACCTCGGTGTTGTACCAGATGTCGCCGCCCAGTTCGCGGATCCTTGCGTCAAAGGCCATGGAGATCTCATGGCTGCGGCCCTTGGCCACCCAGGGCAGCTGGGTCAGGTACACGTAGGTCATGAAGGCATAGACCGCGAAGCTCATGTTGGTGGAGTCGGCGGAGACGTAGGTCCAGTAGGACTCGTAGATCCGCTTGGCCTTCTCGGGCACGCCGATGCGGTCCAGCATTTCCTCCGTGGTGACGGGGACGGTGCGCATCAGGTCGTAGTACTTGAGCAGCATCTCCACCTTGGCGGGGGGCGAGGGCTCGTTGTCGTGATCCGCCAGCCAGTTGACGCCGTCCTCCAGCATCCGCGCCAGCTCCATCACCGTGGTCATGGACTCCCGGCTGCCGGGTACCTGGCGCTCCATCTCGTCGATGAAAGCCTGTACCCCGGCGGGCATGTAGACGCAGAAGCCGTCCGGGTCGGTGGCGATGGAGGCGAAGGACTCGTTCACCGGGCACCAGTCCACGTTCAGCTTGTACTGGTCCTCCAGAAGCTTGCGCACGGCGCCCCGGGGTCGGCCCTGCTTGCCGTCGCCCATCTGGCACATCTCGTGCAGCGTGGCCTCAAACTCGTAGGCGCCGCGCCGGAAGCTGGTGGCGCAGCCGCCGGGCAGGTTGTGCTTTTCCAGCACCAGCACCTTCTTGCCCGCATTGGCCAGATACGTCGCCGCCGACAAACCGCCGTTGCCGGCGCCGACGACAATTACATCGTACTTTTGCATGATTTCTCCTCCATTCTGTCATTTATTTGCATTTTGGAATTTCGTTTAGGGAACGAGCTCCTTCTCCGCCGAAAGCATCAAATCGTATTTGAGACAGCTCTGCTGCATCAAAACTCCCTGAGACGAGCTGCGTGAGTCCTCGCGCCGACCAAGCGAGGCTTGCCCCCCGTATGCCGTGCGCGATAAGCGCGAGCCCTCGATTGCGAAACGTTGTTTCGCAATCGATCATGTTTCCGGTACGACAATCTCCCGAACGGTAAAGTCCTTCCCGCTCAGGACGGTTTTCTCAAAGCTGCCGCAGTTGGGACAGAAGCCCTTGTTCTCCACCACGTTGAAGATTTCGTCGCACGCCTCGCACTCGGCAAGGCCGGGGACGACGTTCACCGTGAGCTTGGCCTTTTCCAGAATGCTGCCCTTCACCACCGGCGGATAGAGTTCCTGCACGTATTCCGGGATCACCAGGGACAGCTCCCCGCAGTCCACGACGACCTCGTGGATCTCCCCGATCCCGTTCGCCTCCGCAAAGGCTGTGACCGTCCGCAGGAGCTGGCGCACGATGCCGATCTCGTGCATCTCAGCCTCCGTATTTCCCCAGGTGCTTTTTGACCACGCCGACGCCGATCTGCGGGACGTTCTTTACGATCCGGCCCAGGGTGTGGAAGTACTCCTGGTTATCCGCGTCGTAGACCTTTTCCAGGTGGATGGCGTCAAACTTGCACTTGGTGGTGCAGATGCCGCAGCCGACGCACATGAAGGAGTCCACCACGGCGGTGCCGCAGCCGAGACAGCGGGCGCACTCGGTCTTGACCTGCTCCTCGGTAAAGGTCGCGCGCAGATCGTTGAAGCTGGTCTTTGCCGCCGCGCCCTCCGCCCTGGCAGGCTTCTGCCGCGGCGCGCTGTCAAAGCCGCCCAGGCCGATCTGCACGGTCTGCTTGTCGAAGGGACGGTAATCCCGGTGGTCGCGGCCCAGGGTCAGGGTCTGGCCCGCATGGACGAAGCGGTGGATGGAGACCGCCGCCTCCTTGCCCGCGGCGATGGCGTCGATGACGAACTGCGGCCCGGTGACCACATCGCCGCCCGCGAACACGTCCGGCACCGCCGTCTGGCAGGTGACGGGGTCGACCTCCACGGTCCCCTTCTTTCCGAGAGGAAGCTCGATGTCGCCCAGGTCCACCCGCTGTCCGGCGGCGGACAGCACCGCCGTAACCGGAATGGTCTCAAATTCTCCGGTGCCCTTCACGCTGCGGCGGCCTTTTTCATCCGGTTCACCCAGCGCCATCTTCTCCAGCTTCAGCGCCGTAACGGCGCCCTCGCCCAGGATCTCCGCCGGGGCCTCCAGGAAGCGGAAGGCCACGCCCTCCTCCCTGGCCTCCGCCAGCTCGTCCCGGTCGGCGGGCATCTCCGCCTCGCTCCGGCGGTAGCAGACCGTAACCTCCGCGCCCAGGCGGAGGGCGGCTCTCGCCACATCCATGGCCACGTTGCCGCCGCCGATGACGGCCACCTTGTCGCCGATCGCGGGGCGCTCTCCCTGATTGACCCGGCGCAGGAAGTCGACGCCGTTCATCACGCCGTCAAGCTTCTCCCCCGGGATGGAGAGTTTAGCCCCCTTCGACGCGCCCACGGCCAGATAGAAGGCCTTGAAGCCGAGGCCCCGAAGCGTATCCAGCGTCACGTCCCTGCCCACCTCGATGCCGGTCCGGAACTGCACGCCCAGCTCGCGCAGCACGTCGATCTCGGCGTTAATGACGTCCTTTTCCAGGCGGAACGCGGGGATGCCCAGGGTCAGCATGCCGCCGAGCACCTGCTCCTTTTCAATGACCGTGACGGGGTAGCCCTTGGCCGCCAGGTAGTAGGCGCAGCTCAGGCCCGCGGGGCCCGCGCCGATGACGGCGATCTTCTCGGGATAGGGCTTGCCCAGCTGGTTGATCATGGGCGGGACATAGCGCGTGGCGCTGTCCAGCTCCCGCTCGGCGATGAACTTCTTGATCTCGTCGATGGCCACGGGGGCGTCCATCTCGCCGCGGGTACAGGCCTCCTCGCACTTCTTGTTGCAGATCCGGCCGCAGACCGCCGGGAAGGGGATTTCCTTCTTGATCAGCTCCAGCGCCTCGCCGTAGCGTCCCTGGGCCGCAAGCTTGATGTAGCCCTGCACCGGCACGTGGGCGGGACACGCCGCCTTGCAGGGGGCCGTGCCCTCCGGCATGACGTCGGTGCGGTTTGTGCGGAAGTCCGGGTTGTAGCGCTTGCTGCTCCAGAGGGTGTTGCGCGCCGTCTCCCTGGGCCGCTCCTCGTTGGACGGCCGGGGACACAGCTTCTGCCCCAGCCGCACCGCGTTGAGCTGGCAGTTTTCCACACACTGGCCGCAGGCCACGCACTTGTCCTTGTCCACCCGGGCGACGTAGTTGGTGCGGATGGCGTCGGGCGTGCGGAAGTACTCCGCGATGCGCAAGGCAAAGCAGGAGCAGCCGCAGCAATTGCAGATGGCGGTGGTGTCGTCGTAGCCCGGGGTCACGTTCAGCTCGTGCACCAGGCCGTTGTCCTCGGCGCGCTTGAGGATCTCGTAGGCCTCTTCCTTGGAGATGAGGCGGTGCGCACCGGTCTCGGAATAGTTTTTGGCGTTGTCGTTGAGGTACATGCACATGTCCTCTTCCAGGTGGCCGCAGCCCTCGCCCATGAGTCTGCGGGCCCGGCGGCAGGAGCAGGGGCCGACGGAGACGGCCCAGGCGTCCTCGATGAGCTTGTGCACCTCGTCATAGCTGGCCTTGCGGGAATTGTTCTCGATGGCGCTCTGTACGGGGATGACGCGCATGAGGTTCATGCCCACGTCCATAAAGGGCGCCAGCATGGACACCCGCTCCCGGGTGTAGCGCTCAAAGCACTCGCCCAGCACCGGGTACTTGTCGCACTGCTCCCGGTTGGAGAGCACGCCCTCCATGATGCCCGGCACCCAGATGGGATAATACCAGCAGAGTTTGCCGTCTACCACACGGGTGCGGATGACGCCCGCGATCTTGAGCTTGTCCAGCTGCTGCTGCGTAAAGGCCAGATCCTTCTTCGCGCGGCGGGCGATCTCCTCCGCCGTGCGGTTGGCCTCCAGGCGCATGTGCATCATGATCGCGCACATGTCGTCATCCACAATGGGCTCCAGCAGCTTATACTCGGGGTCGTCGTAGGTGATGCCGGTGTAGGTCAGGCTCTCCAGGCTGATCTTGGTGGCCAGCTTCAAAATATTTGGTCTGTGTGCCATTGACTTCCCTCCTTTAGTCATATTCTCTTGCCTTTTTTGCTGGTGGTTATACCAGTTTAATAATATTTTAACACACCGTTCCCGTCGGTTCAATTGAGTCCCCGGGTTTCGGCTGACGAAAAATGTGCCCAAAACTTGTGGATAATAACGAAAGCACCGGCAAGCCGGCGCTTTCCGCTTCTTATTGTGTCTGGTACTTGCGTTCCAGGACCTGGACCCCCTGGGCCAGCAGGCGCTCCACACAGGCCGCCGCGGCCTCCTTGTCCCCCCGCTCGATGTGGTCCAGCAGCTCCTGCTGCATGGCCGCCCCCGCCTTCAGGTCCACCGCCTGCACGCTGTAGTGCCGGGAGATCAGCACCAGCAGCACCGGCTCAAAGGCACGGAACATCATGGCGAAAACACTGTTGCCGGAGGCCTGGGTCAGCATGTAGTGAAAGCGATAGATCAGCTGCGGGACCGCCGCGTTCTCGTCCGCCAGCCGGTCGGCGATCTCCCGCATCTCCCGGAGCGTGCCGGGATAGATGTTATCGCAGGCTCTGCGGGCGCACTCCATCTCCACCAGGCGGCGGATGTCCATCAGGTCGTGGAACAGCGGCTCGTCCAGCTCCTCGGAGCCGTAGGCCATGATGGCGGACAGGGACTGGGGCGTGGGCTTCTTGCGGTAGTCCGCCACCTGCGTGCCCCGGCGCGGGAGGACGTGGACAAAGCCGTCCCGCTCCAGCTGCAGCACCGCGTGGTGCAGGGAGCTGCGGCTGACGCCCATCTGCTCGGCGATATCCCGCTCCGCCGGGAAGAAGTCTCCGGGCTTCCAGGCGCCGGAGAGGATTTTTCCCAGCAGGCTTTTGTAAATGTTGTCCGTCAGCGACGCGGCGCCGATCTTCTCAAACTCCATAGCGTTCTCCGGCTTTCCTTTTCACATTTGCACCTTCATTATAGCAGGGCATTTCCAATCGGTAAAGGATTCATGCCTTATCGGTTTTCAGGATTTCGGCTCTTATACGATCCAACGCTCTCCCGCCAGGCCCAGCAGCGCTCACAGACGTTGAACAGAGAGCCGATGGGCAGCTCTTTCCCGCACACGCGGCATCTGCGGATATACTGGTCCTTGTTCTCCCGCATCAGCTCCGCGATCCGCAGGCAGATGGCCTGCCGCTCCGCGGTGCAGTCGTCCTCGATCCCGATGCGCCGCAGCAGCTGATGGCGGATGTCATAGGCCTTATACTGCAGCTCGCAGTTTTGCAGCGTATCGTCCCCGAACCAGGGCGCCGGGACCCGTTTCTTCTTCACGATCGCCTCCGCGCAGCGGGACCAGTAGAGGACCAGCTCCTCCGTGCGGGTGTCCATCGGGCAGGTGATCAGGTCGAAGACCAGCTCCCGGTTCTCCGGGGTGATCTGCTTCCGAAAATTGCGCAGCAGGATCTGCGCGTCCTGCATGCTCTCCCGCACGAACTCC
>JBGUNL010000178.1:0-2316 GCA_045117295.1 Candidatus Limivicinus sp.
CCGCTGTCCCGGATCTCCAGCTCCCGGGCGATATGCTCCAACGTTTCCAGATCGTCAGTGCCGGTGATCTCGACAAGCCAGCCCTTCTCCCCGTTGAAGAGCAGGACGAAGTTTGCCTTCTCGTAGGACCAGCGCCAGGTACAGTTCGTATAGTCACTCTTCAGCTCCGTCACGTGCCACTCGCCCCAGTCCTCTTCCTTGACCAGCTCCACCTCGCCGTTGATGACGGTCTTGAAGTTGCCGGGCCGCACCGCCCTGGCGCAGACGGTATAGGGGATTTCCGCCCCCTGGCCGTTGTCGGAGAGATAGGTGGCCCAGCCCTCCTCGTCGGTGAAGCCGAAGTCTGCCTCCGAGGGGAGATAGAAGCAGCGGAATTCCGGCTGGTTGGGAATCTCTTCCGGACCTTCAAAGGTCAGCACCATGCCCGCGTCCGGGTACTCCAGCTTCTGGTCCTGGGTAAGCTTCCCCTCCTTGTCCACAGCCCGCCAACTGCCGGAGACGGCCTCGTTTGTCTTCTCTGCGTTCATAAAAAACATGCTGCCCGCATAGGCGGCAGTGCCCATCAGGGCCGCGATGGCGGCCGCCAGCAGCGCCGTGCGCAGGGTCTTCCGGCCCGCGCGCCGAGGCTTCGGCTGCGCCTCGCCGATCTTCTCCATCACGGAGGCGTGGATGCGCCGGGCCATGGCCTTGTCCTCCCGTCCGAGGGAGATCTCCGTGGGGCAGTTGTCGTCCATCAAATCGGTAATTCTAATTTGCACAGGTATACCCCCTCTCGTTGAAGTAAACACGCAGGCGCTCCCGGCCCCTGGCCAGGTGCGTGCGGACGGTGGCGGCGTTCATGTTCAGCACCGCGGCGATCTCCTCGGTCTTCTGGTAGAGGAAATAGTGGCGGCGAAAGATCTCCCGGTCGGGCTCGCCCATGGTGTCCACCGCCTGGCGGGCCAGCTCCCCCAGCTCCTTCTGCAGCAATTCCCTTTCCATGTCGCCATCGCAGGCGATCTCCAGCAGATCGTCGTTCAACGGCTCCGCGAGCTTGTGGGCGCGCAGGGCGTCTTTGGCCTTGTTGCGGGTCACCGCGGCCAGCCACGCCTTGAGCTTGCCGGGCAGCAGCTCCGCGCGGTGGGTCCACAGCTCCACGAAGGCGTCGGAGACCGCCTCCTCCACGTCCTCTCTCGGCAGCTGCGGGGCCATGATGTTGGAGGCGATGGTGTAGAGGTAGGGCGTATAGAGGCCGATGATCTCGCTGAGAGCCCCGGTGTCGCCATCCTTGAGCTGGCGCAGCAGTGTGCGCTCCGTCATGGCTCGGTCACCTCCTGTCCGTCCGGCGTTAAGCGGACGACTCCGTCATAGCCGTTGAGAACGGTCTCGTCCGCCAGACGCACCAGATAGCGGCCGGGCAGGGTGTCGCTCAGCACGGACAGCTGCCGCATGCTCATGGAGGCCGTACACAGGCTGCCGCCCGCCGAGCTGCCCTCGCGCCAGTAGAGGGCAAGGCCCTCAAGCTCCCGGCCCCGCAGGATCCAAAGCATCTGCTGCCCGTCCTCGCTCCAGCCGCTGGGCGTAAACTCCGTAAACGCAAAGTCCAGTACCTCGCTTGGATCCACATCGTTGAGCGCCTCCAGGGTCTCCGGTTCAAAGTACAGGCAGCCCCGAACCTCCAGGCCCTGCAGCAGTTCCTCCGTCTCCTTGCAGAGGCCGTCCGGCCAGTAGGCGATGTCAAAGCGCTTTTCCACGGAGGGGTAGAACTGCTCGAACATATACATTTCGTCCACCTGCTCGCTCAGCTCAAACAGCCGCGCCGGGGTCATGGTCAGCACGGTCATAAAGCCCCAGTCGTCCAGTCCGTCGACGATCTGATGCATCGCGATCACGCGGGCCTCGACCCCGTCCTGCGCGGCAAAGAGCTTTGCCGTGCGCATGGCTTCCCCCTCGTCCAGCACGTCGCGCGGGCTGTGGGGCACGAAGGAATAGGGCTCGTTCTGGGGAAGCTCCCGGAACATCTCCAGCTCGTCCTTTTTCGAATAGAAGTGACCGAAGCGCTCGTAGATGGAGTCCCAGAGGTCCTCCATGGTCTCAAAGACCTCCCCCTCTTGGGGCTCCGGCGCGGGAGCGGTCTCGCTCATGGTATGCACATAGGGCGTGGCGCCCGGCTCATGGGTGGGCCAGGGCCTGGCGGAGGCCGCCGCCTCGGGCGAGGCCGCGGACCGGGCGCAGCCCGCCAGGGCCAGGACCAGCAGCAGGGGCAGCGCTCGCAAAAACACTTTCTTCATCTCAAACTCTCCTTTCGGGAAAGCAGTCTTTCAAGTGCACTCACCA
>JBGUNL010000179.1:0-4451 GCA_045117295.1 Candidatus Limivicinus sp.
CCCCGGCGGTCCTGGCACAGGGGCATGATGTTGCCCACAAACTCGTTGGGGGTGATGATGGAGACCTTGACGTAGGGCTCGTACGCCTCCGCGATGGAGGGCACGTCCGGGTAGTTGTGGGGGTTATCCACCATGACCACGGAGCCGTCGGTCTTGACCACCTTGTAGATGACGGAGGGCAGGGTGGTGACCAGCTCCAGGTCAAACTCCCGCTCCAGCCGCTCCTGGATGATCTCCATGTGCAGCATGCCCAAAAAGCCGCAGCGGAAGCCGAAGCCCAGGGCCACGGAGCTCTCCGGCTCGTAGGAGAGGGAGGCGTCGTTGAGCTTGAGCTTGTCCAGGGCGTCCCGCAGATCCGGGTACTTGGAGCCGTCCTCGGTGTAGATGCCGCAGAAGACCATGGGCCGGGCGGGGCGGTAGCCGGGCAGGGCCTGGGCGGTGGGGCCGGCGGCGTCGGTGACCGTGTCGCCCACCTGGGTGTCGGCCACGTTCTTAATGCTGGCGGTGAAGTAGCCCACGTCCCCGGCGGCGAGCACGTCGCAGGGCTCCAGCCCGATGGGCCGCAGATGGCCCACCTCCACCACCTTGTACTTCGCGCCGGTGCCCATGAGCAGGATCTCCTGATCCCGGCGGATGGCGCCGTCGAAAAGGCGCATGAAGACGATGACGCCCCGGTAGTTGTCGTACTGGCTGTCAAAGATCAGGGCCTTGAGGGGGGCCTTCGGGTCGCCGGAAGGGGCGGGGATGTTGGCCACCACGTCCTCCAGCACGGCGTCGATGTTGATGCCGGCCTTGGCGCTGATCTCCGGCGCGTCCATGGCGGGCAGGCCGATGATCTCCTCGATCTCCTCCTTGACGCGCCTGGGGTCCGCCGCGGGCAGGTCGATCTTGTTGACCACCGGCAGGATCTCCAGGTTGTTGTCCAGCGCCAGATACGTGTTGGACAGGGTCTGGGCCTCCACGCCCTGGGAGGCGTCCACCACCAGCACCGCGCCCTCGCAGGCGGCGAGAGAGCGGCTGACCTCGTAGTTGAAGTCCACGTGGCCCGGGGTGTCGATCAGGTTCAGGGTGTAGGCTTCCCCATCGGAGGCGGCGTAATTGAGGCCCACGGCGCGGGCCTTGATGGTGATGCCGCGCTCCTTTTCCAGATCCATGTTGTCCAGGATCTGATCCTCCATGACGCGCTGCTCCACCGCGCCGCATTTTTCGATCAGCCGGTCGGAGAGGGTGGACTTGCCGTGGTCGATGTGGGCGATGATGGAGAAGTTGCGGATGTTTTCCTGCTTGATCATGTCTCGTCCTCCCCCTCGGCAAATTCGTCCAGGGCCCGGTGGGCGCTGCCGATGAGCTCCTGCATGCGGTCGAGGAAGGCCGCGGCGGTGGTGGCGGCGCTGAGGGCGGCGTTGGGCCGGTCGGAGCGGCCCAGCAGATAGTCGGCGCTGACGCCGTAATAATCGCAGGCCCGGCACACAAAGCCGAGACCCGGCTCGCGCGCGCCGTTTTCGTAGTGACTCAAAAGCGCCTGGCTGATGCCCAGATCCGCGGCGGCGCTGCGCTGGCTGATGCTGCGCTCCCGGCGCAGAGCCGAGAGGGTTTCCGGAAAGCTTCTGTCCATGGAGGATTCCCCTTGCTTGATTGATTACAGTTTGTATATTATATCCGGCGGGGGCGGCTTTGTAAATAGAAATTTCCGCCGAAAACTTGAAAAAGCACGGCGGTAGTGGTACAGTGAAAGAGCCAAACAAAAATAAACGCTGGAGGTTCGTTCCATGTTTGAAAATCTGGTTGAGATTCTGAAAGCCAATCCCCGCAAAATCGTCTATCCCGAGGGCACCGACGCCCGCATCCTCGAGGCCGCTTCCCGCCTGAAGAAGGACGGCTTCCTGACCCCCGTGCTCATCGGCAATGTCGACGAGGTCAAGGCCGCGGCCCAGAAGGGCGGCTTCGACATCGAGGGCCTGGAGATCCTGGACCCCGCCACCTATCCCGAGATGGACGCCATGGTGGACGAGTTTGTCGCCCTGCGCAAGGGCAAGGCCACCGCAGAGGACGCGAGAGCGGCTCTCTCCAAGGGCAACTACTTCGGCACCATGCTGGTGAAGATGGGCAAGGCCGACGCTCTGCTGGGCGGCGCCACCTACTCCACCGCCGACACCGTCCGTCCCGCCCTGCAGCTGGTCAAGACCAAGAAGGGCGCCAACCTCGTCTCCTCCTGCTTCCTGATGGTCCGCGGCGACGAGATGCTGGCCATGGGCGACTGCGCCATCAACATCTCCTATGAGGACAGCGTGGACAAGCAGGGCAACGTCACCCTGACCGCCGCCCAGAAGCTGGCCGAGGTGGCCGTGGAGTGCGCCAAGACCGCCAAGTTCTTCGGCATCGACCCCAAGGTCGCCATGCTGAGCTACTCCACCAAGGGCTCCGGCAAGGGCCCGGCCGTGGATCTGGTGCGCGAGGCCACCAGGATCGTCAAGGAGACCCACCCCGAGATCAATGTCGACGGCGAGATCCAGTTCGACGCCGCCGTCTCCCCCACCGTGGGCCAGCTGAAGTTCCCCGGCAGCCCCGTGGCCGGCTACGCCAACACCTTCGTCTTCCCCGAGATCCAGTCCGGCAACATCGGCTACAAGATCGCCCAGCGTCTGGGCGGCTTCGCGGCCATCGGCCCCGTGCTGCAGGGCCTGAACGCGCCCATCAACGACCTGTCCCGCGGCTGCAACGCCGAGGAGGTCTACCAGATGAGCATCATCACCGCCGCGCTGAAGTAAGACAAGCAGGCAAGAAAACAGCCGCTCCGAAGGGAGCGGCTGTTTTTCGTTTTATCTCCACTTAAAGGTGACAAGGCCGTAGACGTACAGCACCAGGACGAGCGCGGGGACGAAGTACTGAAACAGCGGCTTCATCCAGCTTTGGACCTTCAGGCCCCGGCCTTCGTTGGCCTCGGCCATGAAGTTGTCCCAGCCCCAGCCGAAGCCCCAGCTGCAGAACAGCGCGAAAACCAGCGCGCCAATGGGCAGCAGGTTGGTGCTGACGATGAAGTCCCAGAAGTCCAGCCAGGCGCTGCCCTCGGCAAAAGGCTGGAAGTGCAGCACGCTGTAGCCCAGGGCGGTGGTCAGGGCGATGAGGAAGATGCCGATCCCGCAGACCAGGCAGCCCTTCGGGCGGCTCCAGCCGGTCAGTTCCCGGACGCAGGCCAGGATGTTCTCGAACACGGCCAGCTCCGTGGAGAAGGCGGCGAAGACCATGAACAGGAAGAACAGCGTGCCCCAGACCCGGCCGCCGGCCATGTGGTTGAAGACCGTGGCCATGGTGTCGAAGAGCAGGGAGGGGCCGGCGCCCACCTCAATGCCGTAGGTGAAGCAGGCGGGGAAGATGATGAAGCCCGCCATGATGGCCACGAAGGTGTCCAGCACGATGATGTGCACGGACTCTCCCATCAGGGAGTGCTCCTTGCCGATGTAGCTGCCGAAGATGGCCATGGAGCCGATGCCGATGGACAGGGTGAAGAAGGCCTGGTTCATGGCCGCCACGATGACGGAGCCGTTGATCTTGCCGAAGTCCGGCAGCAGGTAGAAGGACAGGCCCTCCTTCGCGCCGGAGAGCAGGGCGCTGTGGCCCGCCAGCACCAGCATGAGGAGCAGCAGGGCCGCCATCATGATCTTGGTGACCCGCTCCAGGCCGCCCTGGAGGTCAAAGCTCAAAACGCCGAAGCCCAGCGCCACGGCGATGAGCAGGTAGCTCACGTTGACCGCGGGGTTCGTGATCATGCCCACAAAACCCAGATCGGCGGTGTTGCCGATGAGGAACATCACAAAGTAGTACATCATCCAGCCGGTGACCACGGTGTAAAAGGCCATCAGGGCCACGTTGCCCACCAGGGCCAGGGCGCCGTGGATGTGCCATTTCTGGCCGGGCTTCTCCAGCTTCTGATACATCTTGACGGGGCTTGCCTGGGCGGCCCGGCCCACGGCAAATTCCATGGTCATGGCCGGCAGACCAAGCAGGATCAGGCACAGGATATAGACCAGCACAAAGCCGCCCCCGCCGTAGGCGCCGGTCATCCAGGGGAATTTCCACACGTTTCCGCAGCCGATGGCGCAGCCAGCGCTGAGCATGATGAAGCCGAGACGGCTTCCGAGCTTTTCGCGTTCGTTGTTCATGGGTTTCCTTCTTTCTTTCTCTTCGGCCCGCGCCGAAATTTGGTATAGTATACCGAATATGAAGGTTGATAACAAGTGTGCGATGCATACAAAAGAAAAGAGACCATGAACGGGAATCTTTGTATAGGTTTATCTCCAGCTGCTTACGTGTTCGCCGAAACTGACCTGCGCAAATCAAGACCCATTCTTTCCCGTCGGGGAAAGAACGGTTCTTCCGCCTTGCCGCAATGCCTCCGGCGGGTCTGCTTCGCGACAACCCGCCGGAGGCGCGGCTGCGGATCAGGCGCTGCG
>JBGUNL010000180.1:0-2929 GCA_045117295.1 Candidatus Limivicinus sp.
CACGGTGCAGATGGGGCGGCGCTGCCACCCGGAGATGCCCAACCACAAGCTGGACACCCTCTGCCGCGGTCTCGGCATCCCGCTGGATCACCACAAGGCCGACAGCGACAGCCGCGCCTGCGCGGAGCTGCTGCTGGACTACCGGCGAAACGGCCTGCCGGTGGAGCGCTTTGTGAGAACCTACGACCTCTGGAACGGCAGAACCGCAAGACCATAAAAAACCGCCCCAAACGGGGCGGTTTTCCTATGCTTCCAGAACCTCGCGGAGATACTGGCCGGTGACGCTGTCGGGGCAGGCGGCGATCTCCTCCGGCGTGCCGCAGGCCACCAGTCTGCCGCCCGCAGCCCCGCCGCCGGGACCGAGATCGAGGACGTAATCGGCATTGGCGATGAGATCCAGATCGTGCTCGATGACCAGAACCGTGGCCCCCGCATCCACCAGACGGCGGAAGACCCCCAGCAGCACCTGCACGTCCAGCGGGTGCAGGCCGATGGTGGGCTCGTCAAAGACGAAGACGGCGTCGGCCTGGATCCTGCCCATCTCCGAGGCCAGCTTGAGGCGCTGGGCCTCGCCGCCGGAGAGCGCGGGGGTGTCTTCGCCCAGGGTCAGGTAGCCGAGGCCGAGACCCTCCAGCACCTGCAGCTGGTCGGCGATTTTGGGGTGCTTGCGGAACAGCTCCAGGGCTTCCTGTACGGTGAGGGTCATCAGCTCCGGCAGGGACCAGGCTCTGTCGCTGCCCTTGGGGGTGAGCTTCAGTTCCCAGGCGTCCTTGCCGTAGCGGGAACCGCCGCAGTCGGGGCAGGGCACGGTCACGTCCGGCAGAAACTGCACGTCCAGGGAGATGGAGCCCGTGCCGTCACAGGTGGGGCAGCGGAGGGAACCGGTGTTGTAGGAGAAGGCCCCGGCCCCCAGTTTCCTCGCCTTGGCCTCCGGCAGGGCGGCATAGAGCTTGCGCAGCTCGTCCAGCACCCCGCTGTAGGTGGCGACGGTGGAGCGGATGTTGACGCCGATGGGAGAGGCGTCGATGAGATTGGCCCGGCGGATGCCTTCGGCCTCGATCTGCCGCACGTGGGGGGGCAGTTTCTTCCCCTCGATTTCGGCCTGCAGGCCGGGGATCAGGCTCTCCAGCACCATGGTGGTCTTGCCGGAGCCGGAGACGCCCGTCACTGCCGTGAGCCTGCCCCGGGGGATGCGGATATCCAGAGCCTTGACTGTGTGGATGGGGTTGGACTGAAGCCGGATAACGCCCTTTGCAAAGAGCGCCTCCGGGGCGATGGCCTGCCGCAGGGAGACCTTCTCCCGGCCGGAGAGGAAGGGCGCGATGCGGGAGGCGGGATTGGCCTCCACGTCCGCCACACTGCCCTGGGCGATGACGGTGCCGCCGCCTTTGCCGGCCAGAGGGCCCATCTCGATCATGTGGTCGGCCCGGCGCAGCACCCGCACGTCGTGATCCACCAGCACCACGGAGTTCCCGTCAGCGATGAGCCGCTGCACCAGGTGCATCAGCCCCTCCACATTGGCCGGGTGCAGGCCGATGCTGGGCTCGTCCAGGACATAGAGCACGCCGGTGGTCTCGTTGCGCACCGCCCGGGCCAGCTGGACCCGCTGCCGCTCCCCGGTGGAGAGGGTGGCGCTGGCTCGATCCAGGGAGAGGTATCCCAGGCCCAGCTCCCGCAGGATGCGGGCATTGTCCAGAAAGGACTGGATGATGCTCTCCGCCATGGGGCGCAGCTCCGCGGGCAGGGACGCGGGGACGCTCTGCACCCAGGCGGTCAGCTCGTCCAGGGTCATGGCCGTGGCCTCAGCCAGATTAAATCCCGCAAGGCGCGTGGCCCGCACGGATTCCTTCAGCCGGGTGCCGCCGCACTGGGGGCAGGGTCCGGTCTTCAGAAACTTTTCCACCCGCTTCATGCCCTTCTCGTCCTTGACCTTCGAGAGGGCATTTTCCACGGTGTAGCGGGCGCTGTAATAGGTGAAGTCCATCTCGGCGGCCACGTTGGTCTTGTCGTTGTGGTAAAGGAAGTGGTGCTTCTCCGCCGGACCGTGGAGGACGATTTCCCGTTCCCGTTCCGTCAGCTCCCGAAAGGAAACGTCTGTGCGCACGCCCATGTCCCGGGCGATGTCCTTCATCAGCGACCACATGAGACTCTGCCATGGGGCCACGGCCCCCTGGTCGATGGTGAGGGATTCATCCGGTACCAGGGTACTCTCGTCCACCTCCCGGGCAACGCCGGTGCCGCCGCAGCCGGGACAGGCCCCGTCGGAGTTGAAGGCCATCTCCTCAGCCCCGGGGCCGTAGAACTCCGCGCCGCAGGTGGGACAGCGGATGGGCAGCATCAGCGCCACCTCCATGCCCGGCGGGCAGAGGTGGCCGTTGGGGCAGCGGTGGCTGCCCAGACGGGAGAAGAGCAGGCGGAGGCTGTTTAAAAGCTCCGAGGCGGTGCCGAAGGTGGAGCGCACCCCGGGAATGCCGGGCCGCTGGTGCAGGGCCAGGGCCGCGGGCACGTGGCGGATCTCGTCCAGTTCGGCCCTGCTCGCCTGGGTGATGCGGCGGCGTGTGTAGGTGGAGAGCGCCTCCAGATAGCGGCGCGAGCCCTCCGCGTACAGGGTGCCCAAGGCCAGAGAGGACTTGCCGGAGCCGGAGACCCCGGCAATGGCCACCAACTGTCCCAGGGGGATATCCACGTCAATATTCTTCAGATTGTGTACTCTGGCGCCCCGGACGAGGATCTCGCGGGGGCTGAGCGTTTCCTGTGTCATCAAGCGTTCCTTTCTGATTTGGATGATGTGCCCAGTATAATACAGTCCGGGCGGAAAAAACAAGCGCCGCTTTCCGCCCCTCTTGCGATTTAAAGAAAAAAAGCGTTGACAAATCCGGCGCCGGGTGCTACACTTCACCCAAACCGAAGAGGAAGAGTGAGTAAGCCG
>JBGUNL010000181.1:0-3556 GCA_045117295.1 Candidatus Limivicinus sp.
GTGCTGCCCCAGCCCCTGAAGGAGACCACCGTCAAGCTGGAGCCGGAGAAGGTCAACGCCCTGCTCGGCACCGACATCGACGAGGCCGCCATGCGGGATATCCTCCTGCGCCTGGGCTTTACCCTGGACGGAGACACCATCCATGTGCCCTCCTGGCGAGCCGATGTGGAGCACTACTCCGACATCGCCGAGGAGGTCGCCCGCTTCTACGGCTACAACGAGATCCCGACCGCCTTCTCCGGCGGCGGCACCACCGCCGGCGGCTACAGCGAGATCCAGCAGCTGGAGCGCCAGATCGGCGCCGCCTGCCGCAGTATGGGTCTGGATGAGATCATCACCTATTCCTTCATCAGCCCCAGCTACTACGACAAGATCCGCATGCCCGCGGACTCTCCGCTGCGGGATTCCCTGAAGATCCTGAACCCCCTGGGGGAGGACACCTCCATCATGCGCACCACGATCCTGCCCTCCATGCTGGAGATCCTGACGCGCAACTACAACTACCGCAACAAATCCGCCGCCCTGTACGAAATCGGCCGCATCTACCTCAAGCGCGCCGACGGTCTGGCCGACGAGCCCAGGATCGTCTCCATGGGCGCCTACGGCCCCAAGATGGACTTCTTCGTGCTCAAGGGCTGGGTCGAAGCCCTTCTGCGCGACTTGGGCGTGAAGAACGTGCGCTTCGCCGCGGAGAAGGCGAACCCCGCCTACCACCCCGGCCGCTGTGCCAAGGTCTATGCGGGCGACACGGAGCTGGGCGTGCTCGGCCAGATCCACCCGCTGGTTGCAGGCAACTACGGCGTGGACGCGGAGTTCTACTGCGCGGAGCTGAGCTTTGACGCGCTGGACAAGGTCAAGGGCGGTTTGCCGGTCTACAAGCCCCTGCCCCGCTTCCCGTCCGTTACCCGCGATATCGCCGTGGTCTGCGACCAGAAGATCCCCGTGGGCGAGCTGATGCAGTGCATCCTCTCCAGCGGCGGGCAATATCTCAAGGGCTGCGCCCTCTTTGACGTCTACACCGGCCATCACATCGCCGAGGGCATGAAGTCCGTGGCCTTCTCCCTGACGATGCGCTCCGACGACCAGACGCTCACCGACGACCACGCCGAGGAGACCGTCGCTGCGGTGCTGGCCGCCCTGAAGGAGAAGTTCAACGCCGTCATGCGCTGAGGCCCCTGCAAAAATTTATGCTTTCTTAAAGAAATTTCGCCGTTTTTTGACTTGCCTTGACCTGCTTTTCTGTTATAATGGGGAACAAGGAACGACGAAAAGGAGGGGCAGATCCATGGAAGACGCCACCCGTAAATTTACAGCGCTTGACTCGAAGACCGAGATGAAGGAAATTCTCTCCTCCGTCTACAACTCCCTGATGGTCAAGGGCTACAACCCCATCAACCAGATCGTGGGCTACATCCTGTCCGAGGATCCCACCTACATCACCAACTACAACAACGCCCGCACGCTCATCTGCCGCATCGACCGGGACGAGTTGATGCAGGAGTTGGTGAAGTGCTATCTGGACAAGTAAAAACGTACAGACCCCGGGAGTATCCTCCCGGGGTTTTGTGCGTCTGAAAGACATAATAACATTTACATATAATGATTAACATAACAACATAAATGAGGCGTAAGGAAAGCCCGGAGCCGGCGTCCTTTTTCCAGCTCTGGGCTTTGCTGCGTTTGTAGGCCTTGGGGTTTTCGCTCCGGCGGGTCACGGGGCTGCACGCACCCCAGTCGCCGCGCCGGGCGCGGTTTTGCTTCCGCCGCTCCTTTTTGGAGAGCTTGTCAAAGGGAATGAATCGTTCCACGGGAACCGTCTCCTTTCTTTTTTCGTCTGATAAACAGACGGAAAATGCGCACATTTGTTCCGCGGCTTGCGGTGCGTGCGGATTTATGGTATCATCAACATTAGAAAAGCACAAGCTTCTTCTGAGGGGAGGGTGCGAGATGGCGCGACAGAAAAAGAAAAGCAGCATGGCCGCCTCTTCGGCCGTCGCCGCGGTAACCGCGGCGGGGGTCCTGGTGGGCGGCGCCTTCGCCTCGCCGGACGATCTGCTGAACGACGGGCCGGACGCCATCGTCCAGACTCTGGACACCGGCAGTCTGGTGGACGCTGACGGCGGCGGTTCCGACGGGGAAGAGGAAGATGCGGGAGAGGAGAGCAAGCGCACGCTGACCGGCTCGGTCCGGCGGCTGGTGCTCTCGGCGCCCGTGGGCGTCCGCGCGGTGGTGGGGGTGCCCCTCTGGGCCCTGGGCACGGCGGTGATCGCGCTGGCGTCTTCCCTGTGGTCGGCGGTGCTGTCCCCGATCGCGGCGACGGTGTTGGGGTGGCTGGCCTTTGCGCTGCTGGCGCTGTTGGTGTTCACCCTGGCGGTGAAGACCGCGTTTCCCGATCTGCCGCTGAAGAAGATCCTCAACAAACGCAGCATCCTCACCATTGTGCTGCTGTGCTTGGGCTTCGGTGTCCTGGACTGCGTGCTGCCCTTCTTCTGGGAGGATTACGAGAACGTCTCCAAACTGCTCAAGCTGGCGGGCTCCCTGATCTGCACCGGGGTGCCGGTGGCTTTCTTTGTCCGCCGCCACAGCCGGAAGCAGAAGCAGAAGGCAGAGGCGGAGGCTGCGGCCGCGGCGGCGCGGGAGGAGATCCCGCCCGAGCCCACGATGGAGGAGAAGGAGGCCGCGGCCAGGCGGCTGATCGAGGAGATGGCGGACAGCGTCTGCCCCAGGATCTACTGATCTGACAAAGGAGGAAGAGCCATGCGTCTGTTTCACAGGCACCGGGAAGAGCCGCCGAAGCCCCAATTTGACCCTGCGCTGTATGAGCCCGTGATCCGCGCCAGCATCTGCACCGGCGAGAAAGTCGCCTGCATGCGGGAGAAGGAGACGGGGAAGCTCCACGAGCTTGCGCTGATCCGCAGCGGGGAGGATCTGGAGCGCTTCTGCGCCGAATACGGCGTGGAGAAGAGCGCCATCCGCACGATATATTAACATAAAATAGTTAACATAATAATAACCAGCCCGCCCAGGACTTGCGTATCTCGGGCGGGTTGGTCTTGTATGGCCCCGCGCCCTTGCGGAACGCTGCGCCATCTGGTACAATGAAAAGCTGCAAGAAAGGGGAGAGAGAAGTGGAGCGCTATATCGCTTTTGACGTGGAGACGCCCAACGCCCGCAACCACCGCATGAGCGCCATCGGCGTGAACGTGGTGGAGGACGGATGCGTGACGGAGAGCTACGGGACGCTGATCAATCCCGAGACTCACTTTGACCCCTTCAACATTGCCCTGACGGGTATCACGCCGGAGATGGCGCGCACAGCGCCCACCTTTCCGGAGCTCTGGGAACAGATCGGGCCGGTGCTGCTCAGCGGAATTCTGGTAGCCCACAACGCCACCTTCGATCTCTGCGTGCTCTCCCGCTGCCTTGCGCACTACGAGATCGACGCGCCGCAGTTCGTGCCCTTCGTCTGCACGGTGCAGATGGGGCGGCGCTGCCACCCGGAGATGCCCAACCACAAGCTGGACACCCTCTGCCGCGGTCTCGGCATCCCGCTGGA
>JBGUNL010000182.1:0-9373 GCA_045117295.1 Candidatus Limivicinus sp.
GTCGTGTTCTGGGCGGTCAAGGCTGTGACGGCGCTCATGGCAAAGACGCCGTTCGCCGTCATAGTCTTGATGTCCGCTTGAATGCCGGCGCCTCCGCTGGAATCGCTTCCAGCGATGGATAATGCTGTTCTCATGCTGTTTTCTCCTTTCCTGAGACGCATTAACTTTTGTTACGCGACAGAAGGTGGTGCCCCCGATCTGCCGCGGAATCGCCGCATTTAATACGCGGCGGTTGATTCAGTTTTCAGGGAACATCCAGCGCGTCCGCAGCTGTCTGCAGCGCTGCTCGATGTCCGGGGCGGAGAAAATCGCGCTCACCAGCGCCACGCCGTCGAGCCCCAGTCCCTCAAGCGTGTCCAGATTCCCCGGGGTGATGCCGCCGATGCCGGTGACGGGGATGTCCACCGCCGCGGTGATGGCGCGGGCCATCTCATGGGTGATGGGCAGGGCGTCCTTTTTCGTGTCCGTGACGAAAAACGCCCCGGTGCCCAGATAGTCCGCCCCCATCTCCTGGGCCAGCAGGGCCTGCTCCACGGTCTTGGCCGTGACGCCGATAATCTTATCGGGTCCCAGAAGGTCGCGGACGTCCTTCGCCTGCATGTCGCTCTGGCCCACGTGGACGCCGTCGGCGTCAGAGAGGCGAGCGATCTCCACACTGTCGTTGATGATCAGCGGCACGCCATAGCGTTGGCAGAGGGTTTTCAGTTCCCTCGCCTCCGCGAGAAAGGCGTCGAAATCCAGATGCTTTTCCCGCAGCTGCACGCAGGTGACGCCGCCCCGCAGAGCGCACTCCACCTGCTCATAGAGGGTCTGCTCCCCCACCCAGGCGCGATCCGTGACGGCATACAGCCGCATCCACTCCGGTTTGCAATTGCTC
Organism: Candidatus Limivicinus sp.; assembly: GCA_045117295.1. Lineage (GTDB taxonomy): Bacteria > Bacillota > Clostridia > Oscillospirales > Oscillospiraceae > Limivicinus. The sequence continues at coordinate 878 of JBGUNL010000182.1, forward strand.
ATGCTTCCTGTCTCCATTTTCTGAAAGTCTCCGGCGTCAGATTGCACATGGCGTCGATGAGCCGGGTGCGAAAGCTGGCGTTCCCCTCTCCGGTCCGCAGCCGCCTTTGGGCGATCTCGGCGCAGACGCTCATGGTCTCCGCCGCCGCGGCCGCCGCCAGAAGCGGACGATCCGGGTTCGCGGCCAGAAAGGCGCCGGTGAGGGCGCTGAGCATACAGCCCGCCCCCGTCACAAAGCAGAGCATGTCGCTGCCGCCCTGTACCCGAAGGACCTGCTCCCCATCGGTAACCAGATCCGTCTCCCCGGTCTGCAAAACCACAGCGCCGGTCTGTTTCGCCAGAAGGCGGGCGTTTTCTCCGTCGCCCTCCGGAAGGTCGGCAGTGTCCACCCCGCGCTCCCCGGTCTCTCCGGTGCGCAGGGCACGGATCTCACTCCGGTTGCCGCGAATGACCGTAGGCTCTGCTTCCCGAAGCAGCAGCCCCGCCGTTTCCCGGCGAAAACCGGAGGCTCCGACCCCCACGGGATCCAGCACAATGGGCTTGTCCGCTGCAGAGGCGGCCTTCCCGGCAAGTAGCATGGCCTCTTTTCTGGAAGTGCTGAGGGTGCCGAGATTCAGCACCACGGCGTCCGCCATGGCTGCGATCTGCGCGGTCTCCTCCGGAGCGTCCGCCATGATGGGTGATGCGCCTGCTGCCAGCAGCAGATTGGCGCAGTCGTTGGCGGTGACGTAGTTGGTGATCGTATGGACCACCGGGCGCAGCCGCCGGACGTTTGAAAGGTATTCAGAAGACATGGGAAGCTCCTTTTTTCAGGCGTCAGGCGTCCAGCCTCGCCTGCATTTTGCTGAGGGTGCCGCCGGACTGCAGCGCCGCGATGACGAGGCCCGCGATGATGCTGCCGCCGGTAGTGGAGATCAGAAACGGGATGATATATGCATAGAAGGCCACGGCGGCCGCGTCCACGTTCATGAACAGGGTGGCGATGGGGTAGGCGCAGAGGCCGCCCAGCACGCCGGTGCCGAAGATCTCCGCAAGCAGCGTCACGGGCAAAGCGGCGGACTTGCCCTTCATTGCCTTGTAGGCGAGACCGCAGAGCAGCGCGCCGATCATGCTGCCGGGGAAGGCCATGAGGCTGCCGAGGCCCAGCAGATTTCTCAGAAGGCTGGCTGCGAAGGCCACGCCCACGCCCCATGCGGGGCCCAGGAACACGGCGCAGAGGATGTTCACGATATGCTGCACCGGGGCGCAGCGGCTGCCGAAGACCGGGAAGGAAAGCAGGCTTCCCACCACGGCGACGGCGGTAAAGACGGCGGCAAGCGCCAGCTTGCGGGTGTTGGATTTTTTCATGGTAATTCTCCTTTGAATGATGAAACGGCTGTTTGTCGTTTCCGATTTTCGGTCGAGGCTCACTGGCCTCCTCTCACGCCGGAACACGGCTTCCCTCGCTGCATTTTCAGACCTGAGGCGCTCCCCTCCTGCCTGCCGCTGTGCGGAAACTGCCGTTCCCTCCCTTCAAAATGAGAATGAAAAAACCGAAGCACCCTGATCGGACGCTTCGGTAAAAAATCGAATCCCTACGTTGGCATGATCCAAATCAGGTCAGTGGGTCGAAGGTGATCCTTCCTCTCAGCTCCAACGAGCTCCCCATCGATCACTATGCGGTTTTCGGCATCATTATAGTATAGATCCCAGTATATTGCAAGATAAAATCCACACCATACTCGAGTTTCTTGCTCGTAAAGAAAAACCGCCTGTCTCTCCGAAGAAAAACAGACGGTTTCGGCAGGGGAAGAGTGCTTCCCTTTCGTTTTGATGCACATCATTTCCCGTCAGGCCCATTCAGTTCAAGACCATACCGTCATTCTGCAGACGCGTCAGCCGGACACCAGATTCACCGTCCTGCCTTCAAAGAAGCCTCGGATATCCAGATACGATACATTCTCACCCATGATTTGATAGCTTTTAACTCGATCTCGAAAGATATCATGCTCATGTATGGGCTCAACATTTTTTGTGATCTGGTTTAGGATCTCTATCCCCTTGCGATTCCATACCAAAGCGCCGACGTAGTCCTCTTGCGTCATGCCAAGATCTCTTAATTTACAGAATCCCCAATTTTTAAGGAGGTTTTTCTATGGAACAACACACAAAATACTTGAATTACGATGTTTCCGGGAGCGATCGGAAACTGCTGGTTCACACGATCGCGGCACACACACATCTACCTTTCAGCTATCTGGGAGCACCTTCTTTTTCGTATGAGGTAGGGCCTTACCGGATAGACAGCAAAGGGGTGGTGTATGCAGACGACTCTGTGGAGCCAACTACGTTAACACAGTTGTAGCAAGCGCTGGAAGAGCATCAGTTCTTTGCGTTAGACGCAAAACTGGAATGCGATCAACCGGAAGAGGCCGCCGGAGTCAGTATTTCCCTTCCTGTTTCTCTGTTTTCGCAGCAGAACCTCGAAAATCTGCAGAATCTGCTGATTTCCAAGGGAGATCTGATCCGAAAGGCCCTGGAGGTCGACGCTCTGCCTGTTGAGGTTCAGGAGAATCAAATCTTATTCCCCTGGTTCGATCGTCAGCTGTCCGAGGAGGAAACGAAGGCATACACACACTTTGTTGCATCCCTGTGTGCCCTTGCCCGGAATCAGCACAAGATTGCATGCAAGCAAAAGCCTACAGTGAATGAGAAATATACATTCCGCTGCTTTCTGCTACGGCTGGGTTTCATTGGTCCTGAGTACAAGGATGAGAGAAAGATCCTGCTCCGCAATCTTTCCGGCTCTTCTGCTTACAAGCAGGATCTCGTCAACGCATCCGATTTGTTCGACAGCAAGTTGATTCCCCAGACTTAAAAATTTAACAGTCACAGAAACGAAAAGAGGGCGGATTCCGCGCAAAAAATAGCGTGAAATCCGCCCTTAAATATCCTCAATAATAGGGGGTCGGAGGTTCAAGTCCTGTCGATTGGTTTAAATATCTTTTTGTTTTATCCTAAAAATGAGGCCCAAAAAGAGCCCGCAAACCGTTGAAAAATAAAGAAATCTGACCGAAATATCCATTTCGGTCAGACAATGTGGTCCGAATGTTCATAACGTACTTGATAAAAACAATTCCGGCGGTCAGCACACATTTTCCAAACTTTTTCTCAGCACATTCGTTTTTTCTTGCAGGGAGCTGGTCTGCTGCGCTTTGAAGAAGAATGCAGGCGGCCGGCTGTGCACCGGGCCAACAGATCAGTTGAACGCAAGGGCTTGATATACTGCCATATTTCGGTTAGAATGCAGGTAACCAAGAAAAATGAAGGATTCGGAGGGATTTGTCATGCTTAAAATCAACATTCAGGGACACGCGGAATGTACGGTCAACGACCGGAACACAGCCGCCAGTGTCGGGTCCGGCGATTTGCATGTCTTTTCGACGCCCTACATGATCGCCCTGATGGAAGAGGCCGCGCAGAACTCGGTCGCGCCGGAACTGGAAGAGGGGCAGAGCACGGTCGGCACCGGGCTCTCCGTCAGCCATGAGGCCGCGACCCCCGTGGGGATGAAGGTCTGGGCGGAGAGCCGGCTCACCGCGATCGACGGCCGCAAGCTCACCTTCGAGGTCCGCGCCTTTGACGAATGCGGCCTGATCGGCCAGGGAACCCACGAGCGCGTGATCATCAAGAGGCAGCGCTTCCTGGAAAAAGCCGAAGCAAAGAAGGGCTGAGGGGCGCTCCGTCTGCGCTCTGCAGGAAAGGAGGGAACGCGCGATGCCCGTGCATTACCTGGAAACGGGTTCTGTGGATCCATGCTATAATCTCGCGCTGGAACAGTATGTTCTGGAACACTTCCGCGAGGGCGACTGGCTGCTGCTCTGGCAGAATGCCAACACCGTCGTCATCGGGCTGAACCAGAACACGGCAGAGGAGATCAACGCCGCCTTCGTAGAAAAACACGGCGTCACCGTGGTGCGGCGAATGACGGGCGGCGGCGCGGTATACCACGATCTCGGAAACCTCAATTACTCCTTTATCTGCGACGTAGGGAACGCGGAGGAGCTCACGATCCGGCGCTTTACCGACCCGGTCTGCCGGGCGCTGGCCGCCATGGGCGTGGACGCGGAGACCAGCGGAAGAAACGACATTCTCGTCGGCGGGAAAAAGGTCTCCGGTGTGGCGCAGCGGATCACGAACGGCAGGGTCCTCCACCACGGCACGCTGCTCTTCGATTCCGACCCGGCCATGATTGAGGGCGCGCTGAAAGCGGACCCGGCAAAGTTCCGCTCCAAAAGCGCCAAATCGGTTCGCTCCCGCGTGGGGAACATCCGGGACTATCTCCCCGCGGACGCAGACCTCGCGCAGTTTCGGGAGCGGCTGCTCCGGGAGCTCACGCAGGACGGTATGCTCCGTGAGACGCTCACTGACGAGGAGTTGGCGGCCGTGCGGAAGCTGGCGGAGGAGAAGTACCGCAGCTGGGAGTGGACCTACGGGCGCAGCCCGGACTTTGAGATGAAAAACCGGCGGCGCTTTCCGGGCGGCACCCTGGAAGTGCGGATGAACACGCACGAGGGGCGCATCCAAGAGATCGCCTTTTACGGGGACTACATGGCAGCGGCGCCGAACACCGCCCTGTGCGAGGCACTGCGGGACGTCCCGCTGACACGGCAGGCCCTGGCGGAGACGCTGGCGGGCTTTGACATCGGCGCGCTCTTCGGCGCGATCACGGCGAAAGAGATCACGGAAACAATACTGGGCTGAGGGGTGGAATATGGACATTTCAAAAATGACAGCGCTCTGGGCGGACTACGTCTTTGAGGGCAAGATGAGCCCCGAGGTCCGGGCTCCTATCGCCGAATCCTGGCGCAGATGCCGGGCGGCGGGGCTCAACCCCTCCGGGGGCGAGGGGCGGCATATCGACGCAAACGTGCTCGAGAGCGCACGGACGGCAAACAAGCTTTTTCTGGAGATTGCCATCCCCGTCATGCGGCAGGTTTTTGACATCATCCGCGCTTCCGGCTTTCTCGTCGTGCTGACCGACAGCGCGGGCTATCTGCTGGAGATGATGGGGGACGAGGAGATCGTCTCCCGCTCGCAGGACATGCGCTTCATGCCGGGCGCCATGTGGAGCAATCTGGAGGTTGGCACCAACGCCATCAGCGTGGCGCTGGACTATGACATCCCGATCCAGATGGTGGGGCCGGAGCACTACTGCGTCACGCACCACGGCTGGACCTGCTCCGCCGCGCCCATCCATGGGCCGAACGGCGAAAGCGTGGGCTGCATCAACATCTCCGGAGATATTGGCAAGGCGCACCCGCACACGCTCGGCATGGTACAGGCGGCGGCCATCGGCATCGAGGGGCAGATCCGCCAGGCCTACAACGCTCAGATGATGAACGCGGCGCTGGAGAGCAGCCGGGACGGCATCCTGTTCCTGGACCAGAATCGCGAGCCCTTCTGGATGAACAGCGCAGCGGAGAAACTGCTGAAGACCGACCTTGCGGGACTGCGCCGCATAGGACTGGAGGGCATCGTCAAGAGCGTCGGCCTGGAAAACAAAAACTGGAAAAGCGGCGAACCCTTCGTCTCTGACAACATGGCCCTGCATATCGGTGATGAGACCATCTACTGCAGCATCGTTGTCACCCCGCTGACGGAATATGAACGGGCCTACAGCGTCACGCTTCGCCCGCAGACCCAGCTGATCAGCTCAGTCAACAAGCTCTCCGGCAACCGCGCCGTTTTCACCTTCCGCAGCATTCTCACCGAAAACGACAGCATGAAAAAGACCCTGGCCCTGGCGGCAAAGTTTGCCCGCTATGAGGGCAATATCCTGATCCAGGGCGAGAGCGGGAGCGGCAAGGAGGTGCTGGCCCAGGCGATCCACAACGCAAGCCGGAACGCCGACGGGCCCTTTGTCGTGGTCAACTGCGCGTCCATTCCGCGCGAGCTTTTCGAAATGGAGCTCTTCGGCTATGAGGCCAGCGCCTTCCCCGGCAGAGCCGCGGAGGGCAAGCCCGGCCGCTTTGAGCTGGCAGACAACGGCACGCTGTTTCTCGACGAGGTCTCCAACATGCCGCTGGAGATGCAGCAGAAGCTCCTGCGGGCGGTGGAAACCCACAGCATCCAGCGCCTCGGCAGCACGCAGCCCATCCAGCTCGACATCCGCATCATCGCCTCCACCAGCCAGCAGCTGAGTCGACTTGTCGAGCGGGACAGCTTTCGCAGGGACATGTATTTCCGCCTGAGCAGTCTCAAGCTGGACATCCCGCCCCTGCGGGAGCGGCCGGAGGATCTTGCGCTCTATGCCGAGTATTTTCTGCGCGGGCTGAACGAGAGCAGCTCCGACACCCCGAAGAGCATGACGCCGGAATTTCTGGAGGGACTGCGCGCCTATGACTGGCCGGGCAATGTGCGCGAGCTGCAAAACAGCATTGCCCGTGCCTATTACATCAGCGCGGGCAGCACGCTGACAAGCGAGAACCTTGTCCTGTCACTGGAGCGGCGAGAGCCGGAGGCCCCAGCCGACGCGACCCTCCTGTCCAATGCGGGGGAGGGGGGGATCATCGCCGCGCTGACCATCTGCAACGGGGATGTGGACGCCGCCGCCGAGCGCCTCGGCATCAGCCGCGCCACGCTCTACCGCCGCATGAAGAAGTACGGCATCATCCCGCGCCTGATCAAGCAGAAGCCCTGAGCGGGCGCTTATGCAGGATGCCCACAGCGGCAAAAGGGCACGGTGGCGCAGCCTGTCGCGGGACAGGCCGGTAAGCGCCCTGTCCCGGTGGAAGGATCATCCGGCAAACTGCACATAGAGACATGAGAAAAACGCCCCGAAAGTCGGAGCGTTTTTCTCATTTTTGCATGGATGGTGAGACGAAATGAGACGCGTGAGATTTTGTCTCAAAATTAGGAATAATTGAAAGCCGCACTTTGGGCATTGTTTAACAATCCTTAAATAATGCCCAAAAGAAACTCCAAAAAATGACTGTATTGTAGAAAATGACCACATAACCCATTTCTGCATTGAGAATCTTGCGAGATAATTGTATACTATTCTCAGAGGACAAAGGCTTTTGTCCCACGGAAAAGCGGCCGGCGCGATCTGCTCCGCCGCCGCGTATTACGATAGGAGGTTTTCAAATGGCAGTAAGCAGAGAACAGATGAAAGACATCTATACCCGCATGTGCCGCATCCGTGCTTTCGAGACGGCAGCCAAGGATCTGTTCGCCGAGGGCAAGATCTACGGCTTTGCCCACCTGTATCTGGGTGAGGAAGCGATCGCTCCGGCGGTGTGCGAGTGCCTGCGGGATGATGACTTCATCACGTCTACCCACCGTGGCCACGGCCACATCATCGCCAAGGGCGGCGATCTGAATCTCATGATGGCCGAGCTCTTCGGCCGCTACACCGGCTACTGCAAGGGCAAGGGCGGCTCGATGCACATTGCGGATAGAAACCTGGGCATCCTGGGCGCCAACGGCATCGTGGGCGCGGGCCACAACATCGCGGTCGGCGCGGGCCTGTCCGCCAAGATCCGCGGCACCGATCAGGTCTGTGCCTGCTTCTTCGGCGACGGCTCCACCAACCAGGGCACTTTCCATGAGGCGCTGAACATGGCCTCGATCTGGAAGCTCCCCATTATCTTCGTCTGCGAGAACAACCACTACGGCATTTCCATGAGCCAGGATCGCCACCAGGCCATCAAGGACATCGCCGATCGCGGCGCGGCCTACAACATACCCGGCGTCGCCGTTGACGGCAACGATCCCATCGCGGTGTTTGAGGCGGCCGAGGAAGCCGTCGCCAGAGCCAGAGCCGGCAAGGGCCCCACGCTCATCGAGTGCAAGACCTACCGTCAGCGCGGCCACTTCGAAGGCGACCCCGCCACCTACAAGCCCAAAGAGGAGCAGGCCGCATGGATAGCCAAGGACCCGATGCCACGCTTCGAGAAGTACCTCGAGGAGAACGGCGTCATGACCGCCGAGGAGATCAAGGGCGTGAAGGACGCTGTCGACAAGCAGATTGCCGAAGCGATCGCCTTTGCGGATGCTCAGCCCTTCGCCCCGGAGGAGAGCGCCGTCGTGGATGTATATTCTGATATTGTTGCGGAGGTGCGTGAGAGATGAGTAAGATGATGACTTACGGCGAAGCGATCCGCGAGGCCATGTCCATCCGGATGCGCGAGAATCCCGGTGTGCTCCTGTTCGGTGAAGACGTCGGCGCCTTCGGCGGCTGCTTTGGCGTCAGCGCCGGCATGATTGACGAGTTCGGCCCCGAGCGCGTCCGCGACACCCCGATTTCCGAGGGCGCCATCATCGGCGCGGCGGTGGGCAGCGCAGCCACCGGCCTCAGACCCATTGCCGAGCTCATGTTCAACGACTTCCTGACGGTCGCCATGGACCAGCTGGTCAACCAGGCGGCCAAGATGCGCTTCATGTTCGGCGGCAACATCTCCCTGCCCATGGTGGTGCGTCTGCCCGCAGGCGCCGGCACCGGCGGCGCCGCCCA
>JBGUNL010000183.1:0-1515 GCA_045117295.1 Candidatus Limivicinus sp.
TTATTGTACTCGAGGCGGGCCTTGCCCCCTCGAGCTCCCCTGCGGCTCTATCGTCCTTCATAACCGCAGGTTTTTTGACAGTCTCAAACCCGCAGGGGCATAGCCCCTGCGGGTTTCTTTTTTCCCGTTTACAGGATCTCGTTGATCTTGCTCTCGATGGCTTTGGCCGCTTCCACGGGGACGATCTTCTTGCTGACCACCAGGTCAAAGATCTCGCCGCAGGATTTCTTGTTGAACAGCTTGATGGGGTACTTCATGAGCTGGGGCGCGTACTGCTCGATAATGGCCTTGCACTTGGGGTTGGCAAAGCAGTCCTTGACGGTCAGGCTTCTGAAATCCATGGTGATTCCTCCTTGATGTTGTTTGTGGTTTTCCCTGTGTTTTTATTGTAGCACGTCCCGCCGATTCCGTCAACCGCGCACGCTTGTCCGCCAGGCGCAATCAAAATTCGTGCGCAGTTCATAAGCATTCTTTATGGCGATTTCTCCCAATCGTCGGTGTGATCCCTCCAAATCGCGGGTATTTCCTCGGCTCATTAGTTTTTCTTATTGCAAAATCAGGAGCTTTCATTTGCTTTTTTGCTTCGCTTTTCATAGGATAGGAGAAAGATCACGGGGCCTATAAGGGAATAAGCGGGAGGTGAGGACATGAACGCCGCCGAGAAGCAGAGTCTCTTCGACAGCAGCAACGTCACCGGGGCCATCGTGCGCATGGCGCTGCCCACCGTGGTGGGCCAGATCATCCTGGTCATCTACAACATGGCCGACACCTTCTTCGTGGGGCTCACCGGCAACGACGCCATGCTCACCGCCGTGACCGTCTGTATGCCCGCCTTCATGATTCTCTCCGCCATTTCCAATCTCTTTGGCGTGGGCGGCGCCGGCGTTATCGCCCGCTCCCTGGGGAAGCGCGATCCGGACCGCGCCCGGGCCGCCTCCGGCTTTGCCTTCTGGGGCTGCCTGCTGACCGCCGCTCTGTACAGTCTGCTGGCCTGGGTCTTCCGCCACGGCTTTGTGGATCTGCTGGGGGGCGTCGATCCGGAGGCCCACGCGGCGGGAGTAGAGTATCTGTTTTACACCGTGGTCTGCGGCGGGACGGCGACGGCCGTCGGGGTCCTTCTCTCCCATCTGATCCGGGCGGAGGGCCGGGCCCTGCACGCCAGCATCGGCATTGCCCTGGGCGGCGTGTGCAACATCCTGCTGGACCCGCTGTTCATGTTCCGTCTCCTGCCCCCGGGCCGGGAAGCCGCCGGCGCCGCCATGGCCACCTGCCTTGCCAACTGCATTTCCCTGTTGTATTTTCTTCTGGTTCTGCTGTATAATCGTAAGCATTCCACCCTGGGCTTCCGCCTTACCCGGCGCTGCTTCTCCGATTCCGTCCCGGGGGAGATCTTCGCCGCGGGCATCCCGGCCTGCGTGATGACCCTGTTTGAAAACATCTCCTACGCGGTGCTCGACAAGCTCATGAGCTTCCACGGTATCCAGATGCAGGCGGGCATCGGCGTGGCCAAGAAGG
>JBGUNL010000184.1:0-3875 GCA_045117295.1 Candidatus Limivicinus sp.
AACGCCGACTTCAAGGACCGCTTCCTCCGCCGGGCAGCCGAGCTGATGAGCGGGCCGCTGACCAACGAGGCCGTGCTGGCGGAGATCGACCGGCTGGCCGCCGAGATCGCCCCCGAGGTGGCCCGGGACCGGAAGCAGATCGGCTGGGAGGCCAAGACCTGGGACCGGAGTCTCAATGACCTGCGGGCGCTGATCCGGGAGGAGGACTGGCGGCAGATGAATATCGAGGCTCTCTGCGACGTGTTTCAGCTCACGGATGAGGAGCGCGCGCTCTACTTCGGCGCCATCGACGCCGGGCAGGAGGGGAAGAAGCCATGAACTTTTCATCCGGACGCCGCAGGCAGCTGTGCCTGTGCTTCTGCGCGGTGCTGACCGCGGTGCTGCTCTGGCGCTGGCAGCGGATCTTTTATCTGATGTGCGCCGACTATATCCGCTCCGACATGCCCGCCCATGTGGCCCTGGCCCTGGGCCGCAACGACTATGGCCTCAGCTCGTATCTCATCCGCTTCCTCTGGGGCCTGAAGGGTGAGCACTTCGGCCAGACTCTCCTCTCCCTGGTGCTGACGGCCAATCAGCTTCTGGGCATCGTCACCCTGTGGCTGCTGCTGCGCAGGCTCCTGCCCGCGCTGGACGGGGCGGCGGCGCTCCTCGCGGTGCTGCTGGCCCATCTCTGCGGGCCCTGGATCCTGCCGGGGCAGACCCAGATGTATCTGGGGGTCTATAACGGCAACGTCTACCACAACATGACCGTGCTCTTCTCCCGCAGCTTCATCCCCCTGGTGCTGCTGTTCTTCTTCACCCTCTGGGACGGGCGGCGGGAGAGACCGGACGGGAAGGCCTGGCTGGGCCTTGCCCTGAGCCTGCTGGTGACCACGGCCTTCAAGCCCAGCTTCTTCGTGGCCTTCGCCCCGGTGGCCCTGGCGCTGCTGGCGTGGGATTTTGCCGCCACAAAGGCGCGGGGCTTCCGGCAGGAGCTGGTGATCGGCCTCGCCTTTCTCCCGGCGGCCGGGGCCCTGCTGTGGAGCTATCTGGCCCTGTTCGGCGGGGAGTTTGCGGGGACCGAGTCTCACATGGCCCTGCGGCATTTGACCCTGCCCTGGCTTGCCTGGACGCTGATCATGTACCTGCGGGGCCTGGCTCTGCCTCTGTACAGCTTCACGCTGCAGGGGCGGCGGGAGCAGGGGCAGCGGGAGCACTTCGGCATCTTCGCCGCGGTCAACGCCGTGGCCATTGCCGAGGCCGTCTTCCTCACCGAGACGGGCTTTCGCGCAAACGACGGGAACTTCGACTGGGGCGCCCTGTCCCTGTATACGGCGGTGTTCTCCCTGGCCATCGGGCTGCTGTTTCGCATGGGCCGGGAGACGGACAGAGGCGAGCGGCGGGCGCGCCTGCGCCTCGCGATCGGCCTTGTGCTGCTGCTGGGGCATCTGGTGATCGGCGTCTATTGTCTCTCCCGCCCCGGGCACGCGGGCTACGACTGGTTCTACTTCTGAGCCCCCGCGCCCTTCGCTTGCATTTTTCCCCGGCAGTCTGTATAGTATCAAACTGACATTCCCATCAAACCTCGACAGGAGGACGCAATGGCAAAAACCAAAGGACAAAACTACATGCACGGCGCCGCCATCCTGACCATCGGCGTCATCATCATGAAGATCCTGGGCTTCTTCTACAAAATCCCCCTGGGCAACATCCTGGGGGATGAGGGCTACTCGATGTTCATGGGCGCCTACAGCATCTACTTCATCTTCTTCACCCTGGCCACCGCGGGCCTGCCCGTGGCGCTGTCGCGTCTTGTGGCCGAGGCCGACGCCAACGGCCGGGCAAAGCAGGAGGAAAAGACCTTCCGGGTGGCCCTGTTCACCTTTACGGCTCTGGGCCTGCTCTTTGCCTCGGTGATGTTCTTCTTCCCCAACTGGCTGGCCGCCGTGTATCTGGAGAACCCGGACGCGGGCCCCAGCATCCGGGCCATGTCCCCGGCCATCCTGCTGGTGTGCATGGTCTCGGCCTACCGGGGCTACTGCCAGGGCAACGGCAACATGCTGCCCACCACCGTGGACGAGGTGCTGGAGGTCCTCTTCAAGGTCATCGCGGGGCTGATCCTCGCGGTGCTGGTGCTGCGGGCCTACCGGGGCAGCCCCATGGCCCTGCCCATGGGCTCTGCGGGCGCCATCTTCGGCGTGTCCATCGGCTCGGCGGTGTCGCTGACCTACATGATCGTCTACAAGCACCGCCACTACAACAGCCTGGCGGCGCCCTACACCGCGGGTATCCATGATCCCAACGACGTGCCCGAGGACGACGACACGGTGGATTCCGCCTGGCAGATTGTCCGGGCCATCTTCTCCATCGGCGTCCCCATCGCCCTGGGCGCCTGCATCATGGCGCTCTTGAATTCCGTGGACTCCAAGCTCTGCATGAACCGCCTGCAGAGCGCGGCGGGCTACACCTACCGCGAGGCCAAGGTGCTCTACGGCGTCTACGGCAAGGCCCAGACCCTCTTCAACCTCCCCGCGGCCTTCATCACGCCGCTGACCATCTCCATCGTCCCGGCCATCTCCGGGGCGCTGGCCCGGAAAAACCGGGACACCGCCGCCGCGGTGTCGGAGGACTCCATGCGCATCGCCGCCGTGGTGGCCATTCCCATGGGGGTGGGGCTTGCGGTGCTGGCCGACCCCATCATGAAGGTCCTCTATCCCGGCAGCCATCTGGCGGGCCCGGGGCTGCTGCGGGTGATGGGCATCGCCTCCTTCTTCGTGTGCATTGTGCTGATGGAAAACGCCATCCTCCAGGCCTCCGGCCGGGAAAAACTCACCATGGTGACGCTCATCAGCGGCGGCGTCGTCAAGATCGTCATCAACTGGTTCCTGGTGGCCCAGCGGCCCATCAACATCTACGGCGCTCCCATCGGCACCCTGGTCAGCTACCTGGCCATGGCGCTGCTGAACTACATCTTCATGTGCCGCACCCTGGACCACAGGCCCCGCCTGCTGCGCATTTTCACGGGCCCCGTGCTCTCCAGCGCCCTGATGGGCGCCGCGGCCTGGGCGGTCTACGGCCTCTGCGGCAGGGCGCTGCTGCGCCACGGCCGCTTCGGCATGCTGCTGGCCATGGGGGCGGCCATCCTGGCGGCGGTGGCGGTGTACCTGGCGGCGGTGATCGCCTCCCGTGCGGTGACCAAAGAGGACATGAAGCTCATTCCCGGCGGCGAAAAAATTGCCAGTTTGCTCCATATGCGATAAAAACCGGCACATTTCCTCAAAAAACCGGAAATAGGTCTTGCTTTATCCGGGGAAGTATGGTAAATTCTATCTGCTTACGCGCCGCGCGGGGTATTCTCAACGCGGTTCAAAATGAGTAAAGTACCGAAAATACGGGAAAACTCAGTACCAAATGGCCTGTGCCATAACACAAATCAGGAGGAAGTACACATGAATAAGGCAGAATTAGTCGCAGCTGTTGCTGAAAAGACCGCGCTCTCCAAGAAAGACAGCGAGAAGGCCGTCAACGCCGCTTTCGAGGTCATTTCCGCCACGCTCGCCGAGGGCGGCAAGGTCCAGCTCGTCGGCTTTGGCTCTTTCGAGACCAAGGAGCGCAACGCTCGCGTTGGCCGCAATCCCAGAACCAAGGAAGAGATCGAGATTCCTGCCAGCCGCGTTCCCGCTTTCAAGGCCGGCAAGGCTCTGAAGGATGCCGTTGCGAAGTAATTCTCACCGCAAAAAGGACCGCCTCTCCGTTTGGAGGGCGGTCATTTTTATCCTGAAAACCATAAGGAGAATCCCATGCGTCTAGATAAATACTTGAAGGTCTCGCGCCTGATCAAGCGGCGCACCGTGGCAAACGACGCCTGCGACGCCGACCGCATTCTGGTCAACGGC
>JBGUNL010000185.1:0-5723 GCA_045117295.1 Candidatus Limivicinus sp.
GGGGCGGCCGCCCCCCCCCCCCCCCTACGGGAACACAGCACATATTCACTGCCTTTGGCGCGTAAATCTGAATCACAGGAAGGAAACCGACATGGTCAACGCCATTTCCGTCCTGGGCTGCACCGGCTCCATCGGCCGGCAGACCATCGCCGCGGCCGAGCACATCGGTCTGCCGGTGGCCGCGCTCACGGCCCAGAGAAAAATCGATCTGCTGGAGGAGCAGGCCCGCCGCCTGCACCCCAAATTCGTGGCGGTCTACGACGAAGAGGCCGCAAAGCTTTTTAAAATCGCCGTGGCGGACACGGATATCCGCGTGGGCTCCGGCATGGAGGGCCTGCTGGAGGCCGCCACCCTGCCGGAATGTGACTGCGTGGTCACCGCCGTCTCCGGCGCCGTGGGCCTGAAGCCCACCCTGGCCGCCATTGACGAGAAGAAGCGCATCGCCCTGGCCAACAAGGAGACCCTGGTCTGCGCCGGGGAGATCGTGATGAAGCGGGCAGCGGAGCAGGGGGCGGAGATCGTCCCCGTGGACTCCGAGCACTCCGCCATCTTCCAGTGCCTGATGGGCCGGAAGAAGGGAGAGCTGCACAAGATCCTGCTCACCGGCTCCGGCGGCCCCTTCCGGGGCAAGGCCCGCGCCGAGCTCGAGGATGTCACCCCCGAGCAGGCGGTGAAGCACCCCAACTGGAGCATGGGCGCGAAGATCTCGGTGGACAGCGCCACCATGATGAACAAGGGCCTGGAGTTTGTGGAGGCCATGCACCTCTTCGGCGTCACCCCGGACGACATCACCGTGGTCATCCACCCCCAGAGCGTGATCCACTCCATGGTGGAGCTGGTGGACGGCACCGTCATCGCCCAGCTGGGCGTGCCGGACATGGGCCTGCCCATCCAGCTGGCCCTGACCTATCCGGAGCGCTGCCCCTCGATGTTCGAGCACCTGGACTTCTATAAGCTCCGCGATCTCACCTTCGAGGCCCCGGACTATGAAAAGACCCCCTGCCTGAAGCTGGCCATGGACTGCGCCCGCCGCGGCGGCACCGCCGCCTGCGTGATGAGCGCGGCAAACGAGGTGGCCGTGCACATGTTCCTGCGGCACGAGCTGGGGTACAACCGCATCTATGACGCCGCGGCGGGAGCCGTGGAAGCCGTGGGCGTGGTCAGCGCCCCGGATCTGGAAACCATTCTGGAGGCCGACAAGGCCGCCAGAGCCTATGTTTTGGAGACTTACGGCACATGACCTTTCTCTATGTGATCCTGGCAATTTTACTCTTCGGCCTGCTGGTGGGCATCCACGAGGGCGGGCACTTTCTGGCCGCCAAGGCCTGCGGCGTGCGGGTGGAGGAATTCGCCCTGGGCATGGGCCCGGCCCTCTGGAAAAAGCAGAAGGGCGAGACCCTCTACGCCCTGCGCCTGATCCCCTTCGGGGGCTACTGCGCCATGGCCGGGGAGGACGAGGCGTCCGACGACCCCCGGGCCTTCACCAACCAGCCCCCCTGGAAGCGCATTCTCATCCTCTGCGCCGGGGCCTTCATGAACTTCGTGCTGGGCTTTGTGCTCGTATGCCTGCTGTACACCGGGGCCTACGCCTTCCGCAACGCCGAAATCACGGACTTTATGGCCGGCTGCCCCTACCAGAGCGAAGAGGGCCTGCACATCGGCGACCGCTTTTACAAGATCGACGGCCAGCGCATCTATCAGAACAACGACGTGGGCGACTTTCTCGACCAGGGAGACGGAGTGTATGACATCGTGGTCCTCCGGGACGGGAAGAAGGTCACGCTGAAGGACTTTGCCCTGACCCGCCTGGAATACGAGGGGCAGAGCCGGAAGATGTACGGCTTTTACTTCGGCTACGACCTGGCCACTCCCAAGGTCAAGCTGCAAAACGCCTGGTATACCACCATGGAGTTCGGCCGCTGGGTGCGCATGGGCCTCAGGGAGCTGGTGCACGGCAGAGTCAGCGTGGACGAGATGGCCGGGCCCGTGGGCATCGTGGACATGATGGCCGAGACCGGCGAACAGGCCGAGTCCGTCTCCGACGCCCTGTATTCCATCTTCTACTTCACCGCCTTCATCGCGGTGAACCTCGCCATCATGAACATGCTGCCCATCCCCGCCCTGGACGGCGGGCGGGTCTTCCTGCTGCTGGTGACCTGGCTCATCGAGAGCGTCACCCATAAGAAGCTCGACCCCAAGTACGAGGGCTATATCCACATGGCGGGCATGGTGCTGCTTTTGAGCCTGATGGCCTTTATCATGTTCCACGATATCGTGAGGATTGTGACGAAATGACAGAGAAAACAAACAAGAGAGAGTCCACAAAGCAGATCTCCGTCGGCAGCGTGTTGATCGGCGGGGGCGCCCCGGTGTCGGTGCAGACCATGTGCTCCACCAAGACCTGGGACGTGGAAGCCACGGTTTCGCAGATCCGCGCCATGCAGGCCGCGGGGGCGGACATCGTGCGCATCGCCATCCCCGACATGGAGGCGGCAAAGGCCGTCTCCGCCATCAAGGAACAGGTCACGGTGCCCCTGGTGGCGGACATCCACTTTGACTACCGCCTGGCCCTGGAGGCCGCGGCGCGCGGTATCGACAAGATCCGCATCAACCCCGGCAACATCGGCGCGGCCGAGAACGTCAAGGCCGTGGCCGAGGCCTGCCGGGAGAGAAACATCCCCATCCGCATCGGCGTGAACGCCGGGTCTCTGGAAAAGCGCCTGCTGGAAAAGTACGGCCACCCCTGTGCCGAGGCCATGGTGGAGAGCGCGAAGGGCCACGTGGAGCTCCTCAACCGCTATGACTTTGACGACATCTGCCTGTCGTTAAAAACCTCCTCCGTGCCGCTGACCGTCGAGAGCTACCGCCTGGCCTCCCAGGTCTTCGACTATCCCCTGCACCTGGGCGTCACCGAGACGGGCACCGAGTGGAACGGCACCATCCAGTCCGCCGTGGGCATCGGCACCCTGCTGTGCGAGGGGATCGGCAACACCATCCGCGTCTCCCTGACGGCGGATCCCGTGCGGGAGGTCTCCGCGGGCATCGCCATCGTCAAGGCCGCGGGCCTGCGCCCCGGCGGGGTGAAGTTCGTCTCCTGCCCCACCTGCGGCAGGACCGAGATCGACCTGATCTCTCTGGCCTCCGAAGTGGAGGCGCGGGTAAAGGACATGCGGCGGGACATCACCGTGGCCGTCATGGGCTGCGTGGTCAACGGCCCGGGCGAGGCGCGGGAGGCCGACTACGGCATCGCCGGCGGCAAGGGCCGCGGTCTGCTGTTCAAGAAGGGCCGGGTGCTGGGCACCTACCCCTACGACGAGCTCTGTGAGAGACTGATTGAGCTGATCGAAAACGACGGATAAGGCCAGACGCGTTGGGCTGATCGCAGGTTTTTGCCTGCAAAACATGCGCTTTGCCGGGCGCCTTCACCGTAGGGGCGGACGCCCTCGGCCGCCCGGCGGCGCAGGGTTGGGTTTCGAATTCGCCCGGGCGAATGTGAGGAACGTACCGTATCCTGCGCGGGGCGTCGAGGGCGCCGCCCCCTACGAATGCGGTTCAGGCGCGCAGCCTCTCTGCGACAAACACGCAAAGCATTTGCCGTTCAACCCGCGCCCCCATCAAAAGCATGGAAGATTTTTCGAAGAGGACCATGTATTCATGACCGAGCACACGCCATTTCTGACAATTTTCCCCGGCTGCGCTTCTCTTGCCGCCGCGGCGGGGGGGCTGGACAAGGCATACGTCACCAACGTCCGGGTGGACACCGGGGAGATGACCCTCACGGTGGCCGCCTGGTTTGCCGCCATGCCCTCGCCGGTGGATCTGCAGAAGATCACCCAGCAGCTGAAAGATGACTACGGCCTTTCCGGCGTGGGCATCGTGCCGGACTATCCCCGGCAGACCGCCGCCGTCCCGGCCGCAGCCGTGAGCGCCGTCCCCGGCGCCAGGCCCGCGGGGAACGTGCTCATGGGCCGGGCCATCAAGCAGCACCCGGTGCCCATGAACACCCTGACGCTGGAGTCCGGCCGGGTCACCGTGGAGGGCGACGTGGTGGCCGTCACCAGCCGGACGCTTCAAAAACGCGGCAGCGCCGTGCTCTGCTTTGACATCACCGACCGCACCAACTCCGTGCGCGTCTCCCGCTTTCTGCGCTCCGAGGACGACCAGTCCATCATCACCCAGATCAGTCCCGGCGACCACCTGATCGTCCAGGGGGAGATCATCTACTCCAAGTACGACGACGACATGGTGCTCGACCCCCGGAACATCATGAAGGGCAAGCGCTATATCCGCCCCGACGACGCCGAGGAAAAGCGCGTGGAGCTGCACATGCACACCCGCTTCTCCGCCCTGGACGCCCTGACCGACCCCGCCGCCATCGTGAAAAGGGCGGCAGACTGGGGCATGCCCGCCATCGCCGTCACCGACCACGGCGTGGCCCAGGCCTTCCCGGATATGTGGAAGGCGGGCAAGAAAAACGGCGTCAAGATCATTTACGGCATGGAGGCCTACTACGTCAACGACATGGACGGCAACAGCGCCGTCATCGGCAAATCCTCTCTGCCGCTGGACACGGAGTTTGTGGCCTTCGACATTGAGACCACCGGTCTCAACGCCCAGACCGACCGCATGACCGAGATCGGCGCCATCCGCTTCGCCGGGGACAAGATCCTGGAGGTGTTCAACACCTTCGTGGATCCCCAGCGCCACATCCCCCCGGATATCACCCAGCTCACCGGCATCCGGGACAGCGACGTGCAGGGCGCCCCCCTGGAGAAGGAGGCCCTGGAGCGGTTCATGGCCTTCGTGGGGGATCGGCCCATCATCGCCCACAACGCCCACTTCGACGTGGGCTTCATGACCGCCTGTGCCCGCCGCAACGCCATCCGCTTTGCCCCGGTGTTTCTGGACACCCTGGCGTTGAGCCAGGCCCTCTGCCCGGAGCTCAAGCGCTTTAAGCTGGACATCGTCTCCAACCACCTGGGGCTGCCCCCCTTCAACCACCACCGCGCCTCCGACGACGCCATGGTGGTGGCCCGGATGATGGGAAAATTTCTGCCCATGCTCCGCCAGCAGGGCGCGCGGACCGTGGACGACATTGAGACCGTCTACCACTCCCTGCGCCGCACGGACGTGGCCAAGACCTGGCACATGATCCTGCTGGTGAAGAACCGGGTGGGGCTCAAAAACCTCTACGAGATGATCTCCCAGTCCTATCTCAAGTACTTCCACCGCAGCCCCACCGTGCCCAAGAGCCTGCTCCTGCAGCATCGGGAGGGCATCCTGGTGGGCTCCGCCTGCGGCATGGGCGAGCTCTACGGCGCCGTCATGAAGGGGGCCAGCCACGAGGAGCTCAAAAAGATCGCGGAGCTCTACGACTATCTGGAAATCCAGCCCATCTGCAACAACGCCTTTCTGGTGGATAACGGCACCGTATCCGACGTGGGGGTTCTCCAGGACTACAACCGCACCATCTACAAGCTGGGGAAAGAGATGGACAAGCCCGTCATCGCCGCCTCGGACGTGCACTTTCTGGACCCCGAGGACGAGCAGTACCGCAAGATCCTGCAGGCCGCCAAGAAGTTCTCCGACGCCGACCGGGACTGCCCCATCTACTTCCGCAACACCAAGGAGATGCTGGCGGAGTTTGCCTACCTCGGCAAGGACGTGGCCAAAGAGGTCGTCGTCACCAACACCCGGGCCATCGCCGACCAGGTGGAGGAGAT
>JBGUNL010000186.1:0-4437 GCA_045117295.1 Candidatus Limivicinus sp.
TGGGCAGCCTTGCCGGAGAGCAGGTCGTGGCAGTGCTCGATGGTGCCCACAGGGCCGAGAGTGGGATCGTTGACCAGGACGACGCCCTCATCGCCGATCTCCAGATGGCCTTCCAGGCCGCAGAGCTCGCAGACGGCGTGGTTGGTGCCGGGGAAGACATAGAAGTTGTTGCCGTGGCAGTGGGGGCAGCCGCCCTTGTGGCCCTTCCAGAGATCCAGGCTCTCGGAGCCGGGGATCATGACGTGGTTGTCCACGATGTACTGGGCAGCCTCGACCAGGTTGCGGCCGATCTCCTTCATGCGCTCGATCTTGTCGTCCTGCATGATGACGTCCTTGCACCAGGAGAAGTAGTCGTTGTCAACAACCTTCCAGCCGGGGGACAGCGCCAGCATGGCGTGGTCGGTCTGCACGCGCACAGCCCAGTCGGAGCCGCCGATGCCCACAAAGGAGATGGCCTTCTGCATGAACATGCGGGGGTTGAGACCCTCCTTGCCCTGCTCCTTGAGCTTGCCATCCAGCATCATCAGCATGCCGGTGTCATGGCCGGGGCCCATGCGGTCGCAGAGGACGTGGAACAGGCCGGAGCCGCCGGACTCGTAAATGGGGTCGACGACCAGGACGCCGTCGGCCTCGACCATCTTCTGGTAGAGAGCGGCATAGTCGTCCTTCTGGGTGCAGATCATGCCCTTGCCCATGACCAGGCCGCGGGAACATGCCACACAGCCGGAGCAGTACTTGATGTCCCAGTCAAAAACGTGGATGAACTCGATCTCCGCGCCCAGCTCCTTGGCGGCCTCAAGGGCCACGCGGCACATGGTGTCGTTGTTGCCGTTTTTGGTACCACAGGAAAGTCCGAGAATTTTCATGCTGAATTTACCTCCATGATAGTTTCTTGTGTTATTGCTGAATTTTCAGCGCTTGCCTGCTTTTATTATAGTGAAGAATGCTCAAAGATGTAAATACCAATTCTGATTTTTATTCATAACAAATCCGTTATCAATAATCCGCGGATTTCATATTTGTAAAAGTGACTTTGGCTAGTTATAATAAAATCATCCAAATATCGGTAGTCAATCCCGGATAATATCACAAACAGGAGGCTTCGCCCATGGCTGCGTTTTATGCCAAGAGTCCCGGCAACGAGGGCTACATCAAAAACATGGAGGTCCTCGCCCACCACGACTGCGACAACCACTACCTCTTCCAGTCCCAGCTGTACAAGACCAAGGACGGCAAATACTACCTCTACGGCGGCTGCTTTTTCGGCTACGGCGTGGAGATTCTGGATGTGACCGATCCGGCCAATCCCCGGCACGTGCAGTACATGCCCGTGATGGATCCGGAGATCTACCCCTACATGTCCACCCCCAAGTGCCAGATTGCGGACGACCTGCTCATCGTCTCCAACGGCAACTGCCTGCCCTTCCTGCACGGCCCCGCTCCCGAGCACTTTGAGCCCGCCCCCGGCGGCGTGCACATCTTCTCCCTGAAGGAAGATCCCGAGCACCCCAAGAAGCTCTCCTTCTGGTCCACCGGCGACCCCGGCAACGGCCGCGGCGCGGGCGTGCACCGCTTCTCCTACAACGGCGGGCGCTATCTGCACCTGTCCGCCACCGCCACGGGCTTTAAGGATTTCATCTACCGCATCGTCGACATCGCCGATCCCGAGCACCCCGTGGAGGTCGGCCGCTGGTGGAACCCCGGCCAGTTCTTCGGCAACCAGACCGAGAAGACCCGCAAAAAGGAATGGCACGGCTGGCAAGGCTACAATACCTACCCCGGTTTTGTCCACTTCCCCTACGTGGGCACGGACGACAATCTGGCCTATCTCAGCTGCGCCGGCGGCGGCTTCAAGGTTCTGGACATCTCCGACCCGACCTTCCCGCAGGTGCTGGGTGAGTGCAGGATGACCCCGCCCTTCGCCACCAAGTTCGGCGGCGCCCTGTGCCACACCTTCATGCCCATCCACGGCACGCACTACGCCGTGGGCATGCAGGAGGGCGAGCGCCAGTGGACCTACAGCCGGGAGGAGTTTGAGCGCTTCGGCGTCCACGCCTACTGCGGCATCGAGATGTTCGACGTCTCCGACCCCGCCGATCCCGTGCTCATCTCCATCTTCCCCTATCCCGAGGTTCCCGAGGGCTTCCCCTACAAGAACTTCAACCAGCTGGGCCAGGACTTCCCCACCTCCTTCGGCCCCCACAATCTGCACGAGCCCATGACCCACAAGCCCTGGATCGAGGACCGGGCCGACCGCGTTTACGACTGCTACTTCCACGCGGGCCTGCGCGTCTACGACGTGTCCGACCCCTACGTGCCCAAGGAGATCGCCTACTTCATTCCTCCCAACCCCGAGAAGCTCTGCTTCGACGTACCCATGAACAACAAGCCCCTGGGCACGGCGGAGGATCTGGTGGTCGACGACCGCGGCTACATCTATCTCAACGCCATGCACGACGGTGTGTACATCCTGCGCTGCACCGTCTGACCCGACCTGCCGCTCCGCCGGGTCCCTCTCTATCCGGCGGAGCACCTCTTTTCTCCGCACTGATTCCAGGCAATTGGGGGCATATCCTTGAACGACAGACAGATCGAATGCTTTCTCGAGGCGGGCAGGCTTTTGAACTTCACCCGTGCTGCCGAGAACCTGCTGCTGCCGCAGCCCGCGGTCAGCCGCTACATCTCCGCGCTGGAGAACGAGCTTGGCGTCCAGCTTTTCCTGCGGGAGAACAGCCGCAAGGTGGTGCTGACCGAAGCGGGCAAGGCGTACTACAACCTCTTCCAGCGCACCTATCTGGAGTTGGACCGCACCCGGCAGGCCCTCTCCAATACCACGCCCGCCCTCAGGCTCGGCATCAACAAGGACTGGCGCATGCCGGATTTCCTTCCCCCCGTCATGGCCCGCTGCTGCCAGCTCAATCCGAAATTCCGCGTCACCTATGAGTGTCAGGACTTCCGCACGCTGAACACCGCTCTCAAGGAAAAACGCCTGGACGCGGTCATCTCTCTGGAGAACTATCTGAATGAAACGACGGATTTCACGGTGGAGCGCTTCACGTCCATCCAGCGGCTCATCATGTATTCTGAACTGCTGCCCGGTTCCGATGAGCTGCGTGACCCTTCGGACTTTTACCGCTTTGACTTCCTGATCGCGGACGATCCGCGCATCCGTATGCTGGTGGAGGAGAGCGAGACCGTCTTCCAGAACTACCACTTTGTCCCGCGCTTCCGCACGGTGCCGAACTCCGAAACCGTGCTGTTCTATGTCGACGGCGGCGCCGGGGTGGCGCTGCTGGACTCCTGGTGCTACGCCCTGCACCACCCGCATCTGCGCCACATCAATCTCAACGAGCATAACCCTGTGGCGCTGGCCTGGCGCCGCGGCAGCAACAACCCCTCCCTGGAGCTCTTCCGGGAGTGTCTCAACAACTATTTCCAGACCCGGGAAATCTGAACCCGGAAACGCCAAAAACGGCACAGCGAAAATGAACAGCACCCCATTTGTTGGACAGTATGGTATGGTACTGACGAATGGGGTGTTGTTTTATGCCAAAAGGGATACTGAGCAAGAGATACACAGGCGAATGCAAGCAAGAGTGCTTTTCGTGGGTCAAACCGATCACAAAGAGGTTTCCCCTACCTTAAATTACGGGGTATAACCATGTATAAATACAATTCGGTTCACCCCTAATTCACCTCTCAGCAAAACTCACTCAAAACTTTTCGCCTCAAAAAGTTAAGAAAAAAGACCGCTTTCTTAACGAAAACGGTCTTTATAGTGTCTTGTGCGCTCGAAAAAGATATCAAGTGGTTTCTCTCTTTCTGCTCAGGTCATGCATTTGACCCTCGGTCAAGGCCGACTGTCATCCAGAAAAGAGATGCTTTGTCAAATTGCCTCTGGTCATAAATTCGTAACAAATCTGGTGCCTCTAAAAGTCAAGGAATATCAGTGCTTTTTTGCTCCCAGCCGTTCAGGTGCATCTATGAAAACTTCATTTTTATCTATGATTTTCAATAACCCGAGATTAGGCAAAAGGAAACTGGTATAATGAGGATGGTCAGTACGGCAGACCTCTTATTTCCCCAGGTTGGAGAACCAGTTTTTCAACTCTTCACTCTTCTTGGCAACGGTCTCTTTAAATGTTTCGGATCTTTCCGCACGAAGTTTTTCTCTGGCCTCTTTGGCCATCTGCTTTTCCACTTCACGGGCATGGTCGACTTCCGCCGCGACCTCCGCAGCATCAAATCTGGTGATCGACACGTCAAAGTTGTTGAGCTTTGCTGTCAGCGCGGTTTCATATTCCTCCTGGGCCAGCAGGATGATTGCCGTCTCTCCATCAAGAATACTGTCCCCGGCCTTTTCCAGGAGGGATGCGTTTTCCGCCATGTCATTGGCATCCACCGCGCCTCCGATCAGCATACCCATACTGCCGCCCA
>JBGUNL010000187.1:0-6102 GCA_045117295.1 Candidatus Limivicinus sp.
CAGTCTGATCAGGACAAAAGCCACGATCAGGCCCACCAGGATGCCGACTGCCACGCCGGCAGACTTAAAAATGTTTCCGTTCATTTCACATTCTCCTTTATAGATTTTTGTTGTTTGTCTGATCAGGCAGACCGGAAGCTGCTTCTTCCCGGCTGCAGGATCAATGTACACCACCGAAAGCAAATTGTCAAGTAAATTTTACAAAAATCTATCAGAAAATGCAAAACGCTATTTGGACACGCAGCCTCCATGCGCTTCCGGACGCGGAAAAAGGCCGGGCCCAAAGGGCCCGGCCGGGTTTCACGGAAGATTACGCGGACGGTTTGTCTGCAGACAGAATCGTTACACGCGGTTCTTCAGTTCCTTTCTGACCTGTTCCAGATCCCCGCAGGTCAAAAGCGGGATCAGACCGTTGATTTCCTCGATGCTCTTGTCCCACCATCGAAAACGGAGCAGCAGATCGATCAGCTCCTCATCGAAGCGCCTGCGCAGAGGTCTTGCGGGATTGCCCGCCGCGACCGAATAGGGCTCAATGTCGCTGCCCACAACGCTGTTTGCGCCAATGATGGCGCCGTCCCCGATGTGAACCCCGGGAAGAATGACCGCGTTCTGGCCGATCCACACATCATTGCCGATCACGGTATTGCCCTTGAACGGCAGATCCGACGGCGCGGGCGGATCCATCTCCCAGCCCTCCAGAGTATAGAAGGGGAAGGTGGACACGGCGTTCATCTGGTGATTGGCGTCGTTCATCACAAATTCCACGCCCGCCGCGATCTGGCAGAATTTCCCGATGATGAGCCTGTCCTTGCTCCACGGATAAAAGTGGGTTACATGGCGTTCAAATTCGGAATCCGCGATATAGGTGAAATCTCCGACCACGATATTGGGATTGGAAACCGTCGGTTTGACATAGATTTCCTTCTCATACCCCGCAATAGGGTGGATCACATCAGGATCCGGGTTCTTCCCGTTTTTCATATCTGGTCCCTCTTTTCATGCCGTTTTTTTATTCGTGCAGCATCAGGCCGGCGGGGGCAGCGGGTGGATGTCGTAGGTGTTGTAGTAGATCTGAAAGGCGGTGTCCGTGTCGCCGGCAAGCTCGATCAGCGCCCCCGCCTGGAACATGGGGGAGAGACTGCCGGAAGGCGCCCTCCACGCGGCGTTGGAGACCACGTGCATGGACGCATTACCGGCCTTCTCCGCCCGCAGGATCGCCTCCGCCTCGAACAGGAGCGTGCCGGTGGCGATGTGGTAGTCGCTGGATACAATGGCCAGCTCCTTTACCTGCGGGCAGCGCTCCGTCAGGATGTCATAGGTGTACATGGCGTTCTGCGCCGTGGTGAGGGATTTGTCCTCCACGATGACCCGCTCGGGTGCAAGGCCGTTTTCAATGAGCCACTCCGCCATCTTTCCGGCCTCGGTGGCGTTCTCGTTCTCCGCTGCCGTCCCGCCGCCGGTGCAGACGATCCACGCGCGCGGGTACTTCTCCGCGCTGGCTTTGACCACGTTCAGCCGCTCCAACAGCTCATCGCGCATGGTCCCGTCGGGATTGAGCTGGAACCCGAGGGCAACGAGGCACAGCGCGTCCGTATCCGGCAGGCCGTCCGGCAGCACGCCCTCATGGATCGTCAGATCTGTGTTCGCGCTTTTCCACAGCGCCATGATGCTCTCCCACCGCTCCGCCGCGTCGGCATCAAGGGCGTGCAGCTCCTGCAGCAGCGCCCGGATATGGTTGTCTGCCTCGCTGCCGTAGCTGCCGTAGTCGACCACCAGTTCCTCGATGATCTCCTGGCGGTCTCTTTTTTCCTCCTTCTGTCCGCAGCCGGAGCAGAAGCAAACGAGGGAAAGCGTCAAAAGCAGGCACAGGATGCGGATGCGAAAGTGGGTTTTCATAGGAGCAGCCCCCCATTCGATGTGTTGTGTTCAGTGTATCACAGAAAGCACATTTTTCAAAGCAGCAAAGGGTCAGATTCTGCATCGGAATCTGACCCTTTGGGGGGCGAGTGTTCATAACGTACTTGATAAAAGCAGGATGATTCCGGCAGCCGGCAGACATATTCCAAACTTTTTTCGGCACATTCGACTTTACCAAAGTCTCATTTTGAGGAATGCATGATCTTTTTGCTGTTTTGCTTTTTCATTCTCCCTCGTATGAAAAGTCCGCCCCCTCCAACGCGGCGCGGATCAGACCGCAGAACAGCGGGTGCGGCCGGTTCGGGCGACTCTTGAACTCCGGGTGGTACTGGACGCCCACAAAGAAGGGATGATCGCGCAGCTCTACCGTCTCCACCAGCTCTCCGTCCGGTGACAGGCCGGAGAGTATGAGCCCCGCCTGCGTGAGCCGATCCCGGTAATCGTTGTTGAACTCATAGCGGTGGCGGTGCCGCTCGGAGATCTCCAGGCTCCCATAGCAGCGGGCCATGGTGGTGTCCGGCCGGATGCGGCAGGGGTAAGCGCCGAGGCGCAGCGTGCCGCCCTTGTCGATATCCTCGCTCTGGCCGGGCATGAAGTCGATGACCTTGTCGCGGCATAGTTCGTCGAACTCGCCGGAGTTTGCGCCCTCAATTCCCGCCACATGGCGGGCAAACTCGATCACCGCCACCTGCATGCCGAGGCAGATGCCGAGATAGGGAACGGCATGTTCCCGCGCGTACCGGGCGGCGAGGATCATCCCTTCCACGCCGCGGCTGCCGAAGCCGCCGGGGACGAGGATGCCCGACACGCCGGAGAGCATTTCACCGATGTTTTCCGGCGTCAGCGTCTCGGAGTCGATCCAGCGGATATTCACGTGCGCGTCGTTTGCGTAGCCCGCGTGGCGCAGAGCCTCGGCCACGGAGAGATAGGCGTCCTGCAGCTGGACGTATTTCCCGACGAGCGCGATGGTGACCTCCCGGCGGGCGGCCTTGATCTTCTCCACCATGGCCTCCCACTCTCTGAGATCCGGCGCGGGGCAGGAAAGCCCCAATCCGCGGCAGACCGCGTCGGAGAAGCCCTCGCGCTCCAGCATCAGCGGCGCCTCATAGAGGCAGTCCAGCGTGCGGTTTTCGATCACGCAGTCCGGGCGCACGTTGCAGAACAGGGCGATCTTCTGGAAGATCGCGGGCTCCAGCGGCGCATCGCAGCGCAGGACGATGAGATCCGGGTGGATGCCCATGCCCTGCAGTTCCTTGACGGAGTGCTGGGTGGGCTTGGATTTGTGCTCGTTGGAGCCGGAGAGGAAGGGCACCAGCGTCACATGGACGAAGAGACAGTTCTCGCGTCCCACCTCCAGGGACACCTGCCGTGCCGCCTCCAGAAAGGGCTGA
The DNA here is from genome assembly GCA_045117295.1 of Candidatus Limivicinus sp. Taxonomy (GTDB): domain Bacteria; phylum Bacillota; class Clostridia; order Oscillospirales; family Oscillospiraceae; genus Limivicinus. The sequence continues at coordinate 3,309 of JBGUNL010000187.1, forward strand.
CCCTCGATGTCGCCGATGGTGCCGCCGATCTCGGTGATGACCACGTCCGCCCCCGTCTCCCGGCCGACGCGGTAGATAAATTCCTTGATCTCGTTGGTGATGTGGGGGATGACCTGCACCGTGGAGCCCAGGTACTCGCCCCGGCGCTCCTTGTTGAGGACATTCCAGTAGACCTTGCCGGTGGTGAGGTTGGAGAAGCGGTTCAAGTCCTCGTCGATGAAACGCTCATAGTGGCCGAGATCCAGATCGGTCTCCGCCCCGTCCTCGGTGACGTAGACCTCCCCGTGCTGGTAGGGGCTCATGGTGCCGGGGTCCACGTTGATGTAGGGATCCAGCTTCTGGGCCGCGACCTTGAGCCCGCGGGCTTTGAGCAGCCTGCCGAGCGACGCGGCCGTGATCCCCTTGCCGAGGCCCGACACGACGCCGCCGGTCACAAAAACATACTTGGTCATGGTGTATCCCTCCAAAAAAAGAGAAAGACGTTCATCCGGGATTCCTGTACCCGGACGAACGTCCTTGTTCAACGCGATAAAAATACACCGCTTCGGTTGATTTGTCAACCGTAGGTTTTGATGATGTTCTCCGCAGCCTGCCGTTTGGTGATGCGCTGATCCATGCACTGGCGCTCAAGGTAATGGTGCGCGTCGTCCTCTGTCATGCTGAGGCACTCGATCAGCAGCCACTTGGCCCGGTTAATAAGCCGAATCTCCTGCATCTTTTCCTCCAGGCTCTGCTGTTTGGCTTCGATGCGGCGCAGGCGCTCCCGCTGGGCGCACAGGGCCCGGAGCGTCTGATTCACCAGCGCGGAGCTGGTGGGCATCGGCAGGGTCATGACGCCGTATTCCAGCACCTTCGCGCCCACGCTGTCGAGAAGCTCGCTCTTGACAAAGAGCAGGACGCCGGCGCTGGTGTCCGTGCAGACGTCGATGGCAAGCTGCGTGCCGAAATCGTCCTTGAGCGGCGTCTGGATCAGCACCAGATCAAAGCGCGCATCCAGCAGCATGCGGCGGGCCTGGCCCACATTCCGGGCGCTTTTGACCGGGAAGAAGTCCGTCTCGGGGAGCAGCGCGCGCATCTGCGTATCCAGTTTTTCCGAGCTTGTCACCAGCAAAACGGCATAGGTCCGTTCCTGAAAGATCACGCACCGCACCTCCCTTCCATCAGTTCACGCTGAAAAGAAATTGCTGTCATTGCGAACCAGTGACCGATGTCACTGGTGTGGCAATCCGTTTCCTTCGCACAGGTTCCTACTGTTATCTGTCGCAGTAGGCGGCGATCAGCGCCGCCGGCAGATGGCGGCGGACAAACGCGCTCTCCCGCGCGGCGGCGTTGGCCTCAGAAAGCGAGCGGGGCAGGTGCCGGAACCGGCTCAGGGTCTCCACCGACGCGGTGAAAAGGTTGATGTCCGCGCTCTCCGGCAGAGGGAGATCCGCCTCGATGCCGTCCAGCCCCGCGTGGATCAGCAGGGCAAAGGCGACGTAGGGGTTCACCCCCGGATCCGCGGAGCGCAGCTCGGCGCGCCTGAGTTCCCCCGTGGCGGCGGGGATACGGATGAGCTGGGAGCGGTTCTCGCTGGACCAGCTGATCCAGCCCGGGGCCTTTCGGCTGCCGAGGCGCTCATAGGAATTCTCGGTGGGATTCAAAAAGGCGGTGATCTCGTAGATGCGCGCCATGATCCCGGCGATCACCTGGGGCAGCAGATCGCGCCCATCGGCGGATTTGACGGAGAGGTTGATGTGCATGCCGTTGCCCGCCTGATCCGGCAGGGGCTTGGGAGAGAAATCCGCGGCGAGGCCGTTTCGCGCCACAATGGTCTCCACCACGGCGCGGAAGGTCAGGGCGTTGTCGGCGGCGGAGAGGGGCTCGGAGTAGCGGAAGTCGATCTCGTTCTGGCCGGGGCCCTCCTCGTGGTGGGAGCACTCCGGCGTGACCCCCATCTGCTCCAGCGTGATGCAGATTTCCCGGCGGACGTTCTCACCCTTGTCCCTGGGGGCAATGTCCATGTAGCTGGCGCGGTCGTAGGGGATCCTTGTCGGCTCGCCCTCCTCATCAGTCTTGAAGAGATAGAATTCCATCTCCGTCCCGAAGGCAAAGCGCACGCCGAGGGATGCGGCGCGCTCCACCGCCTTTTTCAGCAGCGCGCGGGAATCGGTCTCCAGCGTTGTCCCGTCCGGATAGGCGACCTCGCAGAACATGCGCACGACCTTTCCGTTCTCCCCGCGCCAGGGGAGCGAGGCGAGCGTGCCGGGATCGGGGTGGAGAAAGAGATCCGAGCGCACCTCGCCCCCGAAGCCCGCGATGGCGGAGGCGTCGATGGCGATGCCCTGCCGGAAGGCGCGCTCCAGCTCTGAAGGCATGACGGCGATGTTCTTCTGCTTTCCGAAGACGTCGCAGAAGGCCAGGCGGATAAAGCGCACATCCTCCTGCCGCACATATTCCATGACTTCCTGTTCGGTAAAGTTCATCCTGTCCACGTCCTTTACAGACCGAGTTGTTATATATGTTGAGAGATTACACCGGCGCAGGCTTTTTTGTCAATGCAGCGGGACAATTTTTCAAAGCGTCTTGACAAGGGCGGCGAAGCGGACTATACTTCCCCGTGTTGAGACACTGACGTCTCAGAGGGATTTCTGCCCTCTGCGTCAGTGTCTCTTTTTTTGTTTTCAGTGTTTTCAACAGGAAAGGGTGAAAGAAATGAACACAGCGACAGAGAGCTTTGGCAGTCTGGTGTTTGACGACAGGGCGATGAAGGCCCGCCTCACGGGCGAGGTCTACCGCGCCATGAAGCAGACCA
>JBGUNL010000188.1:0-5975 GCA_045117295.1 Candidatus Limivicinus sp.
AAAAAGTCCTTGACGGACTTTTTTGACTGCGCTTCAGCCGCCGAGCATTTTGCTCAAAGCAAAATGCTGTTATCCGGAAAGCCTTGAGAAATCAAGGCTTTCCGGACGGCGGTTTATTGTACTCGAGGCGGGCCTTGCCCCCTCGAGCTCCCCTGCGGCTCTATCGTCCTTCATAACCGCAGTTTTTTTGACAGTCTCAAGAGAGTCAAACCTTTTGGTTTGACTCTCTTTTTCTAAACAAGATTAGGCGCGCATGGCGTCGAGCGTCATGGCGATCAGATCGTTCAGCTCCATGCCCAGCATCTCCGCTCCCCTGCGGATCACATCCCGGGAGCAGCCGGCGGCAAACTTTTTGTCCTTGAATTTTTTCATCACAGACTTGGGCTCCATGTCGGAGATCCCGGTGGGCCGCATCAGCGCGGCGGCGCCGATCAAGCCCGTCAATTCATCGGTGGCGAAGAGCATCTTCTCCATCTGCTTGGTGGGCTCCACATCCGCGCAGATCCCGTAGCCGTGGCTGACGACGGCGTGAATGACGTCCTCGTCAATGTCCAGCTCGTGAAGGAGCTCGTTTGCTTTGACGCAGTGCTGCTCCGGCCAGATCTCAAAGTCGATGTCGTGCAGCATGCCGACCACACGCCAGAAGTCCACGTTCTCCGGGTCGTATTGTTTCGCGATCTCCCCCATCACCTTGGACACGGTCTCCGCGTGCTGGATATGAAAGGGCTCTTTATTGTATTCTGCAACAAGCGCACGGGCCTGTTCCACAGTGGGCACATAGCTCATAAGTCTGCCTCCTGTATCGGTTGATTCCGCTGTCGATTATAGTACAGCCCGTACGCAAATGCAAGATTAAACAGAAAAGCCGCCCGGTTGATGGGCGGCTTTTCTGCGTTCTTATCTCCCGTTGACCCCGGAGGCGGAGCCTGTGTTGGCTCCCGCCGTCGAGCCGGCGTCTGTTCCGGTTCCGGTCTGATCCCGGGCGGTGGTGTGTTCGGGCTCCGGCGTCAGACTGACGTCCATGCTGGGAATGACAGGCGTTGCGCTCACGGCTGCAGGCGAAGACGTAACCATCCCGCCGTCCATGCGGCCGCCGCAGCCGGTCAGCGCCAGGCACAGCGCCAGGGCAAGCAAAAGACAGGCAATGTTTCTCTTCATGTCGATTCTCCTTCCTTGTTGGCAAGCATAGTTTCTGCAGATGCTTCCTGATTATGCGCAGAAAGGAGAATTCCCTTTGCCAAGTGTATGCGAGTATGGTACAATACTTCCATGGATATTTTAAGAAAAAATGACAGATACACCGTCTGTATCGAAGCATACAGCGCAGAGGCCTTCGGCGTCTGTCATGTGCATGGCTGCGCGGTCTTCGTGCCCCGGACGCTGCCCGGGGAGGAATGGGAGATCCGCATTGTCAAGGCGGTAAAAAACTTCGCCTACGGCCGCGCGGAGACGCCGCTGAAGCTCTCCCCTGCCCGTGCGGAATCGGACTGCGGCGCGTACGGGAAATGCGGCGGCTGCGACTGTCGGCACATGTGCTACGAGGAGGAGCTGCGCTTTAAGCTCCAAAAAGTAAACGATGCGCTCGCGCGCATCGGAAAGCAGACGGTCCAGGCCGAAGAAATCGTGGGCAGCGAACAGACGGAGGGCTACCGGAACAAGGGCATCCTGGCGGTTGGGATGCTGGATGGAAGGGCCGCTGCCGGTTTCTACCGGGAGCGCAGCCACACCCTGATCCCGGTGGAATACTGCCGGATTCAGGACAAGCTTACCCACCGCGCAGCCCGGGCTGTGACGGAGTTTATGAACGCGCACCGCATTCCCGCCTATGACGAGCAAGAGCAGAGCGGTGTTGTCCGCCACATCTTCTGCCGCAGAGCCGTCCACAGTGATGACCGGGTCCTCTGCATCGTCGCCCGGACAGGCTTCGGCAACCTGACGCAGAGCCTGGTGCAGTCTGTTCGGACAGCCTGCCCGGAGCTCACCGGCATCGTCCTGAACATCAACAAAACAAGCGGCAATACGGTTTTGAGCGGGGCGTTTTATACGCTTTGGGGAAAGGATACCATCACGGACACCCTCTGCGGCTTTCGCTTTGAGATCGCGCCCCAGGCCTTTTTCCAGGTGAACCCGCCCCAGGCGGAGCGCCTGTACCGCAGGGCGCTGGACTATGCCGGGCTGGATAAGAGCATGCTCGCTTTCGACCTCTACTGTGGAGCGGGCACCATCAGCCTGTGCCTCGCGTCCAGGGCAGGACATGTTATCGGGGCGGAGATCGTGCCGGAGGCCATTGAAAACGCCAGGCACAACGCCGCGGCAAACGGGGTGGACAATACGGAGTTCCTCTGTGCAGACGCGGGCCAGGCGGCAAGGATGCTGGCAGAGCGCGGCCTGCGGCCCGACGTGGTATGCGTGGACCCGCCGCGCAAGGGTATGCAGGAGGACGCCGTGCAGGCAGTGGCCTCCATGCGGCCGCAGCGGGTGGTCTATGTCTCCTGCGAGCCCTCCACCCTGGCGCGGGATATCCTCCGATTTTCAGATCTGGGATACCGACTGGAAAAAGCAAGTGCCTTTGACCTCTTTCCACGGACCAAGCATGTGGAGACCGTGGCGCTTTTAACCCGGGCCAGGGAGTAGTTTGTTAATCCTCCCGCATGCTGCAGAGCATTTTGATATGGGGAATCCCGTCCTCATCAAAGGGCATGGACACAGCCCGGAAGCCCAGTTTTTCATAGAAGCCCCTGGCGTAGAGCTGGGCCTCGAGATAGACCGTATCCGCGCCGTAGACCTCTTTTGCCGCAAGCAGGCCCTGCCGCACGATCTCCGCGCCGAGGCCGCAGCCGCGCCGCGCTGCGATGACCCGGCCCATGCTGACATGGGGGCTCTTTACTCCTCTGTCCAGAATGCGCAGATAGGCCGCGATCCCGCCTTCGTCCTGCAGCCAGACGTGCAGGGCCTGCTGATCGCAGGCGTCCAGATCGGGATACAGGCACTTCTGCTCAAGAATAAAGACGTCCTGACGAAGCTTTAAGATGGCATAGAGTTCTTCGGCCGTAAGCTCCTGAAAGCGTTTTGCGATCTTTTCCACGGGCTCTCCCTCCACAGGCTGGCGCTTGCTTTTTGTTTTATGCTTTCGTATAATAAATCAATCGAAAAGCACCTGTCAAGGAGGCCCTATGAGAGAGTTTCGCTTTGCCCTCAAGCAGACCTTCCCAATATTCTTTACCTATCTCTTTATCGGGATCGCCTTTGGCATGATGATGTCGGAGGCCGGGTATGCGCCGATCTGGTCTGTGCTGATGGCGGTTTTTATTTTTGCCGGCTCCATGCAGATTGTCATGGTCCCCCTGCTCACGGCCGGTACGCCGCTGCCCATGCTGGCGTTGATGACGCTTTTTATCAACGGCCGCCATCTCTTCTACGGCCTGGGCTTTATTGAGCGCTTTCGCAAAATGGGCTGGCGTTATCCCTATATGGTCCTGACGCTGACGGACGAGACCTATTCCATCCTCTGCTCCGTCCGATATGAAGAGGGACTGGATGAGCAGCGGGCCGATTTTCTGATCGCCCTCATCAACCAATGCTACTGGATTTTCGGCTGCCTGCTGGGCGCCTGCCTGGGCAGCTATCTGCATCTCAACGCAGAGGGGATCGACTTTTCCGCCACGGCGTTTTTCCTGGTGGTTGTCGTGAACCAGTGGATGCATGCCAAGAGCAAGCTCCCGGCGCTGTGCGGGCTGGTCTCGGCGCTGGTGTTTCTCCTGTTCCTGGGGCCGGATCGCTTTCTGATCCCCGCGCTGTCCTTCTCCACGCTGATTCTGATGCTCCTGCGGGACAGAATCCAAAAAGAGGAGGCGGCGGTATGAGGGGAACGGCGTATCTTTTGGCGGCGATTGGTATCGTCGCGCTTACCACCTGGCTCACCCGGGCCCTCCCCTTTCTCGCGTTCCGCAATCGGGAACTGCCAGACGTGGTGCGGTATCTGGGAAAGGTTCTTCCGCCGGCCATCATGGTGATTCTGGTGGTCTACTGTCTGCGCAGCATTCATTTCACGCTCCCGCCTCATGGCCTTCCGGAGGGAATCGCCGCCCTTTTGGTGGTGTTCCTCCAGGTATGGAAAAAGAACATGTATATATCCATCGTCGCCGGTACAGTGTGCTATATGCTGCTGATCCGCGTCATGGTTTAATGGAGGTATGAATCAATGAGAGATCTCGCCAACACCTGTAAAATTGCCGTTGTGCAGGCCGCGCCCGTCATGTTTGACAAGGACGGCTGCGTCGACAAGGTTCTGCGCTATATCGACGAGTGCTCCGATCACGGCGCGGAGCTGATCGTTTTCCCTGAGCTGTTTATCCCCTGCTACCCCTTCGGCCTGACCTTCGGCTTCCGGGTGGGCAGCCGCAACCAGGCCGGCCGCGAGGACTGGAAGAAGTACTACGACAATTCCATCCTCGCCGACGGACCCGAGATGCAGAAGATCATCGACGCCGCAAAGACCCGGCAGGTCTATGTCAGCGTCGGTTACTCCGAGCGGGAGCCCCTCAACGGAACGCTTTACAATTCCAACATGATGATCGCCCCCGACGGCACCGCCATGAACCACCGCAAGCTCAAGCCCACCGGCAGCGAGCGCGTGGTCTGGGGGGACGGCGATAAGGACTTCTTCCCCGTGATGGACACGCCCTGGGGCCCCATGGGCAACCTGATCTGCTGGGAGAGCTACATGCCCCTGGCCCGCGTGGCCCTGTATCAGAAGGGCATCAGCATCTACATCTCCCCCAACACCAACGACAATGCCGAGTGGCAGGACACCATCCGTCACATCGCCATTGAGGGCCACTGCTACTTTGTCAACTGCGACATGGTCTTCACCCGGGACTCCTACCCAAAGGATCTCAACGCCCAGGATGAGATCGCAAAGCTTCCCGACATCGCCTGCCGCGGCGGCAGCAACGTCATCGATCCCTTTGGCCACCCGGTCACCGATACGCTGTGGGATGAAGAAGGGGTTCTGTATGCGGATCTGGATATGCAGATGGTCCCTGCCAGCCGCATGGAGTGCGACGCGGTGGGCCACTACTCCCGTCCTGACGTGCTGGATCTCCGCGTCAAAGAGGGCTGATCCGTTTTCCCTGTCATGAAAACACGGATCGTCCACCCCTTTCCGCCGCTCTACGACGAAAACGCACGGATCCTGATCCTCGGCTCCTTCCCCTCTGTCAAGTCCCGGGAGCAGATGTTCTTCTACGGGCATCCGCAGAATCGATTCTGGAAGGTCATGGCCGCCCTTTTGCAGTGCCCCGTCCCGCAGAGCATTCCCGAAAAACGGGTGATGCTTCTCTCCAGCGGGATTGCCCTCTGGGATTCCATCGGCCAGTGCGAAATCACGGGATCCTCGGATGCCAGCATTGAAAACGTCGTCCCCAACGACCTCTCCCCTATCTTTGCGGCGGCGCAGATCCGGCAGGTCTTCTGCAACGGAAAGAAGTCGCAGGAGATGTATGCGAAGTACTGTGAGCCTCTTACCGGGATGCCTGCCATCTGTCTCCCCTCCACCAGTCCCGCCAATGCCGCCTGGTCTCTGGAGAGGCTCACCGCGGCTTGGTCGGAGCAGATTTTGCCCTGCCTGAAAGAATAATCACAGAATATGGCGGAAACGCGTAAAAAAGACTTGAATTGTTTTCTGCGCTGTGGTATACTTTCAAAGCTGTCCAAGCATGTACGAAATCGAAAGGATTGAAATAAATGTCTGCTCTTACCATCGTCTTCACCATTCTTCAGGTTCTCTCCGGTCTTGCGGTTACCGTGATCGTCCTCATGCAGAGCGGCAAGAGCGCCGGCCTCTCCGGTGCGATTTCCGGCGGCGCCGACACCTTTATGTCCAAGGGCAAGGCCAAGTCTCTCGACGCCAAGCTTGCCAAGGCCACCAAGTGGTTTGCACTGGCCTTCGTCGTGCTTACCCTGATCCTCAACCT
>JBGUNL010000189.1:0-9535 GCA_045117295.1 Candidatus Limivicinus sp.
CAGCGAGGGCAGCTACTACTGGGACAGCGTCATCGATCTCAACGTGCTGATGAGCTCGGAAAACACCCGGCGCTGGCTGAAGGAAAATCTGGGCGTGGAGCCGGAGAATCAGGCCGCGCTGCAGCAGGCGGCGGAGCCAAAGATGGTCGCTTAAAAATCACTCTCCCCGGAGCGGGTACGCCGCTCCGGGGAGTCAGCTTGTCAAAAAAGTCCTTGACGGACTTTTTTGACTGCGCTTCAGCCGCCGAGCATTTTGCTCAAAGAAAAATGGTGTTATCCGGAAAGCCTTGATAAATCATGGCTTTCGGGACGGCGGTTTATCCAACTCGAGGCGGGCCTTGCCCCCTCGAGCTCCCCTGCGGCTCTATCGTCCTTCATGGCCGCAGGTTTTTTGACAGTCTCAGACCCGGGCTTGTGCCCGGGTCTTCCCGTTCTCTATGGTTCCGGCAGCAGATGCTCCGCATAGCGCACGGCCATGTCCCGCCAGCGCTCCAGCGCGTCCCCGTTGTCGATGCCCCGCACCTCGCGCAGCAGGGCCCAGACGAACCAGTAGTATGCGATGATGGCGGTGTAGGCCATGAAGTGGAAGATCCGCCGGTCGCTGCAGTCCGGCCCCAGGTATTCCCGGATCAGGCGTTCGGCCTCGTCGAAGCCATACATGGCGTCCACGATATAGTAGCCCACGTCCACGCCCGGGTCGGCAGTGCCGGCGTATTCCCAGTCGATGAGGATGGTCTCGCCGGTATCCCGCAGCAGCCAGTTGGGTTTGTAGGTATCCCCGTGGCAGAAGCATTTCTCCACCCCGTCGCCCCGGGTTCGGGCATAGAGGCGGCGGATCTTTTCCTTGAGCCCCTCCCAGGGGAGAAAGGCCCCGGGGGCCAGGCGGCGGATCTGCGCCTCCAGCCGCAGTCCGTCCTCCCAGGGGCGCAGGCCGTAATCCGTGCGCACCGGTGCGGCATGCAGCCGCCGCAGGGCAGCGATCACCCGCTGCGTGTCCGCAAAGCTCTCATAGTCCGGCTCCCGGAAATCGGAGACATAGCGGGAGAGGACCCAGCCCGACTCCCCGCCGGCGCAGAGATAGACGGGGTTGAGTCCCAGGTCCCGGGCAATCTCCAGGGAGCACTTTTCGTTGGCCCGGCCGATGGGGTTTTCCGGGTCCGGGCCGGGGCGGCGGTAGACAAATTGCTCACCCCGGAGGGAGAAGACAAAGGAGCGGTTGGTCATGCCGATCTCCAGCAGCCGAAAGTCCCGCGGCTCCTCCGCCGCGCAGCCGAAAACGCGGCAGATCACGGAGAGCATCGCCTCCCGCTCGTCAGAGGAGCAGGGCGGTTTTGTCACAGGGCCGCTCATGGCCGTCCCCCCTCTCCCGCACGGGACTCCCGGGGCAGCACGCGGCCCAGCAGATCCGTCTCCGGGACCAGGCCCACGCGCCCGTCGCGGCTGTCGACGCTCTCGGCCAGGTTGTCCCCCAGCAGAAAATAGAAGCCCGGCGGGATGCGGTAGGGCGCGGGGCCGAGGAAGTCCGCCCGGCTCTCCTCCGGTGGGACGGGGGCCGCGCGGAAGCCGTTGATGTACAGCCCGTCGGCCTCCAGCTGCAGCTTGTCCCCGGGCAGGGCGGCGATGCGCTTGACCAGACGGCGGCCCAGCCCCTCACAGCGGAAGAGGACCACGTCCCCCTTCTCCCAGGCGGCAGGCTGCTTTTCCAGCAGCACCAGACTGCCGCTGCGATACGCGGGGGCCATGGAGCCGCCGTGGATCAGCAGCAGCTGCACGTGCCGCGCCGACAGCAGCGCCGCCAGCAGCACCGTCAGCAGCAGCGCCGCGGGATAGAACAGTTTGTTGTGCTTCTTCATGGGCATCCCCCGCGCGGCCGCAGCCGGCCGCAAGAAAAATCTGCGGCCATTATACCCCGGAAAGCGCGGAAAGTACAGTTTTGCAAGAATGTTTTTCGGGGAATTGCGTCTGCCGTGAGAATATGCTATAATCTTTTGAAACACAAAAATGCGCCGGGGACGGTCCCCGATGAAAAAGGAATGGTTCCGTGAAGAACAACGCCGGAGAAAAACCCAAGATCTGGCCGGGGGCGGCGGTGGCCGCGGCCCTCTGTTTTCTGCTGTTTCTGTATGCCCCGCTGGAGCTGTATCTGACCAACCAGCTGGAATTCTGGTTTACCGCGGGGCAGATGCTGCCCTATGCGCTGCTGCTCTTTGCCCTGGGCTTTGCGGGGCTGCTGCTGGCTTTCCTTCTGCTGCGGCGCTTTGCGCCGGGGCTCTGCCCCTGGGCGCTGGCCCTGTGCCTGCTGGCGCTGATCTGCACCTGGATCCAGGGCAGCTTCCTGGTGGCGCATCTGCCCGGCATGAACGGCGCGGCGGTGGACTGGGGCGCCTTCCCGGGCGACCGGCTGGCGTCGATCCTGATCTGGGTATTGGGCGCGGCGGGACTTGCCGTTGCCCTCAAAAAGCTGGGGGCCGGGCGCTTTTCCGGCGCCGCGGGCTTCGTCAGTCTCGCCCTCTGCCTGCTGCTGGCGGTGACGCTGACCACCCTCTTCCTCACCACCGACACCGCGGAAAAGCGGCGCTCTCTCGTCTGTACCGACGAGGGGCTGTTCACCTATTCCGAGGATGAGAACTTCCTGATCCTGGTGCTGGACGCGGTGGACGCCGAGGCCTTTGAACAGTCCCTGGCCCGGGAGGAACATTATCCCGCCATTTTTGACGACTTTACCTACTACCGCAACACCGTGGGCGGCTACCCCTATTCCCTGTGCTCCATCCCGCTGATCATCTCCGGGGAGTGGTACGAGGCCAAAACCACCTTTGTGGAGTTTGAGACCGCCGCGCTGGCCGGCGCGCCCGTCCTGCAGCGGGCGGAGCGGGAGGGCTTCCGCCGGGGGCTCTATGTCTATGACCCCGCGGTGATGGCCGCCGCGCACCAGGGGCAGTTTGAGAACCTGACCGTGGACCAGCCGGCCTTCTCCGGGCTGCTGCCCACGGCGAAGATCCTGGTGAAGATGGCGCTGGTCAAGCACGCCCCCTGGGATCTCAAGCGCTTCGGCTACGATCTGCCCGGGCGGCTGAACGAGGCGATGGCCTTCGGCGGCGAGGGGGACGCGGCCTACTTTGACTGGTCCGACCTGAGCTTTTACCGGCGCCTCCGGGACGAAAACCCCGTGGTCACCGTGCCGGAAAAGTGCTGGAAATACCTCCATCTGGAGGGTGCCCACCAGCCCCATGTGTATGACAAAAACCTCAACGTGCTGCCCGACAGCCCCTACCGGGACGTGATCGAGGGCAACTTCCTGCTGGTGGATACCTTCCTCAGCCGCCTGCGGGAGGCCGGGGTCTACGACAACACGGTCATTGTCCTCTGCGCCGACCACGGCAGCAGCAACGGCATGGATCTGGACACCATCAACCAGCACCCGATCCTGCTGGTCAAGGGCAAAAACGAGCGCCACCCCTTCCGCACCGACGACGCCCCCATCTCCTACGACGATCTGCAGCAGGCCTATCTCAAGCTGATGGACGGGGCGCAGTCGGACGCGATCTTCCCCTGGCATGAGGGGGACGCCCGGGAGCGCCGCTTCTTTGACCACGAGCTCAATAACAGCGGCTGTTTGACCGAGTATGTCCAGACCGGCCACGCCGAGGACATGGAGACGCTCCGGCCCACGGGCCGCGTGTTCGAATATAAAGAATAAAAGAGGACGTCCATGGAAACTCTGTACCGGGCCCTCACCTGGGTCCTGCTGCGCTGCTACGGGCTGTGCGGCAGCTTCGGTCTTGCCATTTTGCTCTTTACGCTGCTGAGCAAGATTGTGCTGCTGCCCATCTCCGTGTGGCTGCAGAAAAACTCCATCAAGATGGTGAAGATGCAGCCGGAGATCAACCGGCTCAAGGCCGCCCACTTCGGCGATCCCGACGCGATCGCGGAAGGGCAGGCCGCCATCTTTAAGCGGGAGAAGTACCACCCGCTGGCCTCCGTGATCCCCCTGGTCATCCAGATCGTGCTGCTGATGGGCCTGATCGGCGCCATCCGCGCCTGCATGGGCATGGACGCGGTGCGCATGGACTTTCTCGGCGTGGATCTGAGTCTCGTCCCCAGCGCGGGGAAGGGCCTGCTGATCCTCTCGCCGATCCTGGCGGGGCTCTCGGCCTGGGCCATGTGCGCCGCCCAGAACGCCGCAAACGTGCTCCAGTCGGAGCAGAGCGCCTGGAATAAGTACGGCATGCTGATCCTGTCCGTGGTGCTGAGCCTGTATCTGGGCTGGTTCGTGCCGGTGGGCGTGGCCCTGTACTGGATTGCCAGCAACCTGCTGGCCATCGTGCAGCTCTATGCCCTCAACGCCGCCATCAACCCCAAAAAGTACGTGGACTACGCGTCGCTGGAGGAGAGCAAGCGGGAGCTGAGCGAGCTGCAGAACCTGGGCGGCGGCAGGCGGAAGCTCTTCGGGGACGCCCTCGCCCGGCGGGAGAAGGCGGACTACAGGCGCTTCTTCTCCGTGGTCAACAAGCACCTGGTCTACTATTCCGAATCCAGCGGCTTCTACAAGTATTTCCGCGGCCAGATCGAATACCTGCTGGCCAACACCAATCTGACCATCCACTACATCACCAGCGACCCGGAGGACGCCGTCTTCCGCCTGGCCGAGACCCAGCCCCGCATCAAGCCCTACTACATCGGGGAAAAACGGCTCATCACCCTGATGATGAAGATGGACGCGGACGTGGTAATCATGACCATGCCGGATCTGGAAAACTACCACATCAAGCGCAGCTATGTGCGGAAGGACATTGAGTATATCCTCCTCCAGCACGGCATGGGCAGCATCAACCTCACCATCCGCAAGGGGGGCGAGGACCACTATGACACCGTCTTCTGCGTCGGCCCCCACCAGATGCGGGAGCTGCGGCAGATGGAGGCGCTCACCGGCAGCCCCGTCAAGAACCTGGTGGAGACGGGCTACCCCCTGCTGGACGGGATGATCGCGGACTACGAGGCCCGCCCCCGGCCGGAGAGGGAGAAGAAGCAGATCCTCATCGCCCCCTCCTGGCAGAAGGACAACATCGTGGACAGCTGCCTGGAGGCCCTGCTGGAGAATCTCCGGGGCAGGGGCTGGCAGATCACCGTCCGGCCGCACCCCCAGGAGGTGCGCCACCGCAAGGCCTTCTTCGAGCAGCTGAAGGCCCGCTTCGCCGACGATGCCGACGTGGAGATCCAGACGGACTTCTCCTCCAACGCCACGGTCTTCGACGCGGATCTGCTGATCACCGACTGGTCCGACATCGCCTGGGAATTCTGCTTCACCACCAAAAAGCCCATCCTCTTTATCGACACCCCCATGAAGGTCATGAACCCCGACTGGGAGAAGATCCGGGAGAAGCCCATGAACATCGCCCGCCGAAAGGACGTGGGAAAGATCCTGGCCCCGGATCAGATCGACCGGGCGGCGGAGACGGCCGAGGAGCTGCTGCGGGAGCAGGCGCGCTACCGGGAGTCCATCACCCGCTGTCTCAGCGAGACGGTCAGCCACCCGGGCGAGAGCGCCCGCATCGAGGGAAACTACATCATTTCCGCCATTCAACAGAAGATCAGAGAGAGAAAGGAAGCCAAGCCATCATGAAGAAAACCCTGCAGAAGGCCGCCGGCCTCGTGTTCACCGCCTTTGCCGCCATGCTGCTCTTCGGCGCCAACGGCGAAGCCTATATCGACCCCTCGGTCATGACCTACATCATCCAGGCCGTGGCGGGCATCGTCATCGCCGTGGGCGCGGCCGTGGGCATCTACTGGCGCCGGGCCAAGAAAAAGGTCAGCGACAGCCTGGGCATCGACGAAAACCGCAACAAGGAGGTCGAGTCCGACGAGATCCTCGTCCGCGAGGACGCAGCCGCCGGGGAAGAGGCCGAGAAGCCCGCGGAGGAATAATCCCCCACCAAAACGAAAAAGACCGAAGCTCTTTGAGCTTCGGTCTTTTTCGTTTCTGCCTCTCACTCCGTCAGTACCGGCAGGCCGGACAGGTAGCGGCGCATCATGTCGAAGGCGTGGTTGCCCGCCATGCGGCGGATGAAGCTGCGGGTGCGCCTCTCGCCCATGTGGGTCTCCCGCACAAAAGTCTGCCCCTCCACCGCCAGGGCGATGAAGACGGTGCCCACCTCGTGCACGCCGTCCCCGTCGGGGCCGGCCAGACCCGTCACGGACACGGCCATGTCGGTGCCCAGACGCGCGCGGACGCCCTCGGCCATGGCCTTGGCCACATCAAAACTCACCGCGCCCTTTTCCTCGATCATGTCCCGGCCGATCCCCAGCAGCTCGGCCTTGACGGCGTTGGTGTAGGTTACGGCCCCGCCCATAAAGAAGGCGCTGGCGCCGGGCAGGGCGGTAAAGCGCCGGGCGATGTCTCCGCCGGTGCAGCTCTCGGCCGTGGAGAAGGTCATGCCCGTCTTTCGAAACCACTGCATGGCGGCCTCCTCCAGACACTCCACGTCCTCGCCGTAGATGAGATCGCCCAGCACCTCGCGCACGTGGGCCTTCACCGGGGCGATCATGGCCTCGGCCTCGGCTTCGGTGGGGGCCTTGGCGGTGATCTGCAGCAGGCAGTCGCACTCCTTGGCGTAGGGGGCCATGGTGGGGTTGACCATGGCGTTCATCTCCTCGGCGAAGATGTCGTCCACGGCGCTCTCCCCGATGCCGAAGATGCGCAGGGAGTGGGAGACGATCTCCCCGTCCGACAGGCGGCGCAGGTAGGGGATGGCGGACTGCTCAAACATGGCGCGGCACTCCTTGGGCGGTCCCGGGATCATGACCACGATCTTGCCGTCCTTTTCAAAGCCGCAGCCCGGGGCGGTGCCGCAGCTGTTGTGAAACACGGTGCAGCCCTCCGGCAGCAGGGCCTGCTGGAAGGTGTTCTCCGTCAGCCCCCGGCCCGTGCGGATGTACTCGTAGAGGCCTTTCTCCTCTTCCTCGTTTTTCACCAGGGGCAGGTCAAAGCACTCCGCCAGGATCTGCTTGGTCAGATCGTCGCAGGTGGGGCCCAGCCCCCCCGTGGTGACGATGATGTCCGCCCGCTCCTTGGCAATCCGGACGCACTGGCGCAGGCGCTCGGGGTTGTCCCCCACCACGGTGTGGTACTTGACATTGATCCCGATTTTCGAGAGCATCTCGGAGATGTCCCGGGCGTCGGTGTTGGTCACGTGGCCCAGCAGCAGCTCGGTGCCAACGGAGAGAATTTCGGTGTCAAAGCTTTTCTTCATATCCGATCGCGATCCTTTCCAGGCCCAGAATGGCCTCCTGCACCAGGACGTCCACGTCTAGGGCAGCTTCGGCCTGCTCCACCTCCTGCACGGTCGGATGGGTGCGGGGGTGCCGCGGCGTGAAGACTGTGCAGCAGTCCTCATAGGGGAGAATGGAGGTGTCAAAGGTGCCGATCTTCCGGGCCCAGGCCACGATCTCCCCCTTGTCCATGCCGATCAGCGGCTGGAGCACCGGCAGAGAGATCACCGCCTGGGTGGAGGCCATGGCCTCCATGGTCTGGCTCGCCACCTGGCCCAGGTTTTCGCCGGTGACGATGGCCCTGGCGCCGTTATCCAGGGCGATGCGCTCGGCAATGCGCATCATGAAGCGGCGCATGATGAGCGTGAAATACTCCTCGGGGCACTTGTCGCGGATCTCCTCCTGGATATGCGTGAAGGGCACCACCTCCATGCGCATCCGCCCGCAGTAGGGGGTGAGCAGCCGCGCCAGCTCCACCACCTTTTCCTTGGCCTGCTGGGAGGTGTAGGGGAAGGAGAAGAAGTGGACGGGGATCAGGCGCACACCGCGCCGGGCGATCATGTAGGAGGAGACGGGGGAGTCGATGCCGCCGGAGAGCAGCGTCACGGCCACGCCGTTGGAGCCCACGGGCATGCCGCCCGCCCCGGGCACCGGGGAGCCGTGGACATAGGCGGCCAGATCGCGCACCTCCACATAGACCGTCAGCTCCGGGTTGTGCACGTCCACGGCCATATCGGGGTAGGCCTCGTTGAGCTCCCCGCCCACGTACTGGCTCAGCTGCACGGAGGTCAGGGGGAAGGACTTGTCCGAGCGCTTGGACTCCACCTTGAAACTCTTGACCCGGCCCATCTCCTCCTTCATCTTCTCGATGGCGAGGCGGGCGATGGCATCCTTGTCCTTTTTGCAGGCGGAGGCCCGGGAGAGGGCCACGATGCCGAAGACCTTCTGCAGCTCCTCGAAGGCCGCGTCCATGTCGGCGTTCTCTTCCGCGCCCTCCACGTAGATGGTGGACTGGAGGATATAGACCTTGAATTTTCCGATCTGGCTCAGCCGCCAGCGGATGTTCGACAGCAGCCTCTGCTCGAAGCGGCGGCGGTTGAGGCCCTTGAGGATGATCTCCCCGATCTTCAAAAGAATGATATCGTTCATGTTGTTCTCCTGTTTTCGCAAGCTGTCGACCATTCTACCATATCGCGTGCAAAAGCGCCACGGTTTTTCGGAGAAAAGTTCTTGACAGCAGGGCGTGGCAGGTTACAATGGGGGAAAAGTATACATTTCTTTACACCTCATCCGGCCCTGCGGGCCACCTTCCCCTCAAGGGGAAGGCATGAAGCGTGCATTTCCCAGGCTTCCCCTTGAGGGGAAGCTGTCGAGCGCAGCGAGACTGATGAGGTGGGGATAAACTTATAAAAAGGGGGCGCGGCATGGCGGCGCGGTTTGGGATTCTTCTGGGCATCTGTCTGCTGGGCGGGCTGACCCAGGGCACCTGCGGCTTCGGCTGCGGGATCTTTGCCATGCTGGGCTTCTCAGCCTATCTGCCGGTGCCCCAGGCGGCGGCGGTCACCTCCATCATCAACCTGGGGCTCACGCTGCCCATGGTGCTGCGCTACCGAAAGCACCTGACCCTGCGGCGGATCCTCCTGCCGTATCTGGTGTATACGGTCTCGGCGGTGCTGATCATCCGCATTTCCGCGGGCCTGGACGGGGCGCTCTTGAAGCGGGTCTTCGGCGGCTTTCTCCTGGCGCTGAGCGTGTACCACTTCACGCTGCGCGGCCGGCAGCCCGCCCGGTGGACGCCGTGGCTTGCGGCCCTGGCCTTCATCGTGTCGGGCCTCGGCAGCGGGCTCTTCGGCGTGGGCGGGCCGCTGTTGGTGCTGTACTTTCTGGCCAACACCGACAGCAAGGAGGAGTTTCTGGCGGACACCCAGATGATCTTTGTCCTGGGCGCGATCCCCTCCCTCTATACCCGCGTGACCAGCGGCCTGCTCACCCCGGCCCACGTCCCGTTTCTGATCCCGGGCCTCATCGGCGTGCTCTGCGGCTTCTGGATCGCGGGAAAGGTCGTGGACCGCATCGACAAGGCCAGGCTCACCAGAATCATCTATGCCGCCATCGGGCTCAGCGGCCTGCTGTACCTGCTGGGCATGTAAACAGAAAAACAAAGAAAGCCTCCGGCAACTTGAACTGAACCAGTAAAAACGGACAATAGACAAAACGCCCCCTATGTAGGAGAATACTTACATAGGGGGCGAAGCTATGTCTAAAC
>JBGUNL010000190.1:0-10946 GCA_045117295.1 Candidatus Limivicinus sp.
ATGCGAGAGTGCTGGAACAGGTAGACAGGCACGTTTGAGGGGCGTGTGTCAACCGACGTGGGAGTTCAAGTCTCCTCTCTCGCACCATTTTAAAACCTAGGAAATCAGCCGAAAGCCTTGATTTTCCTAGGTTTTTTCATTTTCTTTTTGTCCGCTCCTGTCCCCTTCTGGCCCCTCTTATGTTGTAAAAATGTTGTACGAAAAGCAGGCTCCTGGAGGATCTCCAGAAGCCTGCTTTTGCTGCTATGAGAATTATTCTTTCGGCACTTCGGGGATGCCGGCCACGCTGGTCAGCAGCGACAGGATGCCCGCCAGCAGAGACATGGATCCTACCGCGATCCAGTTGACGTCGCCCATGGCGGCGCTCGTCCCGATGGCGGCCACCGCGGCCTGTGCCACGGTCTTGATGGCGCGGATGCCAGCGGCCTTGAACCAGTTCTTCCAGTACTCGCTCATGATGTTTTCCTCCTTATGCGATTCCCATACTCTTGAATGCCAGCGCCAGCAAGGCGCCGACGATGACCCCGATGACGGTACCGACCAATGCATCCCAGCGCTTGGCCGGTTTACTGGTCAGCTCCTTGACGTCGCCCTTGATCTCGGTGACGTCCTGCTCCACGGTGCTTACCTTGACTGAGAGGATGCCCATGCCCTGGATGATCTCGTCCTGCTTGTCCAGCCTCTCCTCGACCTTGTCCAGCCGGTGTGTGTTGCTCTTGGACCGGGAGTCGATCTCGGCCACCTTCACGTTCAATGCATTCAGATCTTCCACATACGTATCCTCCTTTTCAGCTCTTCGCCACTGCTGCGGCGTACTCCACGATGGCCTTGCGAAACTCCGGGGTCTTCTGCCCGTCGATCTGCGCCTCCGGCCAGAACCCGTTCTGCACCATACAGGTCTGCAGCATCCGCACGATGGCGGTGGTCTCCGCATCCTGCTCTCGGTACGGAGCAGGCTCCGGATCCCCGGCAAACTTCGCGTAGAGCTTCTGCGCTATCGCGTAGCGAGTGCCAAGGTTCTTGACCTGCGGGTTTTCATAGATGTACAGCACCTGCTTGGTGCACTCCAGCAGATCGTGCGACGTGGTAAGCAGGCGCCAGATGCTCGGGAAGTCTGCCTGCAGCTCCAGCACGGAAAAGCGCAGCTGCATCATCGGATCAGCGATGGAGGTGCCGCACTCCTTGGCATAGGCCAGGAGCTTGCGCTTCCTCGATTTTTCTGTCCACTGTGCGTATCCGAAGCCGATGTCGTCCAGGAAGTTCCTGGTGCCGGCGTCCACCTCTGCCACGTACTGCGCGTCCGGGATCTTGTAGGAGTCCTGGGCGTTGTCCGGGCGCAGGGTGGACTCGGCGTCCAGGTTCGCCTCAAATCCCGCAGCGCCCTCCGCCGTCATCCCCGCGGCTCGGTAGAAATTGTAAATCTCTCTGTCTGTCATTTCTTCCTCCAAAGGATCAGCAGCGCCAGGGCGAGATACAGCACGGGCAGGAACAGATGAATCTCCGGTCCATGCAGCACCGCCCGCCAGCCCAGGGCGCGCAGCTCGTCCGCGATCTCGTGCAGCATCACTCGTCCTCCTCCAGCAGTCCGCTGTATTCCTTCTCGTCGTCATCCATTGGACCAGCCATACACGCCAGGTTCCCAGACGTTGCCGTCTACGTCGGAAATCCAGTGGCTGCCATTGTGCGTGACCTTGTCACCGGCAGCGTAGGCGTCCTGCGCACCGGTGGGCTGGATCCACTCCGGCCATTCCTCCGTGGATGTCCGCGTCCACAGGGCCGGTACGGCAGGCGGCGTCCAATCTGCCTGGGAAGTGTGCGCCTGCACGCAGCGGTAAAGCAGATCGTCATAGCGTCTGCGGTCGCCCACGGCATACGCCGTGTCCGGCTCCCATGTGGGAAACAGATCGGTCACGCTCTCCGCCTGCTCGTCATCCAGGTAACTGGTGGCCAGTCGGATGCTGTGCACCATGCGTCTTGCTCGTTCAGCATAGCTCATTCGCTCACCCCCAGGATCTCCAGCGCTTCCACCATGTCGGCGGCAGCGGCCATATCTGCTTCGTACTGCGCCTGGATCTTCTCCAGACGTTCGCTGTCCTCGGCAGCTGAAATCATGATTCCGTGGAAGACTTCTCCATCCGCTCTCCGCCAGGTCTCCCCTTCCGGAACATAGCGGAATCCCTCAATATATGCCTGGCATTTCCCGTCGAAGAAGTCCGTCTCCAGTGCCCGCATTGTCCCATCGTTGGCCAGGTAGCAGCGGCAGTCGTTGTCAATGTAAATCCTCATGTCACACCTCACTCAAGCCAGATTTCGTAGGCATTGCCAGACTGCATCGTAAAGCTGACGTACAAATCGGTTCTGTTCTTATACGACGTGACATCGAGTACGTAGAGCTTTTCAGCGGAGGTATCAAATATTGTTCGCGCAACGTAAGTTACGCCCGCTTGATCGTTATTGGTGCTCAATCCAAAGCCGTAACTTCTTCCTTCGACATAGCTGTACTTTGCTCTACAGTAGAGCTTCGTTTTCCCGGACAGATTGACTTTATTCTTTGTACACACGGAAGCATACCCGTCGCCAGCAGTTGCGCTGCAGTTAATGCGGTCATTATAAAAAGAGACCGCATCGTAGTAATTCGTCGATTTCCAGCCGCCGGTAGTGTCTGTACACTGGTCGCCTCGGTTGTAGAGCCAGATTTCAAAATGATGCCACGAACCGTCCTGGTAGATGGCGGCTTCTCGCTTCTTCCACTCGCCGGTCTCGTACTGAAAGACGGCCATAAGGTTAAGGATGAGACTGTTCTTCTTCAGTATGTCGAACGAGATATTTGTGGTTTCCGTCGTCTTGATCCAGATGTCACCGGTCTGCGGGAGCTCCGGCTCCTCCATTGAAATTGTCCAGCCTTTGATCTTGTTCGCGGTCATCACCGCGATCTCGTTGGGCTTGCCGATGATGCGGGACAGATCCGTGCCCTCGTTGTACTGTGTGATGCGGAAATTCAGGAGTACCCCTCCGCCCCGCCTTGTGATCATTGCATCGCTCATCTGCTCACCGCCAGTATCTGTATCGGGATGTTCACTTCGGTCAGCTCCATGGAATACACCGTGATGCTGTCGTCGTTGACATCGATTTTATAGATGTATCCGAAAGCCGTCTGGGCCTCCTCAGCCGTAGCTACCGATTCCGGCAGCACGGCGTCCACCAGCACGCGGTCCGTCTCCAGCAGGCCGGGGATGCTCAGCGTCTGCATGTACGGCGCGCCCTCGTTGGGATAGAACACCAGATAGGAATTCGTCCCCTCGGCAGGCGCAACCGTAAAGGTCAGCGTACCCGTGGAGTAGGTGTAGTCGGTGCCTTCCTGCAGGATATTGCCGCTCGCAACCTCCATCACTTCGTACACCTGGCTGGGTTCTCCTGGGATCTGGAACGACGCTTCTTCTCCGTCGGGAGAGAGAGCCGTGGATACCCGTACCGCTGACGGTGTCCACTCCGTAGTGATCGTTGCCGTGTACAGACTGGATACTGCGTCCGTATCGAGCTTCTCGCGGTTGATGATGGCGTCGTCTAGGTTCGCTCGCTTTACCGTGATGGGATCCGGTCCGTCCGGCAGGTGTCTGGTGTGGTGGTAAGGCAGCGTCGCCAGCGCCGTGTACAGCGTGGCCTCCGTGCCCTCGTAACCGTACAAGGTCGCCGCCGTCAGCGGACTCATGCCGTCGCCGCCGTCTTCTCCGGCGTTGCCCTGCGGCCCCCGGATGTTCTGCGTGGGCGGGTTGGTCTTGCCGCCGTCATTGGTCCAGGACAGATTTCCTGCAGCGTCCAAAGTGGGCGTGAAGGTGGTGCCCGTACCGCCGGTCGCGCCGGTGGCTCCCTGGATCGGCCCGTTGTTCACCCAGGTCTCATGCACCGCATCCCAGATATAGATATCATAAGGAGCCTCGGTGCCCACGCCGTATGCTTCACCGGCTGCGGGTTCCGTCACGGACTCCTCCAACTCCTCCGCCGACGCAAAGAACCCGGAGATGACATAGCCGCGCCCGTCCGCGCCGTTGAACTCGCCGGCTGCCGCAGCTGCAGCCACGGCCTGCGCCAGGGCCAGGGCCTTGCTGGCCTTGTCGTCCAGCTGCTCCGCCACGCTCTGCGGCAGGCCGTGCAGGGGGACGTCCAGCAGGCCGGATGCCTTCACCGTCAGGATGACCGGCACGCTGGTCAGCCGTGCCTCGTCCAGGTCTCCCGTGAGGTAGACCGTCCATTCCCCAGCGGTCAGGTTCAGCTCCGCGTCCTCGTCGAACGCGTCGTCCGTCAGCGCCACGTCGTAGATCACAGGCTCTTCGTCCTCCACCGCCCGCATGAAGTGGAGCCATTTGGAGTAACCCTCCCACTCGTCGTCGGTGAAGTGCACCACGCCGGTCAGATAATGCAGCGCGTCCGCCGCCACGACCGGCGTGTACAGCGTCAGCGTCTGCCCGCTTACATAGAATTCAAGCAATATCTTTCACTCCTTTTGTCACGCCGTCCTCTTCCAGACATACACCGCCAGATACGGGGGCATGTTGTTGTGGGCTTGGTCGCCGCCGACTTTTACGGTTGTACCAGATGGGTCGCCGTGACCAGATTGTGCGGCAGCTGCCTCCGTCCCACTGTTTTTCCAAGTAGATGAGCCGGAATTGTACAATCTCGCTCCATTGTGCGTTTTTACTTCGGCCCCGTCGTAATACCACGCGTTCGCGGTCGTGCCTGCATTATCCCAGACATGTACCCTGTGACCATGGCTTGGCATTTCAGCAACCGACAATGTGTGCGCCGCCTCGCCCCCTGTTGCTCCTGCGGCGTAGGCGTCTCCGGCGGAGAGCAGGAACCTATCCTTGATTTGCTCCCATGTCCCGCCGAAGAGCGCAGCAGGGGATTCTGAGCTGACGCTCATGTAGATGCTGCCGACAGGGTAGATGCTCTCCCACATGGTGAGTAGCTTCGAGTTCATGCCGGAGATCTTCCCGTCCATGCCGGAGATCTTCTCGTCCATGCCGGACACTTTCGCATCAACGCCGGAGATCCGTGAGTTCAGGTTGGCGTTCCCGGAGTCGGTCGTTCCTTCAGTCGTAGGCGTACTGCTGCTGTTTGCTGCAGCAGTCTCTTCCTTCGGCTCAAGCGCAAGCCGTACCAGATAATCCCGCAGCTGCTGGATCTGGTTCTGCTCGTCGCCTGTGAGGATCGGTGGCAGTTCGATCATCCGACATCACTCCCTATCGTCAGGATCCGGGCGATGGAGTACAGCCGTACCTCGCCCTTGCCCTCGATACGCATGCGCAGATGATCGCAGCGCCGCGGTCTCACAGGAAGGGTCACG
Source organism: Candidatus Limivicinus sp. (assembly GCA_045117295.1). Taxonomy (GTDB): domain Bacteria; phylum Bacillota; class Clostridia; order Oscillospirales; family Oscillospiraceae; genus Limivicinus. The sequence continues at coordinate 5,345 of JBGUNL010000190.1, forward strand.
GTCCTGGTGCCCTTCATGCGGATCTTCCCCTGAGGGATCCACTCTCCGGAGGAATCGTACATCATGTAGACGTTCGCCTCGGCGCCGTCCTCCAGGTACAGCCGCAGATTGTAGCGGGACACGTACTTGCGATCAGGATGCTGATAGTACATCAGACCGGTCTCCGCCCGCCACCGCACCACGCTCTCCGCCTCTCCCGTGCTGCCGAGCAGCGCGAGCAGGGCGTTGTCGTCCGTGAGCGCATAGAGTTCGTCGCCCAGCGTGGCGAAGGCGATCGCGTGCAGATCGTCCTCCCGCATCCACAGCCGGCGCTTGAGATCGAACACAAACAGCTGGTGTTCTCCCTCCTGGTTCCGCATGGAGATGTAGTACCGGTCCCCGGTCGCGCCAGCCGCGGCGCTGTCGTAGAGTTCCTCGCCCAGCGGCTCGCTGATGCTCTGCGGGAAGCTGCCCTGGTAGGCGCAGACATCCGCCCTGCTCTTGTACAGCAGCGTCTCGTTGACCACCTGCAGGCTCTTGGCGCAGCCTTCCTGCACGCCGCGGCAGACGATTTCCGTGATCTGGTGGGCGCCCTGCGAAGAGATGCTCACTCTGTGGATCCTGTTCTCCTTGAAGAACATGGGATAGCCCAGGTAGTTGATCGCGCCGGTCCACGGTCCGTCAGATCCCACGGATGCCGTCCAGCTGTCCGTGCTCAGGCCCAGGTACTGCCGCCAGTTCCTGAAGTCGCCCAGGGCACAGCAGTAAATCTCATTCAGATTCTTCCCGTCCTCGATCCCGTAGCGGCAGCCCCACAGCCGGTTCTGCGCCTCGCATACATAGTCCAGGTCCGGCGTCCGACGCTCCACATGAACGCTGCCCTCCGTCTGAGTGATGGCGTCCTCCAGTAGGCCGACGACCACGATGTAGTCCATGCTGGTCTCATCTCCGCCGACAGCCATGATCACCTTGTCCCCGTTGGCCACGTCCGCCTCCGCGCCGGAGATCGTCACGCCGTCGTTCTTCTGGAACAGCCGCGGGATCTCACCGTAAGAGATGAACTGGATCCTGGTGTACACCGTCGGCACGTTCACCCACTGTGCAGAGACGGATACCCACTGCTTGACCACGTGAGTAGCGCCGCTTGTATCGATCCAGATGTCGCTGTTTTCGTAGGTCGTGGGCGGATCCGCGGAGACGGTGGGCGTTTTGTACTCGGTACCGTCTGCTCGGCACATGGAAAACCGCACGGCGCCGGCGCTGGAGTACATCGCCTCCATCGCTCCATAGTCCGTGGGGTCTGCCGTGTTGTAGTACATCTTGTCCGGGAAGATGGCGATGTACGCGCCCATGCTCACCAGCTGCTTTTCCCCGGCGCTCAGGCCGGAGATGGCCGTAGGCTCCCCGTCATAGTACAGGGTACCGGCGTCAACCCAGGCCAGCTTCTCCTTGGCCAGCAGGCCGCCAGGCGCTTTCATCTTCTGCACGATGCCGCGCTTCTTGCGGTTGGCCAGCAGCGGATAGTATGCACTTGTCAGGTTCTCCGTATTGAAGAACTCTCCGTCCGCAATCTTCAGATTGTGGTTGTAGCCGAGGAAGGTGTCCGTTACCTCCCGCTCGGCATATTCATACGCGAGCTGCGGCAGCAGTGCCATGGTAGCCTCCTAGAAAAGAAAGTGCGTCCCCGCACGCTTGGGCTTGTGCGTCCGGTTGTAGTAGTTGGTCCAGTCCTGATACGCCGCATTGTACATGGTCATGCGCTTGTTGTAGCGCTGGGTCTCGCTGTTCTCCGCGGCGATCATCGCCTGCAGGTAGTAATAGTAGATGTCCTCCCCGTACGGCTCGCCGATGATCAGCTCCTCGTCCCCGTTGACGTACGTCGGGAGGACGTCGGTCGCCGCGTCCTCGTGGGTCTCGATGACCTCGTGGAAGATCTTGCCGTCCAGCGTGGAGAGCCAGTGCAGCTTCTGCTCCGGGCCGTAGTCGTTCGGCTCCAACAGATCCACCCGCTCGATGATGTCCATTGCTTTCATAATGCCGTCCTCCGGCGTTTATTTCGCGTTCTCCAGAAGTTCGTCGCTCAGCGCGTAGAAGGCCTCCTTCGCCGCCTCGCTGCGGTAATGCTCCTCCGCCACGGCAGGCGGCACCTGCACGGTCTTACCGCGCGGGATCACGTAGTTGCGCCCGTTGATGCCGATGAACAGGTTGGGATCCGCGCGCAGGTCGCCCCTGGGGACCGTCAGGCTCACGCGGTCGCCTTCGTTGACGCGGATAGTTTTCGCTCTGGCCATGTTATTCTCCCTTCATTCCGTCAGGGAGAGGCCGCAGCCTCTCCCCGTTGTGTTTGTGTGCAGCTCTCAGTTGGCAAGGTCGGTTGCCGAGGAGGAGCTGGTGCTCATGATGCGCAGCAGACGCTCCGGATAGAGGATGGTTGCGCCGTTGGTCTCGAACTTGTAGCCGATGGTGCTGAACTGGTTCAGCGGGCCGCCGATCTCGTTCTTGTCGTGCACAATCATCTCCAGGCCGCCGCCTTCCGGATCGATGATGCCGAACGCGTCCTTGCCGAAGCAGTAGGTGGCGTAGATCGCCTTTCCGTCGCCGGAGCCCTCGCCCGGATAGATCACGGCGTTGTCCGAGATGCTGCCGAAGTTGGTGCTGGCAAAGGTCAGGGTGCTGGCGGTGTTGTCGGTGATGACGGCCTTCTTGCCGTTGATGCAGATGGTCCTGCCGATCAGCGCGTCCTCGGCCACGGTGCCGCCGTCGAAAGCCACGGAAGTGATGGCTCCGGAATAGCCGCTCTGGTAGTTGATGGCCAGCGTGCGGCTGTCGGAAGCCAGGTCCTCGCCCTGAAGCACGGGAGCGAAGACGTCCTCGATGAAGCGCATGCCGTGCAGTTCGCCGATCTCGCCGTTGAAGAGCTCTTCGGGAGCCGCGTACTTGTGGGCCTCGATCCATGCGGGATCGTTGCGCAGGTCATGCGCCACGGAGGGATGGATGACCGCATAGTACTTGCCGTTGATTCTGGGCACGCGGTTTTTCTTCATCACGGTGACGGCCTTGTTGATGGCCTCGGCGGTGATGTGGCAGTGGTAGGTGGCGTCCTCCACCATGGTGCCCTCGCCGGTGATCTCGGCGGCCGCTCCGGTGGCTCTGGTCACCTTGTCGCAGTACAGCACGTTGGTGCCGGCGTACAGGGCGTCGCGGATCAGGGCCTCCTGGGTCTCGGCGGCGGAGGCTCCCATCTCCTCGGTGGCGCCCAGGATCACGTCGTCGTAGGCGCGCAGCTCCAGCTTGTCGGTGATGGCGGTGTAGGTGCCGTACTGGTTGATGCTGCCGGTGATGTTGGAAACGCCGAACTTCTGCCCGGTGGGGATCACGCCTTCGGTGAGCTGGGAGGCTCTCTCGAAGGTGTTCCACTTGCGCCACTCCACGGTGCCCTTGTGGTTGGCGGGCAGCGGCTGCCGCTTGGCAAACTGCGCGTAGAACTGCTCCGCTCTGGCGTTCTCCAGCAGCTCGGTGTCATAAAAGTCCTTGAGCTCCGGAGTGAGCGTGTTCTTGCCGCTGAAGGATTCGGTGTTGCCGTTGTAGGCATTGACATAGTTGCCGGTGGCGTTGACGAGGGTGCCTGCGTCATCGAAAAACTGCAGGCTGAAAAGTTTCAGAATGTTGTACATAATCTTTCTCCTTCTTTGTTGTCACAGGAGAAAGTCCGCTTCTCCTGTGTTCAGAATTTTCTTCTCCCGGATTTGAGATCGGCCTTGTACTGCCGTCTCTCCTCCGCGTTCATCTGGGAATAGAGCTTGTTGACCACACCGCTGGAGGCTCTCGCCCTGGTGCCGTTTTCGGTGGGCATGTTCCTGCCCGCCTGCACGGATTTGCTCAGTGCGCTCGCCACCTGCTGTGCGGTCTGGACCTGTTTGGCCTGGGTGACCTCGTCGTGGTGCAGCGCCCAGAAAGCCTGCTCCAGACTGAGCCCGCCCTCGGGTCTGGTCATACGCACGAATGCCGGGTTCTGCATCTCCTTGTTCAGATCAAAGCCCGGGATCTTGGCCTTCAGTGCCTCCGCCTGCTGACGCATGGACTCGAAGTGCTGCCGCAGCTTCATGTCCTGCTGCAGCTGCTGCTGCCGTGCGTCGTTGCGGCGTTTGTCCGCCTCCAGCCTGTCGATCCGCTTGGCGGTCTCCACGTCCACGCCCATGTCGCTTGCGCGGTCCTCGTAATACCGGTCGTCCTCGGTCACGGCCTTGGCCAAAGCCTTGAAGTCCGCGCTGCCGGGATCCTCCGGATTGTAGTCCACGCCGTACTGTCTGGCGATCAGCTCCAGGGCCGGTCCCAGATCATCCAGTGCGCCGCGCATCTTCTTGGTGCGGGATGTGACGATCTCCTGCATACGTGCATTGAACTCCGGATTCTGCCGCAGGGTATCCCAATCAAGGCCCTGAGCAGCGGCGGCCTGCCCCTGCGCGTTCTCTCCGGCGGGAGACGCTTCTCCCTCTTCTGCAGGCGGATCATCGTCTGCAGCCGGCGCAGATACGCGCGCTTTTCTCGCCCGGTATTTTTCGGCCTTATCCTTGGGTACTCCCAGCTCCTCCAGCGTTCTGTTTCTGGCGGTCTCATTCTGGCCGGCGTCGCCAGTACTTGCGCCCGTTGCCGCAGCCCCGCCATCTCCGCCTCCATCTCCGCCGGTTCCGGCTCCGTCGAAGAACTGCAGGTGGAAAAGCTGCTTCAGATTGTCAAGCATAAGGATGCCTCCTGTTTATTCTCGGCACTTTGTCAGGCTGCCGGTACCTACTATCATAAGCATACCAAATTGTAAAACCCCCCCTGGAAATAGAAAAAGGACGGGATTTCTCCCGTCCTTTCCCTTTTACCAGGTCTTGTACTTCTTGATCTTCTTTCCGTCCTTGTAGAAGCTGTAGGCCAGCGCCGTCTTCTGCTCCGCGGAGATGTTGAGCTTGCCGATGTAGGCCATCATCTTCTTCATCTTGGAGTCCGTGATCAGCTTGCCTTCCGGCGTGTATTCGCTCTTGAGACTCGGATCGTCCGCCCAGGCCTCCGCCACCTGTGCGAAGAGTGTCTTCGAGACGCCAGCAGCCACAAGTCGTTCCTCGCCCTGCTGCCACTTCTGGTACTTCTCGTAGTTGAACTCGTCGTCCACGTCGCGGATCCACTTGGCTACCTCCACGTAGGCGTGGGCCTTCTCGTCGTCCATGCCTGCGATGGTCTTGTAGCCCATCAGCAGATCGGATTCCTTCAGGCGACCGGTCTTGAAGCCCTCGTGCACCTGGCTCCACTCGACGCCGGTCTTCCGTGCGAATTCGTAGCGCGCCAGATACTCCTCGGCCTTGTCTCTGCTGCGTCCGCCGTACTTCTGCTCCCAGGAGACGACCTGCTGCTTGGTGACCTTGCCGGCGATGTATGCCTCCTCGATGTCGGAATACTTGATCCCGTTGTCCTTCTCGCAGGCCCACTTCATCACGGCCTCCTCGGCCTTGTCCATGGTCTTGCCGCCGTACTTGACCTGCAGCGTCACAGCCTGCTGCTTGGTCAGCACGCCGTCCACGAAGGCGTCCTCCAGCCTGCTGTATGCCACGCCGGTCTCCTTCTCGCAGCGCCATTTGGT